>JAWLBB010000002.1:900000-1157664 GCA_041395105.1 Opitutaceae bacterium | reverse complement strand
GTCGCCTCGATGAACGCCGCCAGCGTGCCCTCTCCCGATATTATCTGGACGCCGGATGCGGCGGCATCGCCGTCGGCGTCCACTCGACCCAGTTCGAGATCCGCGAGCCGGGCATCGATCTTTTCCACCCCGTGCTGGAACTCGCCGCCGAGGAAGCAAAGGCGTCCCTCGAGGCCCGTCCGCGTCCCTTTGCGCTGATTGCGGGCATCTGTGGGCGGACCGAGCAGGCCATTCGCGAGGCCGAATTGGCGGCCTCGCTGGGCTATGACGCCGGACTCGTCAGCCTGACCGCCTTTCGGGATTCTCCCATCGAAGGGATGGTGGACCACCTCGGGCGGGTGGGGGAGGTTTTGCCGGTTATCGGTTTCTACCTTCAACCTGCGGTCGGCGGTCGCTTCCTGCCCTATCGATTCTGGCGTGAGGTGATGGACCAGGCGAGCCTTCTGGCGGTCAAGATGGCGCCCTTCAATCGTTACCAGACCAATGATGTCGTTCGTGCCCTCGCCGATTCGGGCCGCGACGACGTGGCACTCTACACCGGGAACGACGACAATATCATCGCCGACCTGCTCACCCCTTTCTCCATTGCGAGCGGATCGGGGCGCACGGTGCGCATCGTGGGCGGACTGCTCGGGCAATGGGGGGTCTGGACCCGGAAGGCGGTCGAAGTGATGGACAGGATCCGTGAGGTGCGGAAGAGCGACCGGATCGATTCCGACTGGCTGCGGGCCAATGCCCGCCTGACCGATGCCAACGCCGCCGTCTTTGATGCGGCCAACGGATTTGCGGGGGTCATCCCGGGTATTCTCGAGGTGCTGCGGCGCCAGGGGCTGCTGGAAGGCATCTGGTGCCTCAATCCGGAGGAATCGCTTTCACCCGGACAGGCGGAGGATCTTGATCGGGTCTGCCGTCAGTATCCCGAGTTGACCGATGATGATTTCGTCCGGCAGAACCTGTCCCGATGGCTGTCCTGATCGATACGGCAGGACTGCTTGGGGAGCTTGTCGCGATCAGAAGCGTCAACCCTTCCTTTGGCGGCCCCGGGGAGGCCGAGCTGGCCTCGTTTGTGGCGGACTGGCTTCGGCGGGCGGGCGCCGATGTCTCCCTGCAGGAAGTCCTGCCCGGCCGGAACAACGTCATCGCCATGATCCGGGCGGGTTCGGGTCCGGCTCTCCTTCTCGACGCCCACCTGGACACGGTCTCCGCGGACAGCTGGCGGGAAGGCGATCCGTATGTCCCGCGTCTCGATGGCGGACGGCTTTATGGCCGGGGCTCCTGCGACACCAAGGCGTCGATGGCGGTATTCATGGAGCGGATCGCCTACTACGCCGCCCATCCCTCCCGTCTTGTCGGGCCCCTGGTTTTCTCGGCCACCGTCGATGAGGAGGACCGGCAGACGGGGGCGTATCGTTTGCTCGATCATGATTTCGGGTTCGAAATCGGCGGTGCCATCGCCGGTGAACCCACCCTCTGTCGTCTCATTCATGCCCACAAGGGACTCGTCCGTTTCCAGGTTGAGGCCCGGGGAACCGCGGCCCACGCATCCAATCCCGCTCTGGGTGACAATGCCATCGCCCGGATGAACCGGGTCTTGAACGGTCTTGCCGGCCTGGTCCGGGATTTCGAGGAGCGAATCCCGCATCCGAGTCTCGGGCGACCGACCCTCAACCCGGGGACGATTCATGGGGGAACGGCCGTCAATGTCGTGCCGGACCGCTGTGTGCTCGAAGTGGATCGACGGCTGATTCCGGGAGAGACGGCCGAAGGAGCGCTCGCGGAGATCCATCGAATTGTCGATGGTGATGGGCGGATCACGGTGACCCCACACTATGACCGGCCCGCTCTGGACACGCCGGTGGGGATTCCCCTCGTCCGGGAACTTCAGGCCGCCATCCGCGGCGAGGGACGCGATGACGCGCCGACCGTGGCCGGCTACCTCACCAATGCGGTGGCTTTTGCCGAACGGGGAATCCCCGCGGTCGTCTTTGGTCCCGGAAACGTGGCCCAGGCACACACCGATCACGAATTTCTCGAACTGGCCGAGCTGGATGCGGCCTCACGAATCCTCCAGCGACTCCTGGAGACCTGAAACTGAACGGAGACAAACACGATGAGCGAAACGATGCGAGTGGGTATCATAGGGTTGGATACGTCCCATGTCGGGGCCTTTACCCGGTTTCTCAACGATCCCTCAACGGACGGACATCAGGAAGGGGCGAAGGTGACCGTCGCCTGGCCCGCCGGATCGCCCGACATGCCGGCCAGCCGCGACCGGATCGAGGGCTTCACCGCCGAGTTGCGCGACAAATTCGGGGTCGCGATCGTGGATTCGCCCGAAGCGGTGGTGGCGGCCAGTGATGCCATCCTGCTCTGCTCGGTCGACGGTCGGGTTCACCACGCCCAGTTCGCCCGGATCGCCGCTGCCGGAAAGCCCGTCTTCATCGACAAGCCCTTTGCCGCCTCAGTGAAGGATGCCGAGGCGATGGCTGCGCTGGCCCGGCAGCATGGGACGCGGGTTTTCACCTCCTCCGCCTTGCGTTTCAGCACCGCACTGACCGATGCCCTCGCGGGGGAAGCGGACGATCCGGTGACCGGAGCCGATTTCTGCGGTCCGATGGCGATTGACCCCACCAATCCGGGCTTTTTCTGGTATGGAGTTCACACCATCGAGATGCTTTTCAGATGCCTCGGCAAAGGATGCCGCAGTGTGCTGGCCGACTCCTCGGAGGCGCACGACTGCCTGATCGGGCGCTGGGACGACGGTCGCTTCGGTGTCATCCGGGGCAATCGAACCGGCGACAACGGCTTCCACGGAATGGTTCACTTCCGCGACCGAACGGTGCACATCAACGTGGCGTCGGCGCAACGCTCCTATTTCGCCGGCCTGCTCGAAGCGGTCGTGGCCTTTTTCAAGGGAGGGGAGGCGCCGGTTCCGCTCGAAACGAGCGTGGAGATCGTCCGCTTCATGGAAGCGGGAAATCGCAGCCGGCTCTCCCGCCAGGTGGAGTCGCTTTACTGAGGATTGGGTTTCGTCATGCGCGGGAATCAGAAAATGGCGGGGAGTCTGAAATGAAAACCATACGCTATGGAATCATCGGGGCGGGCACCATTGCCCGTTCGGTCGGCCGGGTCTTCACCGAGGGCTCCGGTTCGGTGGCGCGGGCCGTGGCCGATGTGGACGAGGCGGCGGCCCGGGCGCTTGCGGCCACGGTGGAGGCACCCCGATCGATGACCGATTACCGTGAACTGCTTGCCGATCCGGAAATCGATGCGGTCTACATTGCGACGCCACCCTTCCTGCACCGACCGATGATCATCGATGCCATCCGGGCGGGGAAGCACGTGGTCTGCGAGAAACCGTTCACCCTGTGCCGCCAGGAGGTGGTGGAGGTTATCACGGCGGCCTCCGCCCGCCCGGACCTCAAGATCAGCTGCTGCTCCGGTCGCTACCAGGATTCTGAAATGGCCAGGCGGGCCAGGGCCGTCATCGAGAGCGGGGAATTGGGGGAAGTCTACCGGTTGCATTATGAACAGGTCACTCCGGGTTACCGGATCGGAACGCAATTCGCCCCCTGGCGCAATGACCCGAAGCTCAATGGCGGGGGCATTTCCTACGACTGGGGCGTCTACGACCTGGACTGGATGTGCTTCGTGCTTGGCGAACGCTTCCGTCCCCGCACCCTCTTCGGCACCCTCGCCAACTACTTTGCCCTGACCGCGGAGCGGACCCCGCCCTGTCCCGACGTGGATGGACGTCTGGCCGCCGAAATGGTCTGCGACGGCGGGCTGACCGTCCACTACGAGCGACGCAACGGCGAGCACGGTCCCTCCCGCCAGAAGATGGAGATCCGGGGAAGTCGGGCGGGCCTGGACCTGGTCGTCATTCCGATGGGCGAGGATCTCGTTCTCCGGCGGCACGCCTATCACGGCGCCGACGAGCTCAAGACCGAGGTCCTTCCGGACAAGCCGGCCGCCTGGGACGATCTGATCGTCTTCCCCATTCGGGACCTGACCGAGGCGATCCTCGCCGATCGCGAGCCCGCTTCGCCGCCCCGCATGCAGCTGACCGTTCACGGCGTCCTTGACGCACTCCTCCTTTCGGCGGCGCGGGAAACCTCCGTTCCCGTGATGACCACCGACGGACGGGCCTGACCACCCGGCAGGAATCTTCCACACCGGGATCTCATCGATCATGGCGCGTATTGTTAAAGTGGAGACGGGGCGGTTCGACTATGCCGTGGCGGGAACCTTCAAGTTCTTCAAGGCCCAGGAAGACGGGGTGGTCCGGAGGCCGTCCGTCCTGGTTCGCTTGACCGACGAAGACGGCGGGACCGGATGCGGGCAGGCGGTGCCGGTTCCCAGTTGGACCTATGAGACGGTCGAAACCGTCCTGAGCACCCTCAACCACCACCTGGCTCCGGAGTTGATCGGCCTGGAGGTGGATGATATCCCGGGCCTCCACGCCCTCATGCAGCGCGTCATCCGCCCCGCTTTCTCGGTCGGGCAACCTCTCTGCAAGGCCGCGGTCGACCTGGCCTGCCACGACCTGACCGGCCGCCGCCGGGGTATCGGGGTCGGTCAGCTGCTCGGAGGACAGCGGCGCGGCGAAGTGCTCCTGAGCTGGACGGTGGCCTCTCCCGTGCGAGCGGTGGTCGAGGAACAGATTGTCGAGGGGCTCGCCCGCGGCTACCGCAACTTCAATATCAAGGTCGGCTCACCGCAGGACGGAGACTACGATGTCGAGCTGGCCCGCCGGGTCCGGGAGATCGCTCCGAACGGCTTCCTCTGGGCCGACGCCAACACCGGGTATACGGTGGAGGAGGCGCTGGTCATGGCGCGGCGTCTCGCCGATGCCGGCGTCGACGTTCTGGAATCCCCGCTGCCGCCCAATCAAATTCGCGGGTATCAGGCGCTCAAAAAGGTCGGGGCGCTTCCCGTTCTGATGGACGAGGGGATCCTCTCGCCGGTTGAAGCGGCGGAATTCGCCGACCTTGGCATGATGGATGGGATCGCCCTGAAGCCGGCGCGCAATGCGGGGTTGTTCCCGTCGAGGGCGATCGTCGAGGCCATGAGGGAGAGGGGCTTGATGATTCTGGGATCCGGATTGACCGATCCCGATCTTTCACTGGCCGCGGCCGCGCACCTCTACGACTGGGCGGGCATCACCCATCCGTGCGCGTTGAACGGGCCGCAATTCCTGACCCAGACGGCCTGCGTGACCGGTCTGGAAGTCCGGGAGGACCGGTTGACGGTGCCGGCCGGCCCGGGTCTGGGCCTTGAGATTTCGGAGGAGGCATCCGGTTGCCTCAAGACGGTCGCGGGTGGGTGAGACGAAGATCGCTCCCGTCTTCCGGCGGATTGAAATCCCCAGTTTCTTATGACAAAATCAAGAGTTGACCCCGAGTTTCCCAAGGTGTCCGGGATTTCGATCCCGACCCATTGCCTGCCGGTGGAGGAGACCGCGGCGGCCGCGCTCAACGTTCTCGCGGGAACGAAGGTGACCCGCGAATCGACGCCCGGCTCGGGCTTGCGACTCTGTCTCGAGGACGGCCGCTGGCCGGTCCTGCGGCCCGGGGATGCGATGCCGTCCGGCTCCTGGCTCTGGATCCGGATCGGGGCGGACGGATCCGGGGAAATGACGAGCAATGTCGGTTCGTTCCTGATTGCCGGTGCGGCCTGGGCGGAGCGGGGCTTCGAGGGGATCGATCCGGCCGCCCTCCGGGAGGGGGTGCTGATCGAGTCCCCCTTCGAACTCAACCGCCCGCTCTTCGACGCCTCCCTCAATCAATACTGGCGCGACGGCCGCGGTTTTGACCGGGAGGCCCATGTCCGCCGGGTCGCTGAGTGCGGGTTCACCCACCTCGAGGTCAATGGTCTGGCGTCGCCCATGGCGATGGAGGAGACGACGGCGACGGAGTTCTACCCTCAGTTCTACACCTATGCACCGGGTCTGAACCATTTTGTGGATACGGAGCTGACCCGGGGGCTCTGGCCGTCCCATTATCTCGAAGCGAATATCAACCGGGTGCGGAAACTGGCCGCCCTCGCGAGGAAATACGGTCTCAAACCGGGTCTGGTCTGCTTCGAACCCCGCAGTCTGCCCGAGAAATTCTTCGTCCGCTACCCGACCCTGCGGGGCGCCCGGGTTGATCACCCGTTCCGATCGCGCATTCCCCGCTACTGCCTGGCCCAGGACCACCCGGTCAGCCGGCGCCATTATCGCGATCTCATCCAGAACATGATGCGGCAGGTCCCGGATCTGGCCTATCTCTCGGTCTGGTCGAATGACAGCGGTTCAGGATTCGAACACACCGCCTCGCTTTACGTCGGACGCAACGGTGGTCCCTACATGATCCGGGAATGGCGCAATCACGAGAAGATCGCCCAGGTCGCCGGCGAGAGTGTCGTGCGCTATCTCCATCTCCTGCGCGATTCCGCTGCCGAGATCAACCCGGAGTTTCGGGTGCTCCTGCGGATCGAGCCCTTCAAGGTCGAGCATGACACCATCATGAAGGGTCTGGGGAACGGGGTGGACTTCGAGGCGGGTTCCCTGCTCGTGCGGGGCTACAGCCTGCCTTACGCCCATCCGCACTATCCGGAGCAGACCGGGATCGCCGGGATGTTCTTCCAGACCTGGATGGACCCGAAGGAAAAGGAGGTGCTGGCGTCGATGCGGTCGGGCGGAGTCGAGCCGGTGATCCAGTATGCGCCCGGCGGGGTCTGGAATCACGAACCCTTGCTGGGGATTCCGTTTCCCCGGATGCTTCATGCGCGCCTCAAGAGCATGGCCGAAACCGGCATCCGGCAGGTCAGCGCCTTCGGCGGTCTGCTCAATACCATCAAGGCGCCCTGGTGGCCGAACGCCGAGGTCATCCGTGCCTTTCAGTTTGAAAGGACGCGACCGGTTGAGGACATCCTCGAGTCCTGCGCGGTCCGCTGGGCGGGAGAGGTGTTCGGACCGACGGTCAGCCGGCTCTGGGCGCATTTTGAGGAGGCGCTCGGCTACCAGCCTCACGTTTTCCACTACACCGGATTCGGCTTTGTCTGGCAACGCACCTGGGACCGGCCGTTTGTCCCGGACATCGAGGCCATCCCGTCGAAGGATCGCGCCTACTACGAGCGTTTCGAGTGCGTGCAGCCCAACAATCCCGCGATCAATGATTTCGGAAGGGACGTCCTCTTTGCGCTGGTCGAGAAGGGGCCGGCCCGAAAGCAGATCGATGCCTTCGACCGGAATCTCTTCCCCCGTGTCGATGCGGTGCTCGAGGAGACCGGAGAGGCCCTGAGGCAGGCCGAGGCCGCCGATGACGCCAGGGCGGTCGCCGTTCTCGCCGACCTGCTCGATCGGCTGACCGCTTACCGGTGCTGGGCCATGACCGTCCGCAATGTCTGCGCCTGGGTGGAGGGAGTCCATGGGTATCTCGAATCCGACGACGAGGTCGAAAAACAGGCGCGGGTGAAGATCGTCCAGGATGCCATCGATCTTGAACTGGCCAATACCCGGCGACTCCTCGAACTCTGGGAGAGCGGCCGGACGGAGTTCATGATCATCTCCGATGTCGGCGAAAACGGTTTTGTCTATGGCGAGAACTTCGGTGAGCTGCTCCGGAAGAAGATCGCGCTGACCGAGCAGTACCGTCACCTCCCGCCGCGCATTGACCGCGACATCATCTGGCGGATCGAACCACTGGTCACGCTGGCAGGGAATCAGGAAACAGGGACAAGGAAGTAAGGATCGCCGGGATCCGGTGCGGCCTCGTCGTCTTCGCTCATCATTCTGAAATCCCGGTTGATGGGTTATTCGCCGGCCAGTCGCCTGCGATAGGTGGAGGGGGGCTGCCCGACGACCTGCCTGAAGGCCTTGGAGAAGTGAAATTCGTCGAAAAACCCGAGGTCTGCGGCGAGCTGCTTGAGGCTGCGCGGTCCGTGGTAGAGGGCGGCACAGGCCCGTTCGATCTTCTTCTGTTTCTGAAAGCGGGCGGGCGGAAGGCCGACTGCCCGGGCAAAGCGTTTGCGGAAGGTTTCCTCCGACAGGCCGACCCGTTGGGCGGTTTCGGCGGTGGTCAGCCACCGCCCTTCCTGCGGACCGGTCAGGAGGCCGATCGCCATGGCCATCACGGGATCTTCCTCCGGACCGGAGCGGCCGGAGGCGGGATTTCCCGCGGTTTCGAAGAGAAAGCTGAGGAAACCGCCGAGGGCCTTCATCGGATTGAGCGGGCCCTGGCGTTCCGGCGGGTCGAAGAGAGCCTTGAGCTGAGCGTAGGCGTCGACCACCGAAGGACACCGGTCAACCGGCCGGTCGCCGGAGAGGAGGCCGTGCTGGCGCAGGGTTGAGAAAACGGGGCCTTCGAAGACCACGTAGATTTCGTCCCACTCCTCCTCGGGACCGGGCCCATAAGCGTGGGGCAGCTCGGGAAAAACATGAATGACATCGCCGGGGGAGAGAAGCGCCCGCTCGCCGCGGGCGTCGCGGTAGCGACCGCTTCCGCGCAGGAGCAGAACGAGGGCATGGCTTCCCAGAATTCGCATGCGCCCGCTACCAATCCCGCGACTGTTGCGGAGCGTGCCGGCCAGCAGCAGGGTGCCCACCGGGGTCCTGAGGGGACTTTCCAGCCACGGCGTTGATTCGAAGTTTTCGGGAAGGTGCATGTCCTGACCAGATTTTACATGGGTTTTCCCATTTCCGCCATTCACTGTCCAGATTCTTATGCTAATATGAATCGTTTCTAATATCCATCATGAGCACCGCCACCTTACCCCCCATTTTCTCCTACGGACATCAGCTCGATACCGATCCCTCCGTATTCGGAATGCTCCGCGAATCGACGGATGTGGCCGACGATTTTGATGCGTTGCGGGCGCGGTTTCAGGAGGACGGTTACCTCTATCTGCCGGGTTACCTCGATCGGGAGGAGGTTCTCGAGGTCCGGAAGACCTTGACCGATCGCCTGGCGGAGCAGGGCCTGCTGCACCCGGATTACCCGACATTTGAGGGGGTGGCTCATCCGGAAAAGCGGACGGCCTTCAAGCCGGACCTGGCCCGGGAGAACGACAAGCTCAAGAAGCTGATCTATTCGGGGCGCCTGATCGATTTTTACACCGGTTTCTTCGGAGAGAGTATCCGCCACTACGATTACACCTGGTTGCGGGCCATCGGTCCGGGCAAGGGAACCAATCCCCATTGCGATCTCGTTTACATGGGGCGGGGGACCAAGCAGCACATGACCTGCTGGATCCCCTACGGCGACGTTTCCTTCGAGCTGGGTGGTCTCATGATCCTGGAGGACTCCCACAAGAAATCCGATCGCCTGAAGAACTACCTCGAGCGCGATGTGGACGAGTTCTGTGAAAATCGTCCGGACCAGGTGGAAAAGGCAAAGAACGAGCAATGGGTCTTCTCGGGTTCCCTCTCCCACAATCCCCCCGTTCTGCGGGCCAGCCTGGGAGGTCGCTGGTTGACCACGGAGTACCGGGCCGGGGATTTCCTGACCTTCGGGATGAACCTGGTCCATGCCAGCCTCGACAACCGCACCAACCGGATCCGCCTTTCAACCGACAGCCGTTATCAGCGGGCCTCGGAAGCGATCGACGAACGCTGGATCGGGGCCAACCCTCCGGGGCACGGCCTGGCCGGGAAGCGCGGCCGGATCTGCTGACTGGCAGAGGGCAGAGGTCGGAGGGCAGAGGTCGGTCTCTCAGGCCATGATCCCGTTCAGGAGCAGATCGATGGCCTGCTTCTTACCCTCGCGCAGGACCCGTGGAGAACCCAGGTCCATCCCGAGAGCCTGTGAAAGGGTGTGTCGGTTCGAGGTGTAGATCTGGCAGAGTGCGATCAGGTGGATCAGGAGGTGTCGGGCATGGATCTCCCTGCGGACCACGCCCTTGGCCTTGGCCCGCTTCAGGGCCCGATCGAGCAGGTGGAGGACCGGATTCTTGGTCAGCTGGGGTCTGGCGCTCTTCAGACCGCGCCCTTCGTTCAGGTTTTCCCAGAGGACGAGACGGGTGAAGTCGGGATTGGCCCGGAGGAAATCGAAGTAGAGGGCCACGATCTCACGGAAATTCTCCTCGATATCATCGGAGTGCCGGAAGGTCTCCACTTCGAGGAGACTGAGGCGCTTGTAGATCTCGACGAGGGCGGCCTTGTAGAGCTTCTCCTTGCTGCCGAAATAGTGGTAGACCATCCGCTTGTTCACCTCCGCGGCCTGCACGATGGCATCGACGGTGGTGCCGTGAAAACCGTGGGCGGCAAACAGGTCCATCGCGGCGGAGAGGATCCGGCCCCTGGTGTCCGTCTTCCCGGTGCGTTCAATCATATAGTGCTTGCGCATGATGCGAGGTAACTGTTTGGTTACAATCCTTTTGAGTCACCCTGAATTTCATGACGGTGCCGCTTGATTTACCTGCGGTCGAGGAGTTCCTCGCCGCGCCCACCGCCGGGGCCATCAGCGCGGTTCAAGAACGTCCCGGTGACTTCATCGTCCTGGGGGCCGGGGGCAAAATGGGCACGACCCTCGCCCTCATGTTGCGGCGGGCCCTGGATCGACTGGGCCGGACCGACCGCGTCATCGCGGTCTCCCGTTTCAGCCAGGCTTCCAGTCGGGCAAATCTTGAAGCGTTCGGGATCGAAACCCGTCCCTGCGATCTTTCGGATCGCGTCGCTTTGGCCGGCCTGCCCGACGCCCCCAATGTATTTTATCTGGCGGGAACGAAGTTCGGGACGTCGGATCGACCGGATCTGACCTGGCATGCCAATACGGTGATCCCCGGCCTGGTGGCGGAACGCTATGCCCGGGCGACCATCGTTGCCTTCTCCACGGGTTGTGTCTATCCGTTCGTCCCGGTGGCGAGCGGTGGTGCGACCGAGGATACCCCGGTGGAACCACTTGGTGAATACGGAGCCTCCTGCATCGGCCGTGAGCGCGTCTTCTCCTTTTTCTCCCACCGGTTCGGAACCCCCGTCTGCCTCTACCGGCTCAATTATTCCGTCGAGCTGCGTTATGGCGTGCTCGTTGACATCGGGACGAAGGTCCTGAAGGGGGAGCCGGTCGATATCAGTGCCGGCTACGTCAATCTGATCTGGCAGGGAGAGGCCGTCGCCCGCGCCATCCAATGCCTCGGGGTGGCCGCAAGCCCGCCGGCCGCTCTCAACGTGACCGGTCCGGATATCCTGCGGGTCCGCGACCTGGCGGAAGCTTTCGGTCGGGTCCTCGGACGGGAGCCGGTCTTTACCGGCGAAGAGAGCGATGTCTGCTGGCTGGCCAATGCCTCCCGTTCGATCGATCTGTTCGGGCCGGTCACGATCGGTGTCGATCAGATGATCGATTGGATCGCGGAATACCTTCAGCGAGGAGGGGGGCTGCTCGGCAAACCCACCCATTTTGAATCCCGTACCGGCAAGTTTTAGGGCGGCAGATCAGATGAAAGTGAACACCTTCTCCAGGCGTTGGCGGTCGCGCTGGAGCACGACCCTCCATCTGGAACCCGGTGGAGGGCGGTCCTTTTGGCTGCGCATGGCGCGGCCGGGACAGGCCCGGGCCGCCGCAGGCAGAATCCGGACGTCCCTGTCGTTGTTGCAGAACCCGGAGACTCATTTCACGCGGGCCGGAGGGCATCCGTGAACGCGGCTCCGCAAGATGCATCCGGTCTGGTCTGGCGCCGGCGCCGGCGATTGCTCGTCGGGCTGGCCTTCATCGGTCCGAACCTCGTCGGTTTCCTCGTCTTCACCCTGGCGCCACTCATCATCAGTTTCGCCTTCGCCTTCACCAATTGGGACCTGCAACTGCACAATATATTCCGCAGGGAACCCCTGGTCTTTGTCGGGCTGTCCCACTTTCGCGAGCTTCTCGGGCATCCCGAGTTCCGGCAGTTTCTCGGCAATACGCTCTTCCTGATGATGGGGATCCCGTTTGCCATCGCCGGAAGCCTGGGGGCTGCCCTTCTGCTCTCCTCGCCGATGAAGCGCCGTCCGGGCTGGCGGACCCGGCCCCTCGTGATATCGGGATCGGTGCTCCTGGTCAGCCTGGCGGTGCTCGGGCTTTCCGGCTTTTCCGTTCCCGCGATCGGATGGTTCCTTCTGCTGCTCTTCCTCAGCATCCTGGCCGGCGGCATGTTGACCGGCAATACGGTCTACCGAACCCTCTTCTACACCCCCCACTTCACGGCCGGCGTGGCCACCTATGTCCTCTGGAAGAAGCTCTACGATCCGCAGGCCGGGCCGGTCAATGCGCTCCTCGAGCCCTGCCTCCGTGGAGTCGCGTGGGTGGTCCGACGCCTGCCCGAATGGGCCTTCACCCTTGGCCCCGTCCTGCTCTTCCTGCTCGCGGCGGAAACGGTCCGGCGGTTTGTCCGCTGGAGCCTGAAGAACTGGTATGGGGGCGAAACCGGCTGGCTGGCGCTCCTCCTCTCTTCCGTCGCCTCCTCGATCATCTGCCTTTTGTCCATCCGCTGGGTTCCCGGCCCTTTCGGCTGGCTTCCCGCAGTGGGGTTTCTTGCCGGATTGTGGGTCCGCCCCGAGGCACGGGTCCGGGGGAGGCGGAGGCCCCTCGCCGATCGCGGTCTGGGCGGGACGGTCCTGCTCGGTCTTCTCACCACCGTTTCCGTCCTTGCCCTGATCGGATTGGCCCGCCTGGGGGGGGCACTTCCTTCCATGGCCTCGGACGGCCTGCAGCCCCCACTCTGGCTGGCGGACTATTACTGGGCCAAGCCCTCCATCATGATCATGGCCCTCTGGGCGGCGATCGGTTCGAACAACATGATCCTCTACCTGGCCGGACTCTCCAATGTACCGACCGAACTTTATGAGGCGGCTTCGATGGACGGGGCTTCGGGTCGGCAGCGCTTCTGGCACGTGACCTGGCCGCAATTGGCACCGGTCACCTTTTTCATCTTCATCATGAGCATCATCCAGGGACTCCAGGGCGGGTTCGAGATGGCGCGAACCATGACCCAGGGCGGACCGGCCGGGGCCACCACCACCCTGAGTTACTTTGTCTATATCGAGGGTTTCGAGACCGGGCGTCTCGGCTTTGCCTCCGCCGTGGCCTGGGCGCTCTTTGCCCTGGTTTTTGCGGTGACCGCGATCAATTTCAAGTTCGGCAGCCGCTACACCAATGACTGACGGGGACGAAATGGTGCATCCGCGCAGACCACGATCCGAGCCAGGCCAGGCCCGGTGGGCCCTGCACCATGCACTTCTCGCGTTTCTCGGACTGATCATGATGGTGCCGTTCATCTGGATGGTCCTGACCAGCCTGAAACCCCTGGCCGAGGTCGGGGCCAGCTGGTGGATTCCGCAGATCTGGCAATGGTCGAACTACGGCGAAGTCTTTTCGGTCATCCCGTTCGCCCGCTTCTTCTGGAACAGTCTCTTCGTGGCGGCCTGGGTCACCTTTCTGCAGGTCACGACCAGTTCGATGGCGGCCTTCAGCTTCGCCCGGCTCGACTGGCCGGGGCGCGACCGGGTCTTTCTCCTTTACCTCGGGACGATGATGCTGCCGGGCCTGGTCATGCTCATCCCCAACTACCAGCTGATGGTGCGTCTTGGACTGGTGGATACGCTCCCGGGCCTGATCCTGCCGGCCGCCTTCAGTGCCTTCGGCACCTTCCTCATGCGGCAGTTCATGCTGACCATCCCCCAGTCCCTCGATGAAGCGGCGGAGATCGACGGCGCCTCCAAGTGGCGGGTCTTCTGGGATGTCATCATGCCCCTCAGCCGCCCCGGACTGATTACCCTGACCATCTTCACCTTCATGGGCAATTACCACAGCTTCTTCTGGCCCCTGGTCATGCTGCGAAGTGTCGAACGTTACACCCTTCCGGTCGGGCTCCTCTTTTTCGACTCGGAGCGCGGCCAGTCGCCCCATCTGCTCATGGCTGCCGTCACCATGTCGGTGGTTCCCCTCATCATCCTCTTTGTCTTCCTCCAGCGTTACCTGGTCCGGGGAATCATGCTGGGCGGAGTCAAGGGATGAGGAAGGGGAGATGGGAGATGTGAGATGGAAGATGTGAGATGGAAGATGGGAGATGGAAGATGTGAGATGGAAGATGTGAGATGGAAGATGTGAGATGGAAGATGTGAGATGGAAGATGGAAGATGGGAGATGTTGATCGGCGACCTTGAAAGGGCATGGTTTCGGGTATGACACCTGAAGAGATGTGTGAACGAACCATGCAGTTCGCATTGCGGGTGATGCGACTGGTTGACGAACTACCCGGCACGCCTGCTGGACGGAATGTCGGTGGACAATTGGTCCGTAGCTCTTCGTCGGTCGCCTCGAATTACCGCGCAGCGCAACGCGCACGATCGCACGCGGACTTTTCCAACAAGATCGGGATCGTGCTGGAGGAAGCAGACGAATCCGGGTTCTGGCTGGAGTTGATCGAGCGGGGGAGTCTGCTCCCGGCAGAACGTCTGAAGTCCCTTCAGCTTGAAGCAGACGAACTCACGGCCATATTCGTTTCCATGAAGAAGACGGCGCGCAGCGATCGTCGGTAAATACCATCTACCATCTACCATCTACCATCTACCATCTGCCATCTGCCATCTGCCATCTGCCATCTCCCATCCAACACCTTGTCCAGTTCGCGGGCCACAATCCGGACGTCGGGTTCCCGGAAGATGGAACCGTGATCCCCCGGAACCTTGATCAATCGGAGGGAGTCACCGCAGAGTTCGCGCCAGCCCTGGTCGCCCTGGTCCCGGCGTGCTTCGGATCGGAACAGAATGATTGGTCCGGGGTAGGATTTTGCCCGGTAGCGCCGGCCCATGTAATGCGTGGACCAATACGCATAACAGCGCCGCCATGAGACCGGTGGGGAAAGACGGAGGCGGAGCATCAGTTCGTAAAGGCGGACGTATTTCATCCGCCATGACCAACGGCGCCATTCTGCCCGACCGCGCATCCACCACTTCAACGTGAAAAACCGGAGGGGGGAGGGGCGTTGGGGTCCGGGCCGGCTTTCAACGGGTCCGGGTGGGGCGTCTGATGGCCCCGAATTCCACGGGGTGACCGACGGGTGCAGACGGGGAGGGGCGGAGTCAAAGAGGATGGTCTGGACCACCTCACGGCCGGCGGCCGTCAACTGGCGCGCCAGTTCATAGACAACGGTTCCGCCAAAGGAATAGCCGGCCAGGGTCACGGGCCCCCCGGGTTGGTGGCGGCCGATGATTTCGGCGTAGTACCGGGCCACTTCCTCGATTCGGGTATGTTCGGTTCGCCGGCCGGACAGGGTGTCGGGTTCGAGGGCGAAGAGGGGGCGGGCGCACTTGAGGTGGCGGATGAGCTGCCGGCAGAAGAAGATCTCTCCGGTCATGCCGCCGACCAGAAAGAGCGGGTCTCCGATTCCATCGGGCCGGACGGCAATCAGGCCGGATCGAATAGTCCGGTCGGAACTTCGGTCGAGGTATCGGGCCAGGCTCTGGATGGTCGGGTGTTCGAAGAGAATGGACAGGGCGATCTGCCGTTGAAAGAACCGCTCCACTGAGGCCAACAGGCGGATCGCGGTCAGCGAGGTGCCTCCGAGATCGAAGAAGCCGACGTCCACGGGCACCGAGTCCCGATCAAGCACCTCAGACCAGAGTTCGGCCAGGTTTCTCTCGGTCCGGGTTTTCGCAGGTTGAGCCTCCTCCTCAGCCTGTGGGGCCGCCGTTCTCAGTGCCTTCGAGTCGATCTTGCCGTTGACGGTGCGCGGGAGGGCCTCCAGTTCGACCAGCCTCTCGGGAACCATATAGTCGGGGAGTTCCGCCAGGAGCCGGGTCCGAAGTCCGGGACCGGAAATGGGTTGATCCGGGTCGGTCACGTAGTAGGCGGCGAGGAAGACCTCCCCGGAGCTGCGGGTCAGGGCAACGGTGCAGGCCTCGCGGATCCCGGGTTGGGCGAGGAGGCGGGCGTTGACTTCCCCCGGCTCAACCCGGAAGCCCCGGACCTTGACCAGATCGTCGTTTCGACCCGCCCCGTGGAGGCAGCCGTCGGCATCGAGACGTCCGAGATCGCCGGTCCGGTAGAGCAAAGACCCGCCACCCTCCGGATCCGGGATGAATCTCTCGGCGGTCATTTCCGGCTTTTTCCAGTATCCACAGGAAAGGTAGCGACTGCGGATGCAGATCTCCCCTGTCTCTCCAGGCGTCAAGATCCGCTTCTCCGGATCCAGCAGAATCACCTCGACCCCCTCCACCGCCCTGCCGAAGGGGATCCGGCCGGTCGGCAGCTCGGTGTCCGCATCGATCGGAAAGACCCGCACCGAATTGATTTCGGTTGATCCGAGTCCACAGAGAAAGCGCTTGGAAGCTCCGAAGACCCGTCGCCCGCCCTCAATATCACGTCGATAGGCCTGTTCGCCGCCCAGGACGACAATGCGCAGGTCGGGGAATTCCTGGCCGGGTGCGACCTGGTTGATGATTTCCCTGAAGAGGGAGGTCACGCTGTGGCAGATGGTGATGCGGTGTTCGCGCAACCAGTCCGCCAAGCCGTTGAAGCCCTCAGCCTTGAAGTTTCTCGGGTGGAGGCTGGCCCCGCTGAGGAGGGCATAGGTCACCGCGGAAAGCCCGCCCATGACGCTGGCCGAGTAAAAGAGGGTGAAGGCGTCCGAAGGCCTGGTCTCGAGTATCCGGGTACGTCTCCTCGCCATGTGGGCGATGGAGCGATGGGTGTGCAGGACGCCCTTCGGCGATCCGGTCGAACCGGAAGTGTAGAGGATGACCGACGGGTCGTCCGGGGCGACGGTGGGCCGTTGCGTCCCGTGGGAGGTCTTCGCATACGCCTCTATCGGGCGGGCGTCGATCGGTCGATCGAAGAGCTCGCGCGCGGCCGCCTCAAGGTGGGGGGCGGTGATGACGAGGTGAGGATCGGCATCCTCGAGGATCAGCCGGTTGCGTTCGGATGGGTAGCGTGGATCCACCGGGATCGTCACCCAGCCGGCCTTCCACGCGCCAAAGACCACTGCAAGATGTTGAAAGGAATTGCCGAGGTAGACCATGACCCGGCCTTCGGGTTGGATTCCCTGCAGGTGTCCGGACACCCGGTCCGAGGCCTCGGCCAATTCGCGGTAGGACCAGGTCCGGCCATCCTGGCAGAGGGCGGGGCGATCGGCCATGAGCGTGACCACCCGATCGAAACGCCGGCCGATCACGAGTTCATCTTCATCGTTGGGCCAGGGGATTGGATCCGGGTAGGGCATGAACTCGATTCAGGTTATCATGGATGGATCCAGGAGGCTATCAGGGGAATCCTGATTCGTGCGCCCCGATGCCTGCGCCTCATCAACAGCATGAGATTTGTCCGAGCGCGATGAAATAGGTCGCTCGGGGTTTGGAGTCCGTGTTAGGGTTTCAGAGATTTGGAATCATGAAGTCTGAACCTGCCGGTTTTCCCATTCACGATCGGCCTTTTGCAGAGGGGCACGTTGCAGCGGGGCCCGCCCTCAGGGACCGGGAGATCCTTCGTTCTCTTGGTCGGCAGATGGCGGAGGAAGTCATGCGGCAGGATCGCGCGGCCAAGGCCGAGATGTGGCGTCGGAACAACGACCGGGATCCCGTTCGCAAGATGGTCTGGCTGACCGAGGTGCCCTGGCACGAACTGCGGCCCCATCGTCAGGAGTTGGTCTGCCTTTGCACCGAGCCCTGGTTGCGGGAACTGGAAGATGAGCTGCGCCGGACGCTCTACCAGTGGAGGCACTTTCCGGTTGATATGATCCTCGATGATCACATCCCCTGCCGCAAGGTCTGGCACAGCACCGGCATCGGCCTGGTTCCGCGCGACCGGACCCTCGCCCAGCACGATCTGGGAGGCATTCAGGCGCATCACTGGGAATCCCAGATCAGGGGGCCCGACGACATCGGGAAAATCCGGATGCCCACGGTGACCTATGATGCCGTGGAGACAGCCCGCCGTTTCCATGTGCTCTCCGGCATCTTTGAGGGAATCCTTCCGGTGAAGATCGTCGGTATCAAGCACATCTGGTTCACCCCATGGGATCGCCTCTTCTCCCTGGTGGATATGACCGAGATGATGATGGCGATGATAGAAGCCCCCGATTTCGTCAACGCACTGGTCAGTCGCTATGTCGATGCCTCCATGCACGAATTGGACCAGGTGGAGGCCCTGGGCCTCCTTGGCAATGGAGTGGACAATATCCGGGTGGGGTCGGGTGCCTATGCCTACACTGGTGATCTCACCGGGAAGGGCGCCGAAGCCGACCCTGTCCGTTGCCGGGACATCTGGGGGTGCGGGAATGCCCAGATCTTCTCGGAAGTTTCTCCGGACATGCACTGGGAGTTTTCCCTGAAGCACGAACTGCGGTGGCTGGAACGATGGGGCATGAACTACTACGGGTGTTGCGAGCAATTGCATGGAAAGATCCACCTGCTGGATCGCATCCCCAACTTGCGCAAGTTTTCCCTCAGCCCGCGGTGCGATATCCGGAAGGCGAGGGAGGCGGGCGCGGACAAATACGTCCTCTCGATCAAACCCAATCCCGCGCTTGTTGCGGTCGACGACTGGTCACCCGAGCGGGCCCGACGGCAGATCCGGGGCATTCTCGAGGCCACGGAAGGCGCCACTGCCGAATTGGTCTTCAAGGACATCTCAACCGTACGCAATGATCCTCAGCGCCTGGACGACTGGGCCCGGGTCGCGATGGAAGAAGTGGAACGTGCCTGACCCGGTAGAAGGCGCTTTGCGCCCCGACCCGACAGGATCTGTAGGAGAGGCTTTACGCCTCGATCCGACGGTTGAGTTTTTCCCGTAGGGCCGGACCTTGGTCCGTGCCGTCCTGGCTACAAATCCCGTGGAATGAGGCGTCTCTGATGCCTATTTCGCGTAATACCGCGCGACCCGTCGGATGGCCTGGCCGCACTTCGTGCCGTAGTCGTCGCTCATGGCCTCGTTGACGGGGATGATCAGGCAGGTGTCGAGAATCGCCTCCGCCTCCGGGCAGCTGACCTTCGTATAGTCCATGCCGGTCAATCCGAGTTCGCGGATCGGCCAGCGGCCGGCGAAAAAGGCGTGGTTGGCAAAAACCGGATACTTGTAGACCGGAGCCGGGATATAGCCGGCGCTGGCGCTCAAACCCTCCGCCTTGAGGGCGGCGACGAAGGTGGCCCGATCGACCTTCAGGCGGTCCGGTTCGATCCGCAGCATATAGAACCAATAGCTGTGCCAGTCACCATCAACCACCTCGGGAGGAACCACCCCGGGGGCATCGCCGATCGCCTCGGTGATCCGCGTGCCGACGGCGTTGCGCCGTTCGCAGATGTGTTTCAGTTTTCCCAATTGGGCGGCCGCGACGGCCGACTCCGGTTCACTGATCCGGTAGTTGGGGGCCAGGGCTTCGGGCATCCGGCTGCCGGTCACCCGGTCGTAGTTCTTGTCGCCCCACTTCTGGAGGCCGGGCCCCAGCTTTTCATCGTTGGTGGCGACCATGCCGCCGTCGCCGCAGCTGATGTGTTTGAAGTCGTTGAAGGAATAGCACCCGAGCGTTCCGATGGTTCCGACCGGACGACCCCGGGAGAGGGCGCCCCAGGTCTGGGCACAGTCCTCGATCACCGCGAGACCGTGCTCTCCGGCAATGGCCATCAGTTCATCCATGCGGCAAGGATTTCCGGCGAGGTGAATGGCCATGATGGCACGGGTCTTGCCGGTGATCTTCCGCCGGACATCGGCCGGATCCATATTGTAGGTGTGGGGCTCAAGGTCGGCGAAGACGGGGACGCCCTGCTGGTAGAGGACCCCGATCATCGAACCCATGTCGGTGATCGGCGACATGATGACCTCGTCGCCGGGGGCCATTTCCAGTGACGCCACCGCCATGTGCAGGGCGGCTGTTCCGGAAGAGCAGGGCGCGCAGTATTTGAGCGGGTAGTGCTTTCTGAAAGCCTCGAGCAATGCCCTGGTCTGGGGGCCATTCCAATAAAGCAGGGAGGACTGACCGATCATCGCGGTCAGATTGGCCAGCTCGGCTTCGTCCCAGCGAACGCGGGTGGGGACAGGCTCGGTCAGAATGGCGGCGCCGCCTTCAGCAACCGGGAGTTCAGATGGTGTGGTGGTCATGATGGAAGAGACAGCCTTCAGGATAAGCCGATTCGTTGGCTCAGAACTGGTATTTCCTGTTCGTAGTTTTGTCTGTTGTAGTCGCCCCAGTCTCTTGGGGCGTATCAGCGTGGGTTTGCGGCAAGAGACTGCCGCAGCGACAACTCAGGATCCCTCCCGAATATCCCTGTTATCAGGACCATTCAGAACGGCCTCTCCCGTTGGTAGGCATCCCGCGGTCGCGGGTCTGTGTCGAAGTGTTCATTTGAGATTGGCGGGTCGATTGTGCTCAATCGCCTCCAGCCACTCCAGGCAGAGCATGAGCCGCCGGGGCAGATGGTAATTGCCCATCCGGCTGACCCTGGCCGGTGGACGGCCGTTGTCGTCGGCCTCGAGCGCCCAGACCGGACCCGACCGGCCGGAAACCCTGAAGGTCTTTGTCGTGTAATCGTCGATACGGAAGAACTCCTCGAGGGCGCGGGCCTCGCCGGTCAGCGCGTAAAGCATGAGGTTGCCGATGAGAGCTTCGTCATGGTGCCAGAGGAGGCGGCCGGGCAGGGGACCATGGGATAGGCTGACGGCAGTCCGGAAGCCCCCACGGGCCTTGTCCCAGGATGCGTCGCCGTGACGACGGAAACGCTGGATGGCCGTGTCCTGGATGGACGGGTCCTTCAGCAGGGGTACGGCGTCGAGGATCATCCACATCGTCTCCATGGCGTGGCCAAGAAGGAAGAAATCTTCGTTGGCGTCGGCCGGGCGCTGCCGTTCATGATCGAGGGCCTCCGAAGTCAGCTGATGGAGGGGATGATGAAACGGACCCAGAACATGGGCCACCGCCTCGGCAAGTTCCGCCTGGAGGACCGCGTCCGGGTGATGCTGGAGCACCTGGGTGAGAAAGCGGATCCGGACCATTTCGTGCCCGAGCAGCCGGAGACCCGGATAATGGACCGGGAGGTAGTCGGGTTTGGCATTGCGGGTGGGGTCGTCGAAGAGACGCCGCGAAAGCCGGCAGGCGACGAGGGCGTTTTCCAGAACGGTCGCGTCACCGGTCGCCCGGGCCAATTCCTGCATCCCTTCGGCCACGAACATACCGGCATAGCCCATCCCGTCAGCGGGCTCGGTCGGCTCGCCGTTCGGACCGACGGAGCGGCGCCAGAGACCCTCTTCATCCCGGCCGTGAGCGAGGAGAAACTCGTAGGTCTTCCGGGCGATTTCCAGGAATCGGGAATCATGGCCGAAACACCGGTAGGCATGGGCGTAGATCCAGAGTCCGCGTCCCTGGTACCACATGTACTTCTCATCCGAGACCCGCTGCCCGTCGTAATCCAGCCAGCAGAAGAAGCCGCCGCGTTCATGGTCGACTGCGAAACGATCCCAGAAGGGAAAATACTCCTCGAACAGTTCGCGACGGTAACGCTCGCCAATGGCCGCCAGTGCGGGCGTCAGGACGGCCTTGGGCGAAATGCGATTCGTTCGAATTCGACCCTCGGGGCTTGCTCCTCTTTCTCGAGTCACGTATAAAGTAACTAAATAGTTATCAGGCGGGGGACAAGACTGCAGTCGTGCCCGGCCGCTGTGAACCGTTCGATCGAACACCACCACGTTATGCAGACACAATCGACTGTCGGCCCATTGGAGCCCCGGATCCTGCCGACGCCCGGCATGGGGCAGTGTATGATCGGAGAAGAAGAGACCGCCCTGGTCAACGAGGTCATGCGGAGCGGACTGCTTTTCCGCTATTACGGCCTTACCCCTCAGGACAAACCCGCCATGGCCGCGACCCTGGAAAGGGAGTTCCGGGAGAAGGTGGGCTCGCGCTATGCCCTGGCCGTGACCAGCGGCACCGCCGCCCTCGAATGCGCCCTCGCCGCACTCGGAGTCGGCCCCGGCGACGAAGTCATCGTTCCGGTCTGGAGCTGGATTTCCTGCGTCTCGGCCATCGTGCGGGTCGGCGGCACGCCGGTCCTGGCGGATATCGATGAGTCCATGACCATTCCGGCCTCGGAGATCGAGCGCCTGGCGACGGACCGCACCAAGGTGGCCCTGCTCGTTCATTTTCAGGGAGTCGCCTGCGACATGGATGCGATCATGGAAGTCTGCCGCCGCCGGAAGATTCTCGTCCTGGAGGATTGTGCATCCTGTGTCGGCGCCTCCCACAAGGGGCGCCGGGTCGGCTCGATCGGCGATATCGGCATCTACAGCTTTCAGTTCATGAAAGTGATGACGTCCGGCGAAGGCGGCATGGTCGTGACCAATGATGCGCGTCTCTTTGAGCGCGCGGTCCGGATGCACGACGTGGGCCAGGCCCGACCGGTTCATGCCGGACAGATCGAACCGAAGGAGATCCAGTTCTTTGGATCGAATTTCCGCATGACAGAACTGACCGCCGCGGTCGGGCTCGCCCAGTTGAGAAAGCTTGACGGGATGATCGAGAAGACCCGACACAATTA
The DNA here is from genome assembly GCA_041395105.1 of Opitutaceae bacterium. NCBI lineage: Bacteria > Pseudomonadati > Verrucomicrobiota > Opitutia > Opitutales > Opitutaceae > Opitutaceae bacterium. The sequence goes on along the minus strand of JAWLBB010000002.1, from coordinate 1,135,190 downwards.
CGACCGCCTGGTTGCCGGCATCCTCGACCTGCCCGGGGTGGAGGAGCGCACGATGGCGGATCCGGCCGGAGCCATCGGGCTCGAGATGTACCTGCGCCTGCCGACTCCCGAAGCGGCCAAAGCGATCACGGCCGAACTGAGCCGGCTCGGCATTCCCAGTGCCCAGCGCACCGGCACCTATGCCCAGTACGCTCGGGAATACATCATCAAGCGCCAGGCCCATCATCCGGCGGCGTCCCCGTTCAGGGAGGTGAAGGATTGGCCGGCGGTCGGCTATCGGCCGGAGGACTTCCCGGTCACCAATGACGTGACCGCCCGAAGCGTCGTCCTTCCGGTCGGGGTCCTCTACTCGGACGAAGATATTGACTTTATCATCGCCGCCTTCCGCCAGGCCCACCGCCTCGCCGGATTGTAGACGGTTCCTGGACAAGAGACGGCGCCGAGGGCATTCAATGTTCCGGCGGCACCCTCGTGGTGCTCACGTAGGGGTTTCCTCAACCCACTAACGGGCGCCATTGAGTGCGCCCGTTCGAGAGACGAAAGGGTCGTCCGATAGGTCCCCCTTAGAGAGCCGACCTCCGTGTCGGCCGCGGAAGCCCAGGCTCCGGTTTCGCTGAGTCCGATCCAAACTGGGCTGCAAAAGCGGTCCATGCTGGAAATCAGGTGCGCGAAAAAACCCATGGATGTCCTCATCTTTCTCTTGCCATCGTTCAGGGGGGGGGGGCAAAACTCATCAAATCTAATGTGAAGCGCGCAATACATTAGATTTATTTATGTCTCGAGAGATACTCGCAAATCTGCCCCCCCCCAACCCCGTTCAATCCATGAAATCCGGAATCCTGTCTGTCATTTATCTGGTAATAGCGGCCGTGGTGCCGCTTTCGATGCGGGCCGAGGATTCCTCTGCCGAGAGCGTCCCCTCGATGACGGATCTTCGCACCGGGGGACGTGAGGCCGTTCGCGAATGGATTGCCGAACGGGCGATGGCAGGACGCATCGGGACCACCCGGGATGAACGAGAGTTCCGGGCCAGTGTCGAATTGGCGGTCTGGATCTACAACGAATCTGGAGGCGATCTTGTCGAGGACGCCGTCGCTGAAGCCGAAGATCGGATTTCATCTGCGATGGACGCCGAGACAGATCGTGCGAAGAGGGCGCGATTGGCGGCGGTGCTCGGCAAGCTCTACCAGAATCTGCAGGGCGATGCGGTCCGCGCGCGGCTCTGGTACGAAAACGCCCTGCGCCTCGACCCGGATGACGAGATGGCCCGGGAGGGTCTGCAGAAACTCGCGATAGCCGACGCGGTATCCGAGCGCAAGCAGCGGGAAAACGAGCGGTTGGTCGAGCTCGAGCGGGCCATGGACCGTCCGGTCGCAAGCCCCTGAGCCCACCCAACCCTTCCCGCACACCCGCAACCCACAACCCCTGCCCACCGATGAAGCCACCGTTTCTTACCCTCGCGGCACTCTTGCCTGTCGTCGCCTGTCCCCCGGCCTTCGGGCAGGCACAGCTGGACCCGGTGACAATTCCTGTCGAAATCACAGCAGAGTATGTAACTGAAGCCAATCTCTGCTGGAATGATCCATGTGGTCCGGATCCCCGCATCGCACAGCTTCTTCTATCGCTCGGGGATCTGAGTGTTGACACGGGGGAACTCTACGGGGAGACCATAGTTGGGTACACCGGTGATCCCTACTCAAGTGAACTGTCTGGAACGGCCAACCTGAAGCCCGGAAAGAAATATCAATTGTCAATCGACCCCTACTTCCTGGCCTCCTGTGACATCCGGATCGAACTGCCATCCGGCTATTCGGTCTTTGTGGAAGGCGTCGAGCGTCTCATGATTTCTGGTACAACCTATCAATTTCTCGACTTCAGGGTCGAGTCGAATGTGACCATGGCGGCCGGTCAGGCGGTCGAACCTCGTCCAGGACGAATCGTGTGGTCGGTCGGTATGGGCCAGTTGCGCAACGGCGATCCGGCCGGGAGCATCCAGATGCGCGAGCTTATGCTGACCGCGACCACCTACACGCCGGCGGCGCTCTACTACGACCACAGCAATCCGGACATCGAGGTGCTCGAACAAAGCGGCGTCCTCCGTCATGTCTACGCCAATGAGTGTCTCGCCGACATTCAGAAAGACCCCAACGCGTATGAGGGTACGCACACTTACTGGATTCGGTTCTACGGTCGCACTGAGGTTGGCCCCAAAAACCCCAATGGCACCTACAATCAAACCGATAAGAGCCCCTTCGTTGAATACAAGGTTGAGAACCCGACCTACCCAACCATCAGCAAGCTTCGCATCACCCGCTACTGGCACCTCCCGAGTACCCGAACCTCCTGGACGGAAATCACAAAAAGTGGCAGCACGTGGACCGTGGTGCCCTGGAACAACCGGACAGTTGGAAGCGCGCCTGATGCCGAGACCAGGATCACCTATGCGAACTCGGACAAGGAGGAGACGATCGAAGTCAGAGACGGTGGGTCGAACGTCTATGCGAAATCCTTTAACGAGTACAAGGATCACCCTTGGGGAGACCGCGAGCTCTACAAGAGCATCAAGGGCTACGGGTACTCAAACCCGCTTCAGACGACTTTCGATTACGGGCAGACCAGCGGATACAGCAACTACAAGAAGGTGGTTTCCAAGGTCGAACCCGATGGGTATTGGGAGAAGTACGATTACTACAGCAATGGCCAGATCTGGAAGGTCTATCGCCCCTTCGAAGACAGCCCGACCGCTCCGGGATCAGCCACCGATTCGAATTGCGAGTTGGTCACCTACACCTATGCCACCGACTTCAGCGGAGCTTCCGTGCTCCCGGCCACCATTTTGACCCATCGCAATGGGTATCTCTCAGGCAAGACGGTCATTTCCTACGACAACACCAACGAGGATCGCAACGACATGCCGGTGGTCGTGGCGACCCGCAACGACTACTGGAACTCAGGCAGTTCGGTTGAGACGATCACCCGGACCTACCGGGCCGATGTGGCTGAAGTCATCGCCGAGGACTTCCCGACCGATCAGACCAAACAGATCGAATCGACCTATTTCCCGGGCAAGATCCACTCGATCAGCCACGCGGACGGATCCATGGAGGCCTATGTCTACCAGTGGGGGACCTACAATCCGAGCAACCGCACCTTCTCTGCAGTTTCGGGCGGAACGGAGTTTATGGTTGCTGTGATCCATGGCACGACGTCCTCGAGTGGCAACGTGGCGCTTTCCAGTTACGACGGGTACGAGATTTCGACCTCGGCCGACTACACTGCTGGAATTGGCTTCCACCTGATCCCGGACCAGTCGACGATGGAGGCGACCGTGTTTTCATCCTCTGGCACGCCCATCTGGGTCGAGAAGCGGATCTACGCCAATTCGTCTTGGCACATTGTTGACCGTGAAATCACCGCCTACCAGGGAGGTCTGGCGGCCTTTCCCTATTGGAAGTCAGCCGATTCCGGCGACCCCTACGGCAACTGGACCACCTACGACGCAACCTACGGAGAGGGCTTCCTGATCACCCAGGAGACCAACGCCGACGGCATCCAGCATGTCCATACCTACGATGAACTCGGTCGCAAGAAGAACCAGAAGCGCACCACGGTGACGGGCCAACCCGGTGGCGGAGATCTGTGGACGATGTGGACCTATGATCCCGCGGGTCAGGTGACCTCCACCTGGATCAGCAACACTTCGGGCACCTCGGCGGGTTCGTCCGACCTGGCTACCTCCTATACCTACGACAAGGCCGGTCGCGTTGCGACAAGAGTCGAGAAGGTTGTCGACGGGTCCTCCCCTGTCAACGCGGCGACCACCTACTCGTATTTCTATGGAGGCAATCCACGTGCGACCCGTGAACTGCGTCCAGATGGAAGCGACCTGATCCGGACGACCTGCTACGACCGGCGCCTGAAGAGCATCACCGGCAGCGCTGAGGTCAATAAGTACTACGACTACTGGGCGCAGTCGGACGGCCGCCTTCGCAGGCAGGAGCGCCTCTCAACGTCCGTGAGCGGAGACGGATGGCACGATACCTACTTCGACTGGCTCGGAAGGGTGAACGAGGACCTGAAACCCAGCCCGGCGGGTGGCCACGTCAAGAATCACTATCTCTACAACTCAGCGGGCCAGCTCTATTTGCGCCAGCTCAAGGACGAGGGCTGGGCTTGGATCCAGGCCGCACATCGCTGGGTCTACGACGCGCAGGGCAAACTGATCCGCGAAGGCATGGATCTGGATCAGAACAATTCCCTTGATCTTCTGGGCGTCGATCGTGTAACGACACGCGATGAGTATTTTGAGCAGATGAGTGGCGACTGGTGGAGCACGGTGACCCAGACCAAGCTAACCAGCACGACTGATTCGATTAACGGTGTCTCTTCTACGGTTCGTACGAGGTTGACTGGACGCACCTCAACACTGCGCTCCGAAACGCAGACAACGGACCCGAATGGGCAGGTGACGACGGAGATCGTGACCTTGGATCGCACCAATTGCAGGCTGACTACGACGACTACCTATCCAGGCGCCACCAACACAGCTGTTTCGATCACGGTCAATGGACTTCTCGAAAGCGAGACGAGCACGTTCAATGCGAAGATCACGTATCTCTATGACAACTACGAAAGGATCCAGAGGAAAACGACCCGACAGGACGCTTCGGTAGGAGACAATACCTACGTCGAGCTGGAGTACTACCCGGGGACGCGTCTGGCAAAGCACCGAAAGAACCTCTATCTTGGAGGAAGTGGGTTCCAGAAGACCTACTATGACAAAGCCGGTCGGGTTACAGTCGACGAGATCAGCGACAGCACTTTATGGAAGACAAAGAGATACGCGTACAACAGCCGCGGGCAGATCGAGTATCAGTGGGGCTCTGATCTCGAACCGGTTCAGTACGTCTACAACGGATACGGGTGGCGAACCGCAATGCGGACCTTCCGGGACGAAACGGTCAATTGGAACGCCGCTTCGTGGCCGGGCGGAGGTTCTTCGTATGACCAGACGACCTGGAGCTACGACATACCGGGCGATGTGAGTGGCGCCCAGCGCACCGGCGTCGTCTATTCCAAGACCGATCCTCAGAGCCGAACTGTCCAGTTTCGCTACAATAAGAGGGGTCAGGTTTCGAAGCGGACTTGGGCCAGAGGCGTCGTAACCAACTACAAATACTACGACGCGATTGGAATCGACTCGGATATCGGAGCCCAGGCGTATATGACCGGCGAGTTGAAGATGATCGACTACTCCGACTCGACTCCCGATGTGAAGTACTATTACAACGCCAGCTACGGGGCGAATGCGTGGAGAACCGGCAAGTTTAACGCGATTTCAGATGCCACTGGAGGTCGAACGTTCTCCTATCGAACGAACGACCTTCAGGAGGCATGGGAATGGTACAGTCACGGGCACTATGGGGTAACCGGAGGCTACGGGCGCGGCCTGTGGCGTTCCTACGATAGCAAAGGTCGGCTTTATTCGATGAGCGTCGGCTGGGGCAATGATACGGACGAAGCCGTCGAGTCGCGCTACTACTACGGAGGGGCTTCCGGATTTGTTCGGAACGTTGCCGGGCACAGGCCTGGAAAAATCTGGCGTTTGTTCACCTATAACTACCGGCCGGGTTCACATCTGATCAGCAAGATCTACGGGTACGATTTCGACTTTGAACGGAACATCAACCACCAGCAGTGGCGTAACCTGATCGATTCCGTCGAGAACAAGTGGGGCTCCACAAATCTGGCGACCTTTGCCTACAACTACGACTGGGCCGAGCAGAACATCAACCGGACCATCACAGGAAGCATCGCCAGTCAACGGGGCGGTTCGTCGTTGCTGGACGACTATGAGCTCAACGCAAAAGGAGAGGTGATTGGAGCCGATGCCCAGAAGGGCCTTTGGAACGGGAGTTCCTGGGTTGACCGGCTCTACGACTGGGGCTATGATGCTCAGGGCAACCGCGAGAAGGAAAAGGCCGATGGAGGCAGTTGGTCCAACAACACAATCAATTCGCTCAACCAGATCACGTATTCGGGCGCGACCCACACCTACGATCTGGATGGCAACCTCACCAATGATGGGACCTGGGCCTACTCCTACGACGCCGAGAACCGGATGATCTCGGCGATTCGCAATGACTCGTTGCTGTTTACCTTCTACACCTACGATTACATGGGGCGCCGGGTTCGAATTGAAACTAGGAACGTGACCCTGACCCTGATTGGAGACATCCGTATTGCCTATGACGGTTGGCATCCGGTGGCCGAATTTGACGCCATGCCGGGCGGGACCGCTTACCCGACCGTCCGCTCCTACATGTGGGGTCTGGACGTGACCGGGACCGTCCACGGTGGCGGCGGGGTGGGCGGCCTGCTGCTGACCACGGACGGAACCAACCACCAGATCCCCCTCTACGACGCCAATGGGAATGTGCAGGGCCTCATCGATGCCGGCGACGGCACGCTGGAGGCGGTCTATTCCTACAGCGCATTCGGGGAACTGCTGGGCTATGCCAATCCAACCGGGGGCACCTACGCTCAGGACAACCCGATCCGCTTCGCCAGCAAGTACTGTGACGAGTATACCGGGCTCTACCAGTACAACCACCGGATGTATTCCCCCAGGCTCGGACGTTTCATTACCCGAGACCCGATCGGGGAATACGGGGGACTCAATCTTTACGCCTACTGCCGGAATGGGCCCGTGGATGACTGGGATTACTTGGGACTAATGCCCGATGGTGGTTTGGGTCTGGTGTTTCCTCCTGCCGAGTTGGTCTACTTTGCCGGTTACGTTCTCAGCAAGATCTTCAGCGGTAGCCCGGACAGACCGCTTTTGAACGAACCGACCTACAGGGAGACCTGGCGGGCCTTCGAGCGATACACTTCCAGAGGGGATACGCTGGGCCGGCCGATGACCTTGCGGCATAGCGCAAAGACCGAAGGCGTTGAGGTTGAAGAGGCCCAAAGGGGGGAGTTGCGTTCTAGAATAGAGAAGGCAGTAGTTTTTGAAGGTAACCTTGAGAGTGGAATAGACCGAGTTATTGATGATCTCCTCCAGATTGGACTCTACGGTGGCGATCTAGGAAGGGCGATGATCAACAACATAATTGCTGAGGGTTTGACCATTGTCCTGGATACGGATCTTGAGGTCGCTACGGGACATCGTGGAACCCGGACACTGCAACTGAATCCGGATCATTCTTTGTATAGCCCGGGCCTTGGAATGGGCATCAGGGTCGCATTCGGGAGCCGAAATTATCGGGCACGAGCTTGGGCGTGTTACTGCAGATCAGTGATCCCATGAATGTGGCGCTCGTTCAGAATATCTTGGCAGCGAACTTCCGAGCATGGATTGAAGGGCCTCCAGAGACGGACTTACGGTGGCTATCCAGTCTACCCGGAATGGGGAGAGAGCCACATTGTGTTTAGCACGGGTGTCGGATTTCCAAGACGTATTCTAATGATGATTGGTGGGATCGATATCGAAGGGATGTTGAACGAAAGAGAGTGTTTATTGAGGAGTGGAAGGAAGAATGAAAACTGCCTTATTTTCTGTAGTCGCGTGCGTTTTGTTTGGTTGCTCAACAGGTATTACTGGAACTGTTTCGTTTTGGGATCAGAAGACCCTCGAGGTTACCCCTGAACCGAACTCAGTGGACGATCAGTTGGAAGCCCTGAGTAATAGTTGATCCGAGGAAACTGGCTACTAGTGCGTGTCAAAACGGAGATTTCCGGTTCGTCGGAGTTATGGGTGTTGAAATATCGATACCTGGCCTGACAGCGGAGGATCCACGCATTGAGCAGCATGGACTAAAGGTCATTTTCTTGGACGTCTGATGATATCGAATCAGAGATACAGGCTCGGGTTGTCGCACAGGCCGTCAAGTTTGCAGAAAGTTACAATGTTCAGTTGTTGAGGCATTTGAATCAACGAAGTGACTGAATCCGCACTATAGGAACCAACTTCTGTTTTTTCCATCGGCTGAGGTGGCATCTATTCCACCAGCCTGGGGTAGAGGACGGAGCGGAACGCCGCGCAAGCGGCGGTCCGGTTCGGGTGCTTCCCTTTAGCTTATAGCACATATCTGAACGCGGTTTTTCGACCAAATACCACTAAGGTGCTGATGAGTAGTGACTTAACGAAAAATCGGTCAATCCGGAATAATCCCCCGAAAATCCACCCTAAAACGGGGGGTCCCGGCAGACCCCCAAAATCCGCCTCAGGAGGCCTTTTCGATGGCTCCCTCGATCATGTCCAGGATCATGGCCTGTTTGGCCCTTGGAAGGCGTCCCAGACGCTCTGTGAGCTGTTCGGCTCTTGAGGTCGGTCCCCGCTTTCTTGGCTCAGCCGTGCTTGAACCGATCAAATCTGCCTCACTGCAGCCGAGGGCCTCGGCCAGTTTGGGTAGAATCGTGACCGGAAATCGCCGGAACCCTCGCTCGTAGTGACCGTATCGGCCCTCGGTGGTCCCGAGGTGTTGGGCCACCGCTGCCTGGGTCAATCCGGCAGCCTTGCGCCGCTCGGTGACGCGTCTGGGAAGCTGTTGTGCGAGATCTTTGCTCAAAATGAGAAACGGGTTCGTGGGCGGCATTATACGAAGGGTTTTCATTTTTGGGAAAATTAGAGGTTGCAAAGACTACAGAACGTAGGCTTACAAAACGTAGTTTATTTTGCAACTTCAGACTTGACGCAATTTTGAGAACACACGCCGATGGCCCGCATTCCCGAGGAGGAACTTGAGCGTCTGAAACGCGAGGTGGACCTGGCTTCGCTGGTTCGCTCGAAGAACATCGAGCTAAAAGCCCATGGCTCAAAAGACCTGATCGGGCGCTGCCCCTTCCACCAGGACGATTCCCCGTCCTTCATCGTCACGCCGTCAAAGAACCTCTTCCATTGCCTGGGCTGCGGAGCAGGCGGCAGTGTGATCGACTTCGTGATGAAACACGACGGGGTGTCCTTCCGTCACACGGTGGAGCTGCTGCGCGAATCGGGTCCCCAACTCTTCGGCGGCGCCACCGTCAAAGTCTCGACCGTGCCCAAACTGCAAAGCCCGGTCGCCTTCGATGCCGACGACCAGGCCCTCTTCAAGCAGGTGCTCGACTATTACCACGAGCGGCTTCTGCAGTCGAAACCGGCCCTGGATTACCTCCAATCACGAACCATCACGCAAGAGGCGATCGAGACCTTCCGGATCGGCCTTGCCGACCGCACCCTTGGTCTTCGCCTGCCGCAGAAGAACCGGCGCGACGGCGCTGAAGTGCGCCAACGTCTGACCAGGCTCGGCTCTACCGGCAATCCGGCCACGAACACTTCAGCAGCTGTGCCGTCTTTCCGTCTGCTCGAAAACCGGCGAGGTGACCGAGGTCTACGGTCGACGCTGTCGGCCAGCAGGCAAGCGGGGTCTACCACCTCACCTGCGGACCGCATCGGGGCCTGTTCAACCCGCAAGCCTTCGATTCGCCCGAAGTGATACTGACCGAGTCAGTCATCGACCTTGACCTTTTGGTGCGCCGGACTGCGCAACGTCGCCTGCATCTGGGGCACCGAGGGTTTTCCGAGGATCATCAGGAAGCCTTCCGTCAAAGCAAAACCCAGCGTGTGCTGCTCGCCTACGACGGGGACGAAGCCGGAGACCGTGCGGCCGAAAGAGACGCGGCCCGCCTGGTTCACTGAACATCGACTGCCATCAGGGTCGGTTTTCCCCGAGGCATGGACCCCAACGAATACGCCCGAAGATTCCAACCGGCCAGGAAATCCCTGCCGCTGGTTCTGCAGTCAGCCAAGCCTGCGCAAGGTCCGCCGAAGGCGCTGGCAGGGGATCGACCTTCCCGTATCAACAAGTCAGATACTGTACTGATACCCGACCAGCTGCTAACTCTTTAGCTGCTAAGGATAAGGAACTCGGTCGAAACGAAGGAGGCGACGCCGAGTAACCCGATCGTCGCGCAGGTCAAAGAGCACGGTGAACGTTGCTCTGGACATCAGGGACCGCTCCTGCGGGTGCCGGACTGGCCCATAACGCCGCACCCTTGAGGTTTGAAAATCAATCTGCGCGTCATGCACGAGGGCTTTTTCATGTCGACAACCTCGACCTTTACCAGGCCCGGCAGCGAAACGCCTTCATCCTGGCCGCGACCGAGGAAACAGGGCTGAAGGCCGAACTGCTCAAGCGCGACCTGGGCAAGGTATTGCTCGCTCTGGAAAACCTTCAGGAGAAGCGGCTGCGCGAGGATCTGCAGATCAAGCCGAGCGGACCCAAGCTGACCGATGACGAACGCAAGAGCGCCCTGGAGCTGCTGCGTGATCCGCACTTACTCGAACGCATCCTGTGCGACCTGGACGCCTGCGGGGTCATCGGCGAGGAAACCAACAAGCTGGCCGGTTACCTGGCGGCGGTCTCGCGCAAGCTCGATCGGCCCCTGGCCATCATCATCCAGTCGACCAGCGCGGCGGGCAAAACCAGTCTGATGGACGCGATCCTGGAGCTGATGCCGCAGGAGGAACGAACCAAATACTCGGCCATGACCGGGCAGAGTCTCTACTACCTGGGCGAGTCGGATCTGAAGCACAAGATCCTGGCCATCGTCGAGGAAGAAGGCGCGGAGAAAGCCTCCTACGCGCTGAAGCTGCTGCAGTCAGGAAGGGGAGTTGACGTAAGCACGGGCAAGGACGACAACAGGCGAAAAACCGAAAATGCCCACGTCGAAGGCCCAACCGCGATCTTCCTGACGACAACCGCCATCGACATCGACGAAGAACTGCTCAACCGCTGCCTGGTCCTGACGGTCGACGAAAGCCGGGAACAGACTCAGGCCATCCATACCCTGCAGCGCGACGCCGACACCCTGGCCGGACTCAAGCGCAAGGTGGAACAAGAGCGCATCATCCGCGCCACCGCAACGCCCAGCGGCTGCTTCGGCCTGCACGTGGTCAACCCGTTCGCACCGCGCCTGACCTTCCGCAGCGATCGTACCCGAACCCGCCGCGATCACCTCAAATACCTGACCCTGATCCGCGCCATCGCCCTGCTGCACCAGCATCAGCGATTCGTCAAAAAAGAGGCCGGACTCGAATACATCGAAGTGACCCTTGCGGACATCGCTTCCGCCAACCGCATCGCCCATGAGGTCCTGGGCCGTTCACTGGATGAACTGCCTCCGCAGACGCGTCGACTGCTCGGGCTGCTCGAGGGCATGGTGGCTGAAATCTCCCGCAAAAAAGGGATCGACCGCGACCAATGCGTCTTCACCCGCAGAGAAGTGCGCGCCTTCACCGGCTGGAGCGAGTTCCAGACCCGGACCCACCTGAGCAAGTTGCAGGACATGGAGTACGTCCTGGCCCACTATGGCCGCCGGGGGCAGAACTTCGTTTACGAGCTGACCTTCGACGGTGATGCCGAAAGCAAACGGCCCCAGTTGATCGGCCTGATCGACGTGGACCGGCTCAAGTCTGAGGGTGCGATACAAAGTACGGGCACCAAAAAGGCCGCTTCGAGCAGCCAACGAGCCCTCATCGAGCCCGCTTCGAGAAACGGCAAAACGCCTTCAAACATCAGCCCGTCAGTCGTTTGCGCCGAACCTCGTGGAAATCCTGAAAATCACAAGGCCCCCCTCGAAGCCCGGGCCGTGTCGTAGCGTAGTGGTGGGATGGCAAAAAAGGGGCAAAAGCTGGCCAAGGTCCCGGTCGGCGACACCAGCGATCCGCTGGGTTTTGCGGCCCTTCGGGACATGCACCTGGAGCACCTCGCGGTTCGCAATTACTCGGCCGTGACCGTGGCCAACAAGCAAAGTTACATCAACCACTTCATCCTCTGGGCCGAGGAGCGCAGTCTGACCCGGCCCGATCAGATCACCAAGCCGATCCTCGAGCGTTACCAGCGCTGGCTCTACACCTACCGCGACCCGAAGAGCGCAAAGAAGCTAAGCTTCCGCTCCCAGCATGCCCGATTGCTGCCGCTTCGCGCCTTCTTCAAGTGGCTGTGCCGGCGCGATCTCTTGCCGGCCAATCCGGCGGCCGACCTGGAACTGCCCAAACTCGAAAAGCGGCTTCCCCGTCATGTCCTCAATGCCCGGGAAGCCGAGTTGGTCCTGGCCCAGCCCGATGTGCTGACCCCGATGGGCCTGCGCGACCGGGCGCTTATGGAAATGCTCTACTCGACCGGCATGCGTCGCATGGAGGTGGCCGGACTGAAACTCTACGACGTGGATCCGGACCGAAGGCTGGTCTTTGTGCGGCTGGGCAAGGGCAAGAAGGACAGGATGGTGCCGATCGGGGAACGGGCATTGTCGTGGGTCAACAAATACACCGAGGAAGCCCGTCCGAGTCTGTCTTGTTCCAGGAGTGATGAGGCGCTCTTTTTGACCAACCTGGGCGAGGCCTTTACCCCCAACCGCCTGACCCAGCTGGTGCGCGATTACGTGCAGGCGGCCGACATTGGCAAGACCGGCAGCTGTCACCTCTTCCGGCATGCGGCCGCCACGCTGATGCTGGAGAATGGAGCGGACATCCGCTTCATCCAGGCCATGCTCGGGCACGCCAAGCTGGAGACGACCCAGATCTACACGCATCTGTCCATCAAGCAGCTCCAGGAAGTGCACGCGGCCACGCACCCGGCCGCCCGTCTTGAGCGACGTCGAAAGGCCAGGATCGGTAAACGCTCGAAAGTCGAGCAGGAGGCATAAAAGCAACTCGCCTTCTTCTTCCTTAGCTGCCAGTCTTCTGCCTTCAAAGCAATGGTCGCTGCCGCCCACAGAATCGAGGCCGAGCAACCCGACGTGGCTGGGGAAAACCGCGTCTGGGATTTTTTGGGCGCGTCACCGAATCGCCTCGGGCAGGCGGCCACGCAAGTCGCTGACTGCGACTGGGAAATGACCGTCCGTCTCTACGACTCGCGTCGGGGTCCCTCTTTGGCCCAAAGGGGGGACAGTGAGATTTCAACGGTCAGAGTTCAGCACACCGTGAAGACGGTGGATGAGTTGGTAGCTGATATCGAGTTCGTGCTAAAAGCGATGGATGAAGCTACCGACGGGAAATACGGGTTTTACAGTGAAGAAGCTGTTGAGCTTCTCTTGGGCACTGCTCTTCAGGAAAGTGGTGGGCTTCGATGGCGAAGCAGCTAGGTGGCGGACCTGCTCGAGGCCTTTTTCAGATGGAGGAAAAGACATACAATGACATCTGGGAGAACTTGGCTGAAATATAGGTCCGACACATAGCTAAAGTCCTTCAAGGTGCAACACCGGCGGGAGAAGACTTGGGCTTTTCGCAGATCGAATTCGACGATTTGTATGCCGCTGCGATGGCCAGACTGAAATGCTATCGCGCGAAAGGATCAATTCCAACAACACTAGAGGGCAGGCTGAGTATTGGAAGGAGCACTACAATACGCCGTTAGGTAAAGGAACAGTTGAGGAATACATTGAGAACTGGAAACGAGCTACTGAAGGAGACTAGATGAAACGAATAGTTTTTTGGTCATTGGCCTTTGGGCTGCATTTAGGGTTATCGCTCAAGTAGAAGACCTGCCGAAGCTGAAGCTTGATGAGTGAGCGATTATCAACTAGGCGATGAGAACCTACCATTTGCTTATGTCCAAGCTGCGAAGATTCTATTCCAAGCAGACGACGGCTACCCTGCTGGTTCGAATGAAACATATCTCCTTTTTTTCGATCAAGATGGCTATGTTGTGATTGCAGACTCGTTTGTGGGGCACTCGGTCCAAGTTTGATATGCATGATCTAGATGGGGATAGAGAGGGTGAACTTATCGTGTATTACGCTTCGGGTGGGAACCAAAAACTTGTTCGAGTATACCAGTTTCGGAGGGATGGTGTCGCCCTAAAGTAGAGTCAGAAGTGACTTCTAGCAACTTGGGATCGATTAATGTCAGAGATGGCTTTATCGTAGTCGAAAATCAACGACGGATATCTGAAAAGACCGCGTCTCTGATGGTAGAGAGATTTGGTCTGAAAGACGGTAGGATCGTTTTGGTTGAGGAATCTGAAGAAGTGATACGGGAGTAAGCCCGGAAGTTTGGGTGCGACCGACGAAATTACGTCTGTGGTAGTCGAGTTGTTCGGGAGGGGGCGCGGAGTCCGGTAGGACATTACTCGCCGCAGCCCCCTTGTGAGCAACTCGGCTGGGGTGCCAATTTAGGCCAATTGAACCGAAGAAGCAGACGGGACGGACCGCCGTGAAACGGCGGTCCGTCCCGTGCCTTTCTTCTTTAGCTTATGGCGCATATCTCACCGCGGTTTTCCGCCCAAATATCACTAAGCTGCTGATGAGTAGCGCCTTAACTGAAAATCGACCGATTCGGAGAAAACCCCCGAAAATCCACCCCAAACCGAGGCTCCCGGCAGACCCCCAAAAACGGCCTCAGGAGGCCTTTTCGATGGCTCCCTCGATCATGTCCAGGATCATGGCCTGTTTGGCCCTTGGAAGGCGTCCCAGACGCTCTGTGAGCTGTTCGGCTCTTGAGGTCGGTCCCCGCTTTCTTGGCTCAGCCGTGCTTGAACCGATCAAATCTGCCTCACTGCAGCCGAGGGCCTCGGCCGGATTTGGGTAGAATCGTGACCGGAAATCGCCCGGAACCCTCGCTCGTAGTGACCGTATCGGCCCTCGGTGATCCCGAGGTGTTGGGCCACCGCTGCCTGGGCCAAATCCGGCAGCCTTGCCGCCGCTCGGTGACGCGTCTGAGGCTTGTTGTGCGAATCTTTGCTCAAAATGAGAAACGGGTTCGTGGGCGGCATTATACGAGAGAGTTTTCATTTTGGGAAAATTAGAGGTTGCAAAGACTACAGAACGTAGGCTTACAAAACGTAGTTTATTTTGCAACTTCAGACTTGACGCAATTTTGAGAACACACGCCGATGGCCCGCATTCCCGAGGGAGGAACTTGAGCGTCTGAAACGCGAGGTGGACCTGGCTTCGCTGGTTCGCTCCGAAGAACATCGAGCTAAAAGCCCATGGCTCAAAAGACCTGATCGAGGCGCTGCCCCTTCCACCAGGACGATTCCCCGTCCTTCATCGTCACGCCGTCAAAGAACCTCTTCCATTGCCTGGGCTGCGGAGCAGCGGCGAAAGTGTGATCGACTTCGTGATGAAACACGACGGGGAGTGTCCTTCCGTACCACGGTGGAGCTGCTGCGCGAATCGGGTCCCCAACTCTTCGGCGGCGCCACCATCAAAGTCTCGACCGTGCCCAAACTGCAAAGGCCCGGTCGCCTTCGATGCCGACGACCAGGCCCTCTTCAAGCAGGTGCTCTATTACCACGAGCGGCTTCTGCAGTCGAAACCGGCCCTGGATTACCTCCAATCACGAACCATCACGCAAGAGGCGATCGAGACCTTCCGGATCGGCCTTGCCGACCGCACCCTTGGTCTTCGCCTGCCGCAGAAGAACCGGCGCGACGGCGCTGAAGTGCGCCAACGTCTGACCAGGCTCGGGCTCTACCGGCAATCCGGCCACGAACACTTCAACGGCTGTGCCGTCTTTCCGATCTGCTCGAAAACCGGCGAGGTGACCGAGGTCTACGGTCGACGCATCGGCCAGCAGGCAAGCGGGGTCTACCACCTCTACCTGCCCGGACCGCATCGGGGCCTGTTCAACCCGCAAGCCTTCGATTCGCCCGAAGTGATACTGACCGAGTCAGTCATCGACGCCTTGACCTTTTGGTGCGCCGGACTGCGCAACGTCGCCTGCATCTGGGGCACCGAGGGTTTTTCCGAGGATCATCAGGAAGCCTTCCGTCAAAGCAAAACCCAGCGTGTGCTGCTCGCCTACGACGGGGACGAAGCCGGAGACCGTGCGGCCGAAAGAGACGCGGCCCGCCTGGGTTCACTGGGCATCGACTGCCATCGGGTCGGTTTTCCCCGAGGCATGGACCCCAACGAATACGCCCGAAAGGTCCAACCGGCCAGGAAATCCCTGCCGCTGGTTCTGCAGTCAGCCAAGCCCGTCCTGCGCAAGTCCTCCGAAGCCTTGGCGAAGGATCGACCTTCCCGTATCAACAAGTCAGATACTGTACCCAGTACAAAACCAGCTGCTAACTCTTTAGCTGCTAAGGATGGGAACTCGGTCGAAACGAAGGAGGCGACGCCGAGTAACCCGATCGTCGCGCAGGTCAAAGAGCACGGTGAAGACGTTGCTCTGGACATCGGGGACCGCTCCTACCGGGTGCGCGGACTGGCCCGCAACGCCACCCTTGAGGTTTTGAAAATCAATCTGCGCGTCATGCACGAGGGGCTTTTTCATGTCGACAACCTCGACCTTTACCAGGCCCGGCAGCGAAACGCCTTCATCCTGGCCGCGACCGAGGAAACAGGGCTGAAGGCCGAACTGCTCAAGCGACCTGGGCAAGGTATTACTCGCTCTGGAAAACCTTCAGGAGAAGCGGCTGCGCGAGGATCTGCAGATCAAGCCGAGCGGACCCAAGCTGACCGATGACGAACGCAAGAGCGCCCTGGAGCTGCTGCGTGATCCGCACTTACTCGAACGCATCCTGTGCGACCTGGACGCCTGCCAGGTCATCGGCGAGGAAACCAGCAAGCTGGCCGGTTACCTGGCGGCGGTCTCGCGCAAGCTCCGATCGGCCCCTGGCCATCATCATCCAGTCGACCAGCGCGGCGGGCAAAACCAGTCTGATGGACGCGATCCTGGAGCTGATGCCGCAGGAGGAACGAACCAAATACTCGGCCATGACCGGGCAGAGTCTCTACTACCTGGGCGAGTCGGATCTGAAGCACAAGATCCTGGCCATCGTCGAGGAAGAAGGCGCGGAGAAAGCCTCCTACGCGCTGAAGCTGCTGCAGTCGGAAGGGGAGTTGACCATCGCCAGCACGGGCAAGGACGACAACGGGCGGCTCAAAACCGAAGAGTACCACGTCGAAGGCCCGGCCGCGATCTTCCTGACGACAACCGCCATCGACATCGACGAAGAACTGCTCAACCGCTGCCTGGTCCTGACGGTCGACGAAAGCCGGGAACAGACTCAGGCCATCCATACCCTGCAGCGCGACGCCGACACCCTGGCCGGACTCAAGCGCAAGGTGGAACAAGAGCGCATCATCCGCACCCACCGCAACGCCCAGCGGCTGCTTCGGCCCCTGCACGTGGTCAACCCGTTCGCACCGCGCCTGACCTTCCGCAGCGATCATGCCCGAACCCGCCGCGATCACCTCAAATACCTGACCCTGATCCGCGCCATCGCCCTGCTGCACCAGCATCAGCGATTCGTCAAAAAAGAGGCCGGACTCGGAGAAATACATCAGTGACCCTTGCGGACATCGCTTCCACGCCAACCGCATCACCATGCCCAGGTCCTGGGCCGTTCACTGGATGAACTGCCTCCGCAGACGCGTCGACTGCTCGGGCTGCTCGAGGGCATGGTGGCTGAAATCTCCCGCAAAAAAGGGATCGACCGCGACCAATGCGTCTTCACCCGCAGAGAAGTGCGCGCCTTCACCGGCTGGAGCGAGTTCCAGACCCGGACCCACCTGAGCAAGTTGCAGGACATGGAGTACGTCCTGGCCCACTATGGCCGCCGGGGGCAGAACTTCGTTTACGAGCTGACCTTCGACGGTGATGCCGAAAGCAAACGGCCCCAGTTGATCGGCCTGATCGACGTGGACCGGCTCAAGTCTGAGGGTGCGATAAAGAAATGCCGGGCACCAAAAAGGCCGCTTCGAGCAGCCAACAGGCCCTCATCGAGCCCGCTTCGAGAAACGGCAAGCACTAAAACATCCAGCCCGTCAGTCGTTTGCGCCGAACCTCGTGGAAATCCTGAAAATCACAAAGGCCCCCTCGAAGCCCGGGCCGTGTCGTAGCGTAGTGGTGGGATGGCAAAAAAGGGGCAAAAGCTGGCCAAGGTCCCGGTCGGCGACACCAGCGATCCGCTGGGTTTGCGGCCCTTCGGGACATGCACCTGGAGCACCTCGCGGTTCGCAATTACTCGGCCGTGACCAGCAGCCCAACAAAGCAAAGTTACATCAGCCACTTCATCCTCTGGGCCGAGGGTACCAGTCTGACCCGGCCCGATCAGATCACCAAGCCGATCCTCGAGCGTTACCAGCGCTGGCTCTACACCTACCGCGACCCGAAGAGCGCAAAGAAGCTAAGCTTCCGCTCCCAGCATGCCGGTACGCTTCGCGCCTTCTTCAAGTGGCTGTGCCGGCGCGATCTCCTACCCGACCAATCCGGCGGCCGACCTGGAACTGCCCAAACTCGAAAAGCGGCTTCCCCGTCATGTCCTCAATGCCCGGGAAGCCGAGTTGGTCCTGGCCCAGCCCGATGTGCTGACCCCGATGGGCCTGCGCGACCGGGCGCTTATGGAAATGCTCTACTCGACCGGCATGCGTCGCATGGAGGTGGCCGCTTTGAAGCTCTACGACGTGGATCCGGACCGAAGGCTGGTCTTTGTGCGGCTGGGCAAGGGCAAGAAAGACCGGATGGTGCCGATCGGGAACGCGCTTTGTCATGGGTGAACAAGTACACCGAGGAAGCCGCCGGGTGTCCTCTTCCAGGAGTGATGAGGCGCTCTTTTTGACCAACCTGGGGGAAGCCTTTACCCCCAACCGCCTGACCCAGATGGTGCGCGATTACGTGCAGGCGGCCGACATCGGCAAGACCGGCAGCTGTCACCTCTTCCGGCACGCGGCCGCAACGCTGATGCTGGAGAATGGAGCGGACATCCGCTTCATCCAGGCCATGCTCGAACAAGCTGGAACGACCCAGATCTACACGCATCTGTCCATCAAGCAGCTCCAGGAAGTGCACGCGGCCACGCACCCGGCCGCCCGTCTTGAGCGACGTCGAAAGGCCAGGATCGGCAGACATTCGGACGACGGTCAGGAGGCGTAAAAGCAACTCGCCTTCTTCTTCCTTAGCTGCCAGTCTTCCTTCTTCAAAGCAATGGTCGCCCTGACTCAGTGGATCGAAGAAAAGCAACCCGATGTGGTCGCCGGAAACCGCGTCTGGGATTTTTTGGGCGATACCCCCGGAAGTGTCCGGCAAACGGCGGCGCAAGTCGCTGACTGCGACTGGGAAAAAGGCTTGGTCGACTACGATTGGCGTCGGGTTCCCTCTTTGGCCCAAAGTGGCGAGGGTGCGAAGATCGCGATCTTGCGGGTCGATTCGGTTCTAGATTATCGTGTTAACGATAAAGGCCACGAAGGAACAAAACGGGATGTCGAATCGTTGATCGATGATCTTGATGGCAACTGGCTCAAGAACATATTTGTTAAACCTGTTCTAGATGAGAATGACTCTATATTGTATTTTCGTGTTCGAGATTTGAACGACATTGACGATGAGTATTCCGGCTATGACGCGGTATTTGTTTTTTCGCACGGAGATCTTGCCGGAAACGCAGTCATGATTGTTGGGGGGAGACCTGTTTATATGTCAGAGGAGGATTGGATTAGGGAGTTTAGAGAAATGGGAATAGATTGCAAAGGAGTTCAAGGTTGCATAAATGAAAAGGTAGTTTCGGGTACTTATGATTCCAAGGATCCTGCTACCAGATTAGATAACTCCATGAGACAAGTTAGAATATTTATCATGGTCGAACTACGGAAAAAATGAAAAGGATTGGATGAGGTTTACATTGATATTTCTTTTGTTTTCTGCCCTAGGTTGTACTAGGGATGGAGATGCCGATTTGAAGAGAGTTTTGAACGAATCTTTAGGAGTCTCTATCTCTAATATGTATGATCTCGATGAAGTGGAACGAGAGTTTTTGGCCCGATTTCCTCTGGGTACAACGAAGCAGGATTTGCTGAAGGCTCTTTCGCAATCAGATCCGGATAGCGGAGTTTCTTTTATTGACGTGGAGGATAAGATAGTCGTCCAGTGCGATGTGGCTGAGTCGGGATACGTAACGACAGCCTTCCGTTTTGAGGGGCAACGCCTTTACCGCGTTGATTCCTTTGCATCGAACCGAAACATAAAAGATAGGCCAAAGTGACGATGAACATCAGAGGCTGAGATTACTCGCAGGCATCAGCCAAGAGGTAAAAGGATTCGTCTAGGATGTTGGAATCAACGTAAGCGTCCGAGCTTCTGCCTCCCGCCGAGGCATTGATCGTAACGGATAATGCGTCTTGCTGGTCACCTATGATATGCATCAATGGTGACGGATAGTAATGCAGATAGGACGAATCAAGCCGGTTGCCAGTTGGCCGGCAGCAGCGAGGTGAAGTCATCCTGGTTGGTCATAGACGGGATGCGCCGCAGGACATCGGCGAGGTAAGCCTGGGGATCTTTACCATGGCGTTGACACGAGACAACCAGCGAGTAGATCACCGCGGAGCGCTCCCCGGCATCGGGATGTCCGATGAACAGCCAGTTTTTTTTCCCAATGGCCGAGGGGCGTATGGCCTGCTCGATCAGATTGTTGTCCAGGCGGGTTCGGCCGTATCGAAGGTGGGCGCTCAGGGGTTTCCACTGATTGAGCAGGTAGCCGCAGGCCTTGCCCAGAAGCTGGTTGGGCAAGCAGCGTTGCTGCAAAACCACCGCGAGCTGGTGGAGCCACTTGAGAGTTCGAGCGAAGTGTTTTTGCCTGAGCCGGGATCGCTCGATGGCATCGATTCCCTGTTCATCCCACTGGCGCTCCAGCTGGTAGAGCCGGCCGATGAGTCGCAGGGCGACTCTGGTGGCCTTGGGATTCTCGGATTGAGCCTCGAAGAAACCGCGCCTGGCATGGGCCCAGCAACCGACCCAGACGACCCCTTCATGGGCGCCGGCATAAGATTCATAGGCAGCGTAGCCGTCGGATTGCATCAGGCCCTCAAAATCGTCTCCAAGCAGGCGGTTGACCTCGCCATACTGGCGCGAAGGTGCCCAGACGAAGTAGACATCGGATCCGGGCCGTCCCATCACCCAAAAGTAACCCTGGAATGTTTTCCCACGTTTGAGGTCGGGGTCCCGACAACGCACCGGTGTTTCATCAATCTGCACGTATCCCCCGGCGAGCAACTGCTGGCGGATCAAATGGTAGAGAGGCATAAGCCACATGGCGACCGCCTCAATCCAGTCGGACATGCTCTGTCGGGAGATCGGAGCTTTCCAGCGTTCCAACATGCGCTGTTGGCGATAGAGAGGCAGATGGTCCACGTATTTGCTGACCGCCACATGGGCGATCAGGCCGGCCGAGGCGAACCCGCCCTCGATGGCCCGCTTGGGCGCCGGGGCCACTACCGGGGGACGCGAACGATCCATGCGATGCCGATACTTGGGCCGGATAATCTCCCGCTTGAACAACTGCGGGGGCACGATGTCCACCTCGAAGGTGCGTTCCTCGCCGATCTGCTCAAAGGCATCCGGGTCGGCCTCCACCTCTTCGGGCTCAATGACCACGGTTTCCTTCACCGGCAGGTGGGCAAACTTCTCAGCTGGGGTGGGAACCTTTTCGCGGGGTGTCCGTCGCTCGTAACTGATCTTCTGGATCTGCTCGACCTCACCGGTGAGTTTTTGAAGCTCTCCAAGCTTGAGTTGAAGCTGTGCGGGGTCGAGCTTCTCGCTCTTGCCACCGCCAAACATCTGGCGTTTGAGCCACTCAATCTGCGCCTGAAGCTCCAAGAGCCGCTGCTTGAGCTGCAGGTTTTCGGCATAGAGTTCTTCGGCGGGAGGCATTCCAAGTATCCATATATAGGATACTTGCAATAACAAGCCTTTTTATCGTTCATACCACGCTTTTTGCATGCCTTTTTTAAGGTCGATTCCGGCGATGAGCATGGTCAAGGCTTCCGGACTCATCGCAAGCTTGCCTCCCGTGCGATCCATGGGCCAGCTGAACCGTCCAGCCTCCAACCTCTTGGCCAGAACCCAGACACCGGTTCCATCCCAGTAGAGCAGCTTGAGCCGGTCACGCTTCTTGTTGGTGAAGGCAAAGACCGCTCCGCTCTTGGGATCCTCCCGCAGTTTTTCACTGGCCACCGCCCAGAGCCCGTTGAACTGCTTGCGCATATCCACCGCTTCCAACGCCAGGAAGATCCGAAGCCCCGCCGGGAACGCCAGCATCGCTTCAGCTCTCCAGCAGGCGGATCAACCGTGCCAACGATTCGACCTCGTCTCCCCGAACCACCATCCCGCAGACCAAGGTCACTTCCAGGCGAACCGCCGGGGTCGTCGGCAGCCTCGTTTCAAGAAAGCGCGGCCCGGGTTGCGCTTTTCGGCCAGCCCGCCGGTGGCGCCCAAGCTGGGCCACGAAAGTATGATACTTCACTCCTTCATGACGGGCGAACTGGGCCTGGGTCATCCCGCTGGCCTCATAGCGCTCGATCAACTCGCTCCACGCACTGGAATCCAGGATCTGGCGGCCGCGGGTATCACGCTTGGGCTCCCCGTCAGTTATCTCGGCCAATATCGTCTCTGACATCCAGCCAGACTATCCCAATCCGCCGCACTTGACTACGAGGTCTCAGAGCGGACACTTACGATCAAGTGCCTCAACTACTAACTGCAAAGCCTGACCCGTTTCGGCCTCCTCACCCGACGGACCAGGATCACCTTGCAGCGCGTCCCGTCGGTATCCCGATGCTCAATCGGGGACGACGTTGATGCCCTTCAACCCAAAATGTCGGGTGCCGGCGATCAGATGGCGATCGTTGGAATAGATCTTTGTGAAACCGTTCTCCCGGGCAGAGACGAGATGGAGGGCATCGGCGGCCCGCAGCGGGGTCTTCCGCTGCAGCTTCAGGACCGAGGCAAAGGCCGCATCGAGGAGCGATGAATCCAAGGGTAGCCATGAGATCAGTCCCTTCGAAGTGTCCAGCTCGATCAGGTTCATCCGGGCGACCAGCCCCTTTCGATCGATGGAACCTTCGCGTAACTTTCGATGGAAAACATAGGCCAGTTCCACCCGGCCATGCGCACTGCAGGCCACCGCATCGAATGAGCCCACCAGTTCCCGGACCTCCTCAGATCCGTGCTCTCTGAAGTAGAGCTTGGCAAGAAAAGCCGTATCCAGATAGATCACGACCCCACTCCGCGATCACGGTCCTCTGAAACAGCACGGGTGCTGTCGACTCCCCCCACCGCTTCGTCCACGATCGCGGCGAACTCGGGATCAAGCAGTCTTTCACGCCATCCGTGCCCGTTCGAGGGACGTTGGGTCTGATCAAGGGACTGGAGCTCGGCCACCCGTTTCCCACGATCCGTGATGATGATCCGCTGTCGCGCAGCCGCTTTCCGCACGTAATGACCGGTGCGGGCATGCAACTCACGCAACGCAATCTCGATCGTCTTCATGGGTCGATTGAGACACATGAGACTCATTTTGTCAACAAGCGGTTCAGGAAGTGAAAGGTGTCACCGTTCACCTGTTCAAGCGGAGGCCGCAGGTTGGATGCCCCCATTGTCCGTGACTCGAATTGAGCTGAGCCCGGCCCGACCGGGCGGCTTCTACAGCCCGAAGAACCGTTTGGCGTTGGCGCTGCCGATCTTGCGCATCGTGGACTTCGCGATGCCCGAGCACCTGAGATGATCGACATTGGCTTGCGTCACCATGAGCGGCGTGTGTGAGCCGAAGACGATCCGTTCCGCCGGAAGTTTGCCGAGCAACTCCTCGATCAGGTATTGCCAGTCGGCAAAGGAGAAATCGGTCAGGAAGTTCCCACATTTCTCGGCCAGCTCAAGGATCTCCGGCCGGTAGAGGCCGAGGCAGAGGTACTTGAAATCGCCGTGGCGTCGGGAGAATGACGCCAGATCCCTGACCCGGACGCCGGCAATCTTCAGGCCGAAGTACTGGTGGCGCTCATCGACCATCCGGATGTTCACCATCAGTTTCAGGTCGTGACTCCTGACATAATCGACCAGCCGGTCCATGGCGGGACCCGTCAGGGAAAAGCGGTGAAAGTTCGGAAAGACCTTAATGGCCCGGATGCCCTGTTGCTCCCGGTAGCGGTCAAGAAGATCCTCCCAACCGCGGAGAACGGGGCTGACGACGGGAATCGCGATCAGATCGTCCTGCTTGCGCAGTGCCGTGAAAAGGCGCTGGTTGCCATGATCCGGCTCCGGGTTGAAGATCGGCGCGACATGGGAAACCAGGGCGGTTCCGATTCCTGCGGCGGTCAACCGTTGACGCAGCTTCGCGGCGTTGGTGATCCCAACCGTGCCGAAGGGCCATTCACCGAAACAAACGTTGGTATCGATCAGGGGGTCGACGGACGGCATCAGTTGGTCCCTCCCAATCCGAGCCATCGGGCGGCGTTGTCGTAGAGAATCTTTGGTATGGCGCTGTCCGGGATATCCGCTGCGGTCACCCGGGCGATACAGGCACTCAATTCCCGGATGGGCAGGTCGGACCCGTAAAGGACCCGGTCGGCACCGAGCTTCTCGCAGGCAAACTCGACCAGACCGGCAAAGGGCAGGCAGGACGATGTATCGACGACCAGGTTGTCGAGACCAATCGCCTCAAGCACGCCCCGGTGTCCGATCCCGAAAAGATGGGCCATGATCACCCGGGTATTGGGATGACGCCGGGCCAATCCGCAGGTATCGATCGCATCGCTGTGGGTCTTGCGCATGCGCTGATGCTGGGTGGCCCAGGTGTGCTGGAGGACGGGAATCCCTTTTTCTTCCGCCGCCTTCATCAGCGGTTTCATCGATGGATGCGATGCGTTGTTGGCGATTTCCAGTTTGATTCCCTTGAAGCCCAGCCCGTCCACGCATCGGTCGAGTTCGGTCCGAAGCGACTTCTCCCCGAGCAGGGGATTGAGGTAACAGAAACCGATGAAGAAATCCGGATGCCGCTTCATCAGGGCATGGGTTTCATCATTGAGTTTCCGGAGCTGGGCCGCATTCGGCTTGGGACCGAACTTCAGGACGTCCCCAAGGGAGACCATCTTTTCCACTCCGAGTCCTTTGGCATGGCGGACCAGGCGGTCGATCCGCTTCATCGAGACCTCGTTCTCGAAGAAGATCGGGTGGGTATGAATGTCGATGATGCGGGCCACGATTCGAACGAAGGTAACCATTTGGTTATCTGACGCCATCAACCGGACGGCAAGGATGATCTGGCGGCGTTGGAGCGACAGTCTGGATTTGACCAGAATCCCTTTTGCCCGAAGATCCGCCCATGCCTCGCACGCTTTCCCTCAAGCCCCGCTATTACCGCTGGCACGTCGACCCGGGAGTCGACTGGACGGAAGCGAACACCACCTACAATTTCCTCGATTGGAAACTGCCGATGGAGCGGGTTGCCGTCGTCGCTCTCGACGTCTGGCAAACGCATTATCTGACCGAGACCCGCGACCGGATTCAGGCGATCACGGCGGGGCGGATCCGCCCCCTGCTCAAGGTGGTGAGGTCATCGGGGCTCAGCCTGATCCACGCGCCCGGCCCCCGGGTCGCCCTTGAGCATCCCAATTGGGTCCGCATGATCCGGGAGGACGAAGTGGAGTGGCCGGTCCATGATACCTGGCCGCCCCGGGAGTTTATCGGTCGGACGGGGGAATTCGCCGTTTACGGGCATCCGGTCGAGCCCCGGCAACCGGAACTGGATGTGCGTCTGACCCAACGCCGGTTCCATCCGTTATCCGAGCCGATCGGCGATGAGCCGGTCGTGGCCAATGGCGAGGAACTCCATCGCTACTGCAGGGCCCATGGTTTCCTCTTCCTCATCTTCTACGGGTTCAACACCAACTACTGCATGATGTTGAATGACTACGGGATGATTCACATGAACAACCGCGGATATGCGACCATCCTCCTGAGGGATTGCACGACGGGAATGGAATCCTTTGAGAGCGGTGTCCGTCACGGCCAGACCCGCATGGCCATCCAGCATCTCGAGATGAGTCAGCGCTTTTCCATCACGGCCCCGGAATTGATCGCGGCGCTGCGGCAGGGTCGAAACTGAACAGTTTCGAATCGCGCCGGATTGAAATCCGCGACTTTATGCAGTTGGGTCATAGTCGTTATCAGTAAACATCATGGTTTCCTCCACCACCCCAACCGCCACTTCATCGGAATCCTCGACCAAAGCCTCCGCCCGCATGCTCGCCGTGACGGACATGGCCCGGCTGCTGCGCCGAATCTTCGAGGTCGAACGCGAATTCCTCCGGACCGCGACCACCCTGATCTACCGGGTCGGAGAGCCCGAGCTCAAGTACATGATCTCCCAGCACACCTGGGAATCCGCCCAGCATGCCCGGTTTCTCAAGGAACGTGGACGGGAAATGGCCGGGTTCGGGTCCGGAGAAGGGGTTCGGGAAGCCATCCGCAATCTCTTTGAGGAAGCCGCCTCACCTCCCGACGGGGCCGTGGCCCTGGCCGGTTTCTACCGCGTGATCAAGCCGACGCTCCTCGAAGCCTACCGGCACTACCTTCGGGTCACCGATCACCTCGCCGATTGGCCGACCAAGCAGCTTCTCCAGGAATTCATTGCCGACGAAGAGCGCCATGGGGAGGAGATCCGCAAGTATCTGGGCAACAATGAGGAATCCCGGTGGTGTGATCACCTACGCGCGGCCGTGACCAGTATCGGGGGGCTGCTCGGACTGGGCGTGGCCACCGATTTTGACTGGAGACACCCGGCAGCCCCCTACACCCATCCCGCAACCTGTTCGCGCGGCCGTTATCCGGTAACCTCAAGCGTATTCGGCCACGATCCGGAGAGTGATCCCATCGTCCGCGAGTGGCTGGTCGATCCGGCCACTGATGCCCGGGTCCTGCGCGTCATGGTCTATGTCTGGCTGATGAACGAGATGGATGCGGTCGACTACCTTGCCACCGTCTTCTACGACACCCCGCAGGCGCCTCTCGAAATGCATTACGACATGGCGCGCCATCTCTGGGATGAGTCGCGTCACAGTCAGTTCGGTTTTCGTCAGCTCCCCAAGCTCGGGATCGACATCATGACGGTCGAGCATGCCCTCGATCTCTTCAATATCCTTGTCCAGATGCCGCCGCCTGAGCGCTATGCCATGATGACGATGGAATTCGAGGCGGGTAGTTTCCCGACCAAAGCCATCGTGATGGACCGGATACGGGAGTTGAATGATTTCGAGGCGGACACTCTTCTCGCTTTTGACCGGAACGACGAACAGAACCATGTCCGTTACGGTCACCGCTGGCTTGGAGACCTCATGAAGCTCCACGGGATCGAGACCGACGTCGGTGACTTCGTCGAGGCCACCCGGACGAAATTCACCGAATACGCCGGCATCTACGGAGGCAAGGTCGCCCACACCCTTCCGCGCGAAAAGCGGCTGACCGGGAAGAAGATCCTCCGGAAATACGGCCTCTCCTGACGTCCGAAGGTGTAGCCGCCGGAGAAGGCGACTACACCAGGGGCATGAGAGGCGAGGCAATACCTGCCCGATACCGATGGTTCGGCCTGGCGTGGGGCCGTTTGTCCGGCTCAGCCGACCAGTTGCTTCTTGAGGTGGTCCACCACGGCACAATGCTCATGCTGCGGGCTGAAGAGGACAATCTCGGCATCGGCTCCAACCCGGATCGAGTGCCCGGGCGGCCAGTAGAAGAGATCTCCTCCGACGACGGTTTCCTCCGATTTGTCTCCGTAGGAGACGGTCACTTCTCCCGTGATCATATAGCCCCAATGAGGCGACTGGCAGAGATCGGATTCCAGGCCTTTGAGCAGGGGCGCAATATCGGTGCCCATCTTGAGCGAGAAGTACTCTCCGGCAATACTTCCGTATCCGGAGGCGTCACCGAAATTGAACTCCTGACGAGCGATCGCGCCGGGAACGTTGAGTCTTTCTGGGATTTTTTCTTTCGCGATTTTCATATTTCTTTCTGGTGGATCACTCGATCGGTTCGTTGGTGGTTGCGACCCTTCAGCACATTTATGACGGCACTCTCAGGCCGGTTTGATGTTCTGGTTGAGTCGGAAGAGATTCTTCGGGTCATACTTGGCCTTGATGGACGCGAGCCGCTTGTGGTTGGGGCCGAAGGCATTGGCCACCCGGGCGGACTCCTCTGCGGTCATGAAGTTGACGTAGACACCGCCGGTGGCAAAGGGAGCGGCGGCATCGAAGAACTTCCTCGACCAATCGATGCACTTTTCGTCTTCGGCCGCCGTTTCCCAGCGGCCGTGGACATTCATGACATACCTGGCGTCGCGGTTACCGTAAGCCATGGCATCCGGGGCGACGCGGAGCGTGGCCCCACCCAGTTGGGCGATGAAGATCTCGCAGTGGGGTGAGGGGAGCTTGCTGGCGTACTCGATCGTCGTATCGATCAGGCCGTCCTTCAGTTCGGTGAAATTGTGAGACTTCCAGTAATTGCGCGCACCGGGGGTCAGCAAGGGATCGAAGGCCTGCTGCCAGCCGGCGAAGGGCATGACGCCGACCATCTCGCCGTGGGCTTTGGCGAAGCCTCGCATCGGAGCGATGAGTTTCTCGCCGTCGGCGGGATCCCCGTTGTAGCAGAATGCGAGGACGACCACGTGTTTGCCGTGGACGTCTTCAGGAAGGAACGGCAGCGGCGGCGCACCCCGTGTCACCATCCAGACGGTCAGCTCATCCGGCATGTCTTTGGTGAACTCGCGGTATTGGGTCAGGACCTTTTTGGAATCGGCGCCCGGGAAGACAATCAAACCGGCCAAAAGGTTGGGTCCGACGTCGTGCAGCTGGTACTCAAAGAGGGTCACGATACCGAAGTTGCCGCCCCCTCCACGAAGGGCCCAGAAGAGATCGGTGTTCTCATCGCTGCTGGCGCGCACCCGCTCGCCCTCGGCGGTGACAACTTCCATCGACACAACGTTGTCGGCCGTCAGCCCGTAGGACCGGCTGAGCCACCCGAATCCGCCTCCAAGCGTGAGTCCGGCAATTCCGGTGGTCGAGTTGATCCCGGTCGGCGTGGCCAGTCCATGAACAGCGGTCTCGTGATCGAGATCACCGAGGGTGGCTCCGGGACCGGCGTAGGCGCGTTTGGTCGCCGGGTCGACATGGACCGACTTCATGAGCGAAAGGTCGATCATCAATCCGTCGTCGCAGACGGCGTTTCCGGCGATATTGTGACCTCCGCCCTTTACGGCGATGACCAGGCCCTGGTCACGTCCGTAATTGACCGCCGCGATCACGTCGGCGACGCCGGTGCAGCGAACGATGACGGCGGGCTTCTTGTCGATCATCGCATTCCAGATGGAGCGGGCTTCATCATATCCGGGAGAGTCCGAGAGGAGCACTTCTCCGCGAACGGTTGCTTTCAGGGCGGGAATCGATTCGGGGCTGGGTTGCGGCATATCGATGACGAGTTGATTGTTTCGGTTTCAATACTCCCGGTGACTCAATCGAAGAGATGAACTCCCGGGATTTGATGGGTTGGACCCTACAGGCTTGAACGTTCCCCGTGCGTTCCCTCCGGCGTTCCCGAGCGGGAAATCCGAAAAAAAAGGTGCGAAAACCGGGTCTTGAGCGTTCCTTCGGGGTGAATTGGGCCGAATGGCGGGTCTGGCCGGCTTCCCGGGCCATGTTGCCACGGGTGCAGCCACTTCGCTTTGCCGAAAAGCGGGTGCCGCCTGAAGGAACGCCGGCACAGCGGTGTTGCCACACTTGGTCGGGACCGATACTCATCGATCCTTCGCGCAATCCTGTTGCAGCCCCGGTCCTTGCGGGAATGACTTCCGGTCCTCTCCCGGACGCTCTTGGCCGGTGCTCCCGTATCAGGAGCATTCGTCGAGGAAGGCCCTGGCTTCGATGAGGTCCGGAAAGTCGAATCCCTCGGTGAACCCATCGGCGACTTCGCGCACCAATGCGTGGGCCTTCGCTTTGTTTCTTTTGTTCTTCGAGAGCCGGAACCGGCCCAGACTCAGGGCCGCCCGCAGTTCCAGGGATCTGGCGCCCTGTATGCGCGCGACCTCGAGTGCCTGCCCGAAAGCCGCCTCGATCTCCTCGCTCTGGCCTTTGCCGGCGGCCAGCAATTCACCCCGGATCCGATGGATTTCGGCCAGGTAATGACGTTCATCAATCGTCTCAAGCAATTCATACGCTTCCTGGATAGTCGCGAGCCCTGAGCCAATGTCGGCGGTGCTCAGGTAAGCGCGGGCGATGTAGCACAGGAAATGGGAGAAACAGACAAAACATCGGTCCTTGTCGTAGGCCGCCATGGCCTCACGCATCCCGGTGACGCATTCCGCCGCAGGGCGATCCCCCAACGACAGAAAATGACGCAGAACCCTGCCGCGATGATCCCAGAAGGCCATCGGATGATCCGCCAGGATTACTTCAAGAGAATCCAGTAGAGCGAGTGCCGATTCTTTCCTGCCCATATCGGTGAGGGCTTGGGCTCCGAAGCA
This sequence comes from Opitutaceae bacterium, assembly GCA_041395105.1. NCBI lineage: Bacteria > Pseudomonadati > Verrucomicrobiota > Opitutia > Opitutales > Opitutaceae > Opitutaceae bacterium. Next base: position 1,104,924 of record JAWLBB010000002.1, on the reverse strand, counting down.
GAGCGCATAACCTTCGGTATGGGGATGGTGGAGGGACCGTGCGACCTGGACCGCCTGGTTGATGGCATCGGCAGCCTGGTCCGGATAGCCGAGAAACCAAAGGCTCCATCCGAGCCGGACGAGGCAGACGGCTTTCGGATCCTGGGCGAAGAGGGTGATATGTCTGGCGCGGTCGGCCGGATCGTAGTTCGCGAGGGAGGTTTCCAGGTGTTGCCGTGCCCGGGCGAAATTGCCCAACCAGTGGTGGGTCACCCCGAGGATATACTCTCCTTCGACCATCGTCATTTTCGCCTTTGTCTGGTCAAAGACCCTGAGAAACTCCTCCCCAAGGCGTCGGGCCCGCGTCAGGTCCCCGATAGTGAGACTGGCGATGGCGAGCACCCGGAGAATGGGCAGGTCCGTGGGACGACCGAGCTCTTCGCAAAGCTCGACCGCCCGATCGTAGATTCCCCATACCGCGGGGGCCGGGTAACCGTAGGTCTCAACCAGGCAGGCAACCAGTTTCGAGTTCAGGACGATCTCCATTTCGCTCCGGTCAGAGGTTGCGGGCAGTGCCTTAAGCGCCGAAAGAGCTCTTCCGAACAGGCGGATCGCCTCTTCGTTGGCGTAGACCTGCCGGGCCGCATCGGCCGCCCGATGATAGGCTTCGATCGCCTGGCCGGGCAACCCGGCTGCCTCGAAGTGCGCACCGAGCTGGGCGCTGACCGGACCAAGATCGGCGAAATGTATGGTTTCGAGTGCATCGGCCGCCCGTCGATGGAGCATCCGACGACGGGGAGAGATCATATCCGCATAGGCCACCTCGCGGATCTTGTCGTGGGTGAAATCATAGACGCCCGCTTCGTGCTCAAACATGATCCGCTTCTGCCAGAGTTCATCCAGAACCGGAAAAAGCTCCTCCTCACTTTGTCCGCAGACCTGGATCAGGACCTCAATGGGGAATTCCCTTCCGATGACCGCAGCGACGCCGGTGATCTCGCGGGCGTCCGCCGAGAGTTGGGCCAGGCGCATGGTGATGACGGCATGCACTTTCGGGGGGACGGCCAGGGTTCCGATCTTCCAGTCGACCGAAGCTGCCGTCTGGGGCAGAATACTGGGGCCCCGTTCCCGAAGTCCGGCGCGGATGCTTTCGACGACATAAAGAGGGTTGCCTTCCGTCGCCGTCCACAACCGGGCGACTTCCTGTGGCGTAAGGGCCCGCCCCGCGAGTTGAGCGGCAATGGAAGCCGTCTCGTCTTTTGAAAGCGGACCGATACCCAGTTGGGTAAGCTGACCGTCTCGTTCCAGATCGAGAAGCAGCCTTTGAACCGGATGGTCCGGAGGAAGTTCTTCAACCCGGATCGTTCCGACGATCAGGAGTCTGGCCTCCCGTGCGTGGCGGAGCAGGTAGCGAAGCCAGTCAAGGGTCTCCTGGTCGGTCCATTGCAGGTCATCAAGCACGAGCAGAAGGGGCTCTGTGCTCGCAAGAAATGCTCTGGAGAGTGCTTCCAGCAGGTGTTGTTGATGCCAGCTCTCACGCGGAGCCTCGAGTTCGGCAAGATCCTTGAGTTCCTGGCGCAGTTCGGGGAGGAGACGTGCGATCTCCATCTTCCAGACCGGTTCCAGGTTTCGCAGGCCGGATTGCAGCGCCGGCGATCTCAGCCATTGCGTGGCTGGTGCATAAGGCAGGCGTCCCTCGGCAGCATAGGAGCGGGTGCGGGAGGCCCTTCCCCCGGAATTGCCAACCCAGGTCAGAAGTTCCTCGGCGAGGCGGGTCTTGCCGATTCCGGCTTCCCCGACCAGGACGGTCAGGTGGGCCGAACCCTGCGACGCACGTTCCCAAGTCGTCTTGAGTTCGGACCATTCCCGGTCCCGACCCTGCATGGCCAGTTCGGGCCCCCCGGCCCGGAGTGGTGGTCTCCGTCGGTCACGGGTTTCCTCTCCGACGAGCAAGCGTTCGTGCAGCTCACGGATGGCTTGGGAGGGGCCGACCGATAATTCGCGCTCGAGGATGCCCACACATTCCCGATAAGCCTGGAGTCCGGCAGCACGGTCTCCGTTGGCCATGTGGAGCTTGATGAGGAGGGCGTGCCAGGATTCCCGGGTGGGCTCATGGCGGAGCAGGCGGCGGGCCTGGCGAATCGCCTTGGAGTAGTCACGGCGTTCGTCGAACAGCCGGACCAGACGCTCGGCCCCTTGGGCGAAGGTCTCCCGTAAACTCTCTCTTTCCTCTGAAATCCAATCGGCTTCGGTTCCGGGCAGAAGATCCCCGGAGTAGAGCGAAAGCGCCCGTTCGAGTGCGGCGATTTCCGCCGCCGTGTCCCGAGACCGGGCGGCGATGCCGGCTTCCACCAGTGCGGATCTGAAATCCGTAACATCGACGGTGGCGGACGCATCCTGGCTCCATCGAAGGGATTTGCCGCTCGTTTCAATGATGGCATTGGCTCCGGGCAGGTTGGCCTTCAATTCGTGGAGAAGGTGCCGCAAATTGGTCAGGGCCTGCTTTTCGGTCGAATCGGGCCAGAACAGGAAGGCGATCTTGGAGCGCACCTGGGGAACGCCCGGACGCAGGGCGAGATAGGTCAGCAGCATCCGCAAACGCGGGGTGTCCACCGAAGTCAGTGGCTCACCATCGAGACTCAGGCTGAAGTCCCCGAGCAGATGAATCTGGAGATGGGATGGCACGAAGAAGTGACGCGCTGCCGGTCGCAACGGGCCATTAACAGTTCTTTTGCCTCAGATAAGCGGATCTGGAAAGGAAAGTTTTTCCCCATCCCTTTGTTGGGACTGGAAGAAAGGGGGCACCTTCGCCCATTCCGGTCGGGCTCGGAACGATCTGGAAAGGACCGTGCTGCCGTGCTCAGTCACCCAAATCCAGACAAGCTGACCGTCCCGTCCGGGGCGAGGAGGCAGAACTCGGCGGGGGATCCAGGCTGGATGGACAGCGGCAGGTCGATGAAGCGGGCGGGTTGATCGGAGAAGAAGCCCCAGACTTCGTGCAGGGGTTTCCCCAGCATGGCGGCGGCGCGGCGGACGCCCTCCAGCGGGGCGAGGCTGGAGCCGGCGTAATTGGGCTTTCCTGGCTCGCGCACGATGCCGTCTTTGCCGACTTCGAGGGTCAGGCGGCCCAGGCGGTAGGTCCCGGGTCCGGCTCCGGCCGCCGAAATGCAGTCCGTCGTGTAGGCGATCCGGTCGGGCCCGAGAACCTGATGCAGAATGCGAAAAAGCAGCGGGGACACGTGAATCCGATCCGGGATCAGACTCGCGCGAAGTCCGGTTTCTTCCATGACCCGGAAGACAATATTGTCATGCCGGTGCAATTCGGCGGGGCAGCCGTTGCTGAGATGGGTGAAGCCTTCGGCCCCGGCTTTGACGGCGGCAGCCAGTTGAGCGGCCGTGGCATCGGTGTGCCCGAGCCAGACTTTCATCCCGAGGGAACGGGCCTGCCGGATGGCGTCCGGGGCCTCCGGCCATTCCGGGGCGATGGTCAGAAGGACGGGATCGCTTCCGGCGTGTTCACGGATGGCACGGATCCGCTCGGGTGTGGGTGCGATCATGTGCTCGGCGGGATGGGCGCCGGCGAACCCGGGGATCGGGCTCATGAAGGGGCCTTCAAGGTGCCAGCCGGCGATCCGACGGGCAAGGAGCGGGGATTCAAGCCGGGCCTGGCGGTAGCGTTCGAGGCGGGCCAGCATCCGGTCGAACCGGTCGGTCACCAGGGTGAGCAGAAAACGGCTGCAGGCCGCTTCAGCCAGTCCCCGCGCGGCGATCTCAAGGTTGGCCCGACCGGTGGTGTCGTTCTGGAAGTCGATACCCGCGTAGCCGTTGACCTGGATGTCGACCAGTGGGGGCATCAACCGGGGCAGGGGATGCCCCGGGGCATCGATCGCATCGATCGACTGGATGATGCCGTCGGCGTGGGTCAGGCGAACCGGGGAGCCGGTGCGGTGATCAAGGGCGTCGACGGAGGTGGCCATGGTGAGGAAGGGTTTTTCACACCCGCTTCGCTTCCGGCTCTTCGATGATGCGCCGGGACAAGCAAGGAACGGAAGGAACGGAAGGGGGTAAGGGCTCTCGCCTCAACTCAGGTCCGCGGACTGAGCAGGCTCGCCGAGTCGGCATCGAGGTAGAGGGTGGCGTGGGGCTGGCGGCGCAGGTGGCTGGCCGGGCAGGCGGTTTCGATCGGGCCCTCCAGGGCGGCCTTGACCGCCTCGGCCTTGCGGCGTTCGGGGACGACTGCGACCATCCGGCCGACCTTGCAGAGGGTGGGAACCGTCACGGTTATGGCGTAGGCGGGGACGGCGTGGAGGTTGGGAAAGTGACCTTCCCCGACCTGCTGGAGGCGGCACTTTTCGTCCAGTTTGACGATCTTGATCGGCTCCGGGTCGTCGAAATCGGCGACTTCAGGGTCATTGAAGGCGATATGGCCGTTTTCCCCGATGCCGAGACAGCAGAGGTCGACGGGCGCGGCCGCGAGTGCCTCCGCGTAGGCACGGATGGCCTTGAGGGGTTCGAGGGCATCGCCTTCGAGGTAGTGGGAGGCGGCCGGATTGACCACATTGAAGACGCGCTCCCTGAGGTAGCGGCGGAAAGAGGCGGGGTGGTCCATCGACATGCCGAGGTACTCGTCCATGTGGAAGAGTTCGACCTTGCTCCAGTCGATTCCCTGAAGACGGGTCAGGCATTCAAGGAAAACATCCTGGGAATTGCCGGTCGCGATGATGGCGCGGGCGCGGCCTCGTTGGTGGATCGCGTCCTTGAGGACATTGGCGGCGTCATCGGCGGCGGCGGTCGCCAGATTCTCGGTGGTCGGAAAACGGCGGACCTTGAGGGCATCCACCTGGTAGGATTCTTCGGTCGTGTGGCTCATTTTTTCAGGTCGGGCACACCCGGTCTTGCCGGAAGGGGCCAGACAGGTAACCATTTGGTTATCCGCCGCCTTTTCAACGGAAAACCGCCAGACTGCCCCTTGCTTATGAGACCCCATGGACTTCGCTGCGAATACTTCCGGAACCCTTTGGGCATCGAGAACCGGTGTCCCCGCCTGAGTTGGCTGATCGATTCCGGGAAGGCGGGAGAGCGACAGACCGCCTGGCAGGTCAAGGTCTACGGCGATCCGGCGTCGATCGGCCGGAAGACAGAGGTCGTCCTCTGGAACAGCGGACGGGTGCCTTCGTCCGAGTCCCACCTGATCCGTTATGCCGGCCAAACGCTTCGCTCGAGGCAGCGTTGCTGGTGGCAGGTGCGGGTCTGGAACGGGGACGATGAGGTCTCCGAATGGAGCGAACTGGCGGTCTGGGAGATGGGACTGCTTGAGCCATCCGATTGGCAGGCCCGCTGGGTGACGGCACCACCTCCGGAAGGGCGAAAGCTCGAGGGATGGACGATTTACCTTCGCCGGGAGTTCCTCCTGGAGGGCCGGCCCCTCGGGGCGAGGTTGTATCTGACGGCCCGTGGGCTTTACCAGTTGCGGGTCAACGGCCGGCCGATCGGCGATCTGGCCATCACCCCGGATTGGAGCGATTACCGGAGCAGGCAGTTCTACCAGACCTATGACCTGACCGAACAACTCCAATCCGGCCGCAACACTCTCGCCGTCATCCTGAGCGGAGGATGGTATGCGGGTTCCATCGGGTTCTTCGCCCAGCGGTTCCATTACGGGAAGCTTCCCTGGCTGCTGGGTCAACTGGAGATGGACGGCGCGGATGGTCTTCGGCGGTCCATTCTGACCGACGGTGAATGGCTGGCGGCGCCGGGTCCCGTCGAGAGTTCCGACCTGATGCAGGGGGAAATCTATGATCCCTCGTGCGAGAGAGTCGGTTGGGACCGCAGTGGATGCGATCCTTCAGGCTGGGTGCCGGTGACGACTGAGGCACGGGACGAGGTCGGACTTCGGATCTCGTCGTCCCCGCCGCTTCGCAGGACGGGGGAGGTATCGGCGCGGTCGGTGACGCGTTCGGGCGACGGATGGCTGGTTGATTTCGGTCAGAACCTGACCGGATGGGTCCGGGCGAAGGTGAATGGCCTGCCGGGAGGCGAGATTACCTTTCGCCATGGTGAAGTGCTCGACGAAGCAGGTGAACTCTACACGGAGAATCTGCGCGACGCTGTCCAGGTCGATCGGATACGTCCTAAGGATGCCGACCCGGTCGTTTACGAACCTTCCTTCAGTCTGCACGGATTCCGTTACCTCAAGGTGGACGGTCTGGCCGGGGAGCCGAAGGCGGGCGATTTTGCCGCGCAGGTCGTGCACAGCGATCTCCCGGTGACGGGCGGGTTTCGATCGTCCGATCCGGAATTGAACCGGGTTTGGGAGATGACGCTCTGGGGCCAGCGCAGCAACTTCGTCTGTGTTCCGACCGACTGTCCGCAGCGCGATGAACGACTCGGGTGGACGGGGGACGCCCAGCTGTTCGCCCCGCTGGCCTGCTACAACATGGAGTGTGCGGGTTTCTTCCGGAAGTTCCTGACCGACCTCGCCGATGGCCAATCGATGGAGGGCGGGCTCCCGGAGGTCGGGCCGCGCATCTCGACGTTTCTCGACGCGGCGCCGGTCTGGGGCGATGCCTTCATCATCATCCCGTGGCTGCTCTACCAGATGTATGGTGATGTAGAGACGATGGCGCTGCATTATGATTCGATGGAGCGCTGGATGGATTACATCGGGCGGGCCAATCCCGATGGCGTGCGACGGAATCGCCTCAACGGGAATTACGGGGACTGGGTTTGTCTCGGGCCGGAGACGGACAAGGTCCTCGTCGCCACGGTCTACTGGGTGGAGTGCGCGCGACTGATGGAAAAGATGGCGGGGGTTCTCGGGAAAGCGGGGCGGGCGGAGTTCCATGCCGATGTCAGGCGACGGGTGGGGGAAGCCTTTCGGCGGGAGTTCATCCGTGGGGATCGACTGAGTTCGGACACCCAGACCGCGTATGTTCTCGCCCTGCGGTTCGGAGAGATCACCGATGCGGAAAGGAGCTTGTACCAGCGACGACTGATCGAGTTGCTGGAGGCGAACTCGGGGGCCCTGGATACCGGGATTGTCGGCTCGGCCCATCTCCTCGAAGTGCTGAGCGAGGCGGGCCGGGTGGATCTGGCCTATGGGCTGATGAACCGCCCGGATTGTCCGTCGTTGCGCTTCATGGTGCGGAGCGGAGCGACCACGGTCTGGGAGCGGTGGGATGCCTGGAAACCGGATGTCGGCTTCCAGAATCCCGGGATGAATTCGTTCAACCACGTGGCCCTCGGATCGATGGCGGTCTTTCTCTACCGCTGGATGGGGGGCATCCAGGTCGACGAGAGGCATCCCGGTTTTTCACGCTTTCGTCTCGCGCCTCGTCCGGGTGGCGATCTCGAATGGGTCGAAGTGACCTACGACTCGGTTCGGGGCCGGATTCTCTCGCGTTGGGAGCGGGACGGGGAACGCATCCGTTTCCTTTTTGAGGTTCCGTCCAATACCGAGGCGGTCGTGGATCTTCCGGGACAATCCCTTGACGAAGGCGATGGTCCGATCGTGGTCGGTGGCGGCCGACACCGGTTTGAGCGTCTGGTCCCGGGCGGTGAGTGATCCGCAGGCCCGGGAGGCAAGGTGCCTGAATTGCCGCTGGACGGGGATCCGGTCGGCGGATTCAATCGCGGGAAATTGCATGGCTCCGGTGCCCCTTCAATGCCTGTTCAGCGGGTCCTTCTACCCGGATTGTCTTCGAACCATCAGCGGATCGAAGATATTTGCGTGGCTGGCTCTCTTCCTGGGCTTTGCCGCGACGACCGCGCCGCTCCGGGCATTTCAATACGAGGCGATCAAGGATCCGTTTCGCGAGCGCTTCACCCTCCACCTCAATGGACTATCCTCTCATTTTGGCGGGAGCTCCAATGATCTGAACGAGGTAAACTGGGGACTCGGGGCCGGCTATGATCTCGGACGATTGGGCAGCGAGAGCAGGATCCTAAACGGTGCGGTCGTCTCGCTGTCGGTGGATTTCTACTCCGACTCTTTCAGTGAACCGGGCTATGCCTTCGGGGTTGCGCTGCAGAACAAACTGGCCGGCCCGATCGATCTCGGCTTTCAGGTGGGGTTGATTCACGAGGACAACCTCATGGATAAAGGGAGTTGGTACCTCACGCCTTTCTTGGTTCCCTATTTGGAGACCACCTTCGATTTTCCGGTGAATCTGCGGATGTCCCTGATACCGCCCATCGGCGATCTGACCAAAGGTGTCCTGACCCTTCAGGCGTTGATTCGATTCTAGAGAAAGATTCATGGAATGACCCCCAAACCCTATCTCCCTGCGGTGCCCCTGGATGACTGCGCCCACCGCATCGTAAAGATCGAAACATCGATCCCGGGGGATCTGATGCCCAACCTCCTGCTCGTCCGCATCCACACGGACACCGGTTTGATCGGTCATGGGGAGACCTATTATGCGCCGCATGCGGTGGCCGCGATGCTGCATGACTGGATGGCCGCCCGACTCCTCGGCGGCGATGCCCAGGCCATCGAGTCCCACTGGCGCTTTCTCTACGAACGGGCGGCCAACTTCGGTGTGCGCGGAGCGGAGCTCCGGGCGCTCTCAGCGGTGGATCTGGCGCTCTGGGATATTCTGGGTCAGATCACCCGGCAGCCGATATACCGGCTGCTCGGCGGGCCGGTCCGCAACAGTGTGGCTGTTTACAACAGCCTGGGGCATCCCGGATACGGATCCCGTCGGGACGGTGTCCAGACCTGGCCCGGCTACGGCTCGGTCGGTCAAGCGGGACCTCTGCAGGACTGCTACAATTTCTTCCACCATCCGGAAGAGCTCGCTCATGACCTGATCGAGTCCGGCTACACCGCATTCAAGACCTGGGCCTTTGACGCGGCCGCCCACCAGGATGGCGGCATGCGGATCAGCCGGGCCTTCATCGAGACGGCGCTTGAGCCGATGCGTCGTATCCGCAGCGCGGTCGGATCCAAGCTCGAGATCATGGTGGACGGGCACGGCTTCTTCATGTTGCCCGCGGCCATCCGGATAGCGGAAGCACTCAAGGAGATCGAACCACTCTGGATCGAAGACATTCTCAAGACAGACAACATCGAAACATTGGCCAACTTCCGGGCCAAGTGTCCGGTTCCGGTATCCGCCAGCGAGATGCTCCTGTCCCGGGCGGATTTCCTTGAGCTGCTGATCAAACGCGGGGCCGACTACGTGATGATCGATCCGACCTGGGTCGGGGGCATTTCAGAATCGGTCCGCCTTGCCCATCTGGCCCAGGGATTCAATGTTCCGGTCACCCTGCATGATTGCACCGGGCCGCTCACCCTGATGGCGGGGATCCATGTGAATGCGGCGGTACCGGGTTGCTGTTTTCAGGAGACGGTGCGGGCCCAGATCGCGACGGTCTACAGGGACTTGATTGATGAGCAGCCCGTGATTCGGGATGGCCAGATGGCCTTGCCCAAGGGATCGGGCCTGGGAGTCAGGCTCAACCCGGACCTCTTTGATCCGAAGCGGGGCGGTTATCGATCGAGTCAATCGGCCGCCAAGTGATTCGGGATCCCGGCCGACCGGGGAGGAGCGGGCGTCAGTTTCCGCGAGCGCGGAGGGTGGCTTCGGCGGTGTTGACGGCGGGTTGATCGTCGTCGCGTGCCCGGAAATTGCTGATCGACGTCCCATCTTGCGGCGTGAGCCGACGGAAGGCGATCGTTGACGGTGGTGAACTGGAGCTAGGTGATGAACCTCTGAAGGAAACTCAGGCAGAGGATGAGGATGACGGGACTCCCGGGGTTGATCAGAGAGTAGGCCGCGATCAATCCGCCGAGAAGCATTGTGTTCCACCGGAGGGCGGATCGGTCACCCGTGCGTTTCAGGATCGATGCGGAAAACACCTTCATGAGGACGGCGACCAGCCAGGTCAGGACACTTCGGACCTTGGGTGCGGGTTGCGATGGCATGGGTGACGGAATGCGACTGCGACCGGTGGATCATCGAGTCGAACCGTTTACTGTCAGATGCGAATGGCACCAAGATAAGCAGATTCTTTGGCTCAGAACCGGCATTTCTTGTTGGTGTATTTGTCTGGTGTAGTCGCCCCAGTCTCTTGGGGCGTGTCAACGTGGATACGCGGCAAGAGACTGCCGCGGCTACATCTCGTGATCCCTCCTGAATACCCCTTGGGTTAGTGCCATTCCTGTCAGATGCGCCATGAAGCGCAATCCCTGCGATGGGCGATCGCCGGTGACCGCTGCCGGACGCTGGGATCAGTTCGAATCCGGACCCCCGTCGAAAGGCATCCTCCAGCCCCGTGCGTGCGTTGAGGAATGAATGTGGACTCCTGAATCGGTCACGGTGACCTCCAGCCGGTCCGGGCCGATCGTGCCGATATCCGCCTGATCCTCCCGGTTCCAGATACGGGCCCGGGGACCGGGTTGAACGGCAAAGAGGGTCAGGAAGCGGCAGGAATCGCTGTGGGTCAGAAGCTCGAAATACGGGCATATCCGGTCGGGAAGGATCCCGCCAAACTGGTCCTTGTTCCACGGCTCCCGGTAGTTTTGATTGCCGATCCGGTGATGGGAGGAACCTTCCTGCAGATTCAGGACCCGGGCGGCCAGACCCACGGTCTCGTGCTGAAGCAGGAATCCGTCGTCCCCGACCGGGGTCGGCTCCACTGCGGTGTTCCAGCGCAGGGAGATCGACTCCGGCTCGTCCAGGCGGGCTTCGTCGAGCACGACGACAAAGCCGGGGAGGACATGCAGGACAGTGCGCAGGCAGGAGCGGACGCCGCTCCAGGCCTCTGTCGTATCCAATTTCCAGATACCTCCCCAGTTGTCGTCGAAGGCTGAGGAGAGCACCCTGCCCTGGGCGAGCAGTGCTCTTTTCCCATGGAGCGGGCCCTCGGTGTAGTGGGGATGAAGCACATAGCAGGACTTCATGTCGCGCCCTCCGAAAACCGGGATATTGTGACCGAAGGCCTGGGTGTCGAAGTAGCGAAACCGGTCTTTCGTGAAGAAGCCGGCAGGGTAGGTCGTGGTGGGCGTTCCCCAATCGACAATCAGGGGCAGCCCCTCGCCGTCGATCACCACCTGGCCCGGATCGTTGTGCTCGTGGTTGTCCTCCCGCCGCGCCTTGCTTCCGACGACCGAGGCGGTCCGCCTCCAATCCCAGGAGCTCCGACTGGAAATACAGGCGCCCTGGCCGTGATAGGCCCGGCCCAGCGGCAGCCGGCCGGCGGGAGATACCGGCTGGAGACCGGGATCGAGGAAGAGCAGCTGCAGGGGATCGGCCTGGACGGATCGGTGGGCCAGGTGGTAGTCCTGGATGACCGGGTCCTGCGTGGCGGCGGCGAGGGCTGCCATCCAGTCTGCCTTGAGCGGGGCGCGGGCGTGTCCGTCGCCGAAGGCGAAGAGGTGACCCGGCGGCACGGTCATGTAGATGAAGAAGCGGGCGATCGCCGGAAAGGGAGGCTGGGCGAGACGGTTGGGACGCGAGGTCGACCAGCCAAGCCGGGCGGCAAAGTAATCGATGACGAGCCCGATGGCGCCGGCGTAACCGAGTCCCTCGTTGAACTCTCCTTCGGGACCGAAGTCTTCGAGATGGCGTTCCATCAACGGGTCGGCGAGGTCGACCAGGTTGCGTGCTTCCGGATGGATCCCCTCCAGGGCCATCCCGCAGATGCCGAGGCCACCCACAATGCAGGTCAGCCAGTTGTTGTTCACTTCGATCCACCAGGGATCGCCCGCGACCGCTTCGAGGAACGGGTTGATCGCCCGCTTTTCGAGTCCGGCCACAAGGCTCCGGGTTTGAGTGGGATCCAGATGCGGTCGCAGCCAGTTGAGCATCAGGCCGACGTCCTTGGCCAGCATGCCGGTCCTCAGATGCACATCGAACCGGGGTTCGGCCATCCGGGCAAAATGGTTCCAGGCCGGATACTCGCGATCGTCGAAAAGGACGTCGCTTTGACGGAGGGCGGCCTCGATCCAGCGCGAGTCTTCCTCAATCAGGAAGAGAAGGGCGTGCCGGAGGATGCGGCGACCGATGGCCCGGCAGAGCGTGTAGTCCATCCCTCTGAGTTCCGCGCTGTAGGCGTCGCGATCTGGAAAGACGGAGTCGACGAGGTAGGGAGGCTTGTCGCGTTCGTCTTCGGCCGCCGCCCGGATCTCTGCCCAGATCCCGGCCCCGGTCGGTGACGCGATGATCCGATGGATCTCGGCGAGGCGCTGCCTGCGTTGCCCTGGATCAAGCGGGAACAGGATGGAAGGATTCATCAAAGAAAGGGTTGTTCAGGGGGAATCAAGAGATGTAGCCGCGGCAGTCTCGTGCCGCGAGTCCACGTTGGTGCGCCCCAAGAGACTGGGGCGGCTACACTTGACAAATGAACGGGCAGGAAACGGACGGTCGTAGCCGGGTTAGTGCCATCCGCAGCATCAACCGGCCCCCAGGATGATCGGCTCCTTGCGCGGGGTGTAGACGGTCAGTCCGAGGAGTGATTGCTGGGGGGCGGGGAAGAACAGACTGGCAAGATATCCGATGACAATCGTGGTCAGGTTGGCGATGAGAATGTAGAAGACCGGATGGACGGCGTTGTAGGACCACGCGGTGAGGGTGATCACGATGCTTGCAGCCACGCCGATCATGGCCCCCTGCCAGTTGGCCCTCTTGGTGAACATGCCGAGCGCATAACATCCCGCGAACCCGCCACCAAGCAGGCCGCCCAGAGCAAAGGATGTTTCGAGGGCCGACTGAATGTTGGCGGTGGCGAGAAGCAGGGCGGTGCCGATGCCGATGCAGCCGCCGACCACCGTGGTCACCTCGGCCAGGGCGAGGCTTTTGATGGCGGTCGCGTGTTTCGCGTAGCGTTCGTAGAAATCAACCGAAACGAGGGTGGCCACGCTGTTGATGCAACTGGAGAGGGTGGACATGGATGCGGCGAATATGCCGGCGATGATGAGCCCGGTCACCCCCGCGGGCAGCTCGGCCGCAATGAACTGCGGGAAGGTCGAATCCACGCTGAGCATCGGGTTCAGATGGGAGGGATGTTGCTTGTAGAACACGTAGAGCGCGGTGCCGATGCTGAAGAAGGCCAGGTTACCCGGCACCACGATGGCGGCGAGAGTCCAGACCGACCGACCCGCCGCCTTGTCCGACTTGGTCGAAAGCACCCGCTGCATCATCACCTGATCCTGCGGATATACGAGGACCCCGAGGATATTCAGCATGAGGAAGCCCCAGACGGTGGCCTGGGTCAGGTTGAAGTCCCAATTGAAGGTCCGCATCTTGCCATCCTCAATGGCGATGTGAAACATCTGGCCTATCCCGCCGTCGACGTGGGTGGCGATGTAGCCGAAGGCGACAAAGGCGCCGCCCAACATCACCACCACCTGGATGAAATCGGTCCAGATGACGGCCTTCATGCCGCCCAGTGCCGTGTAGAGAATGGTCACGACGCCCATGATGAGAATGGCCTGCGTAACGTTGATGCCGGTCACGGCCGACATGGCGAGCGAGGGAAGGTAGAGCACGATGCTCATGCGGCCGCCGAGCTGCAGCACGATGGCGAGGGCCGAGGCCAGCACGCGGATATGGGGATGGAACCGCATCTCGAGGTAGTGATACACCGACATGAGACTGAGCCGACGGATGAGCGGAACGATCCAGATGGCGACAAAGATGGTGCCGACCATGCCGACCACATTGTTGGCAAGGAGAAGCCAGTCTTTACCGAACGAATACGCGGGAGTCGCGATGTAGCTGATTGCACTCGTGCCGGTGGCATAAAGACTGACACCGGCGGCCCACCAGGGGATGTTGCGGCCACCGAGAAAGAAGTCGGCGTTGTCTTTGCTTTTCTTGTCCTTGCGGTAGTAGTAAAAGCCGATGACGGCGGTGAAACACAGATAGAAGGTGATCAACGCCCAATCAATGGGCTTCAGCAGACGCTTGTTCAGGGCTACCGCGCAATGGGTGTGGAATTCCGTTCCGGCATCATCGCGGGAGGTGATGAGGAAGCCGTCCCTGGCATTGCGCACGTCCTGCAAGGTCCCCTTGAAATCCACACGTCCGATATTCGCCCAGGTATTCGTGACGGTATGATAGGTGTAGAACGAGGCGTTGCCGCTTTCATCGACGGCAAGCGCGAGCACGTGGGCCTGCCCTCCCGGTTGCAGATGGCTCAGTCGGGCGGGCGGGCTCGATCTGCGCTGCCAGCCGTCCTCGTTGTGCCGCAGCCAGAGCTGGTCGCCTCCGGGGGTTTCGGCGAGCAACCAGAGGGAACCAAAGTGTTCAAGCTGGCTGAACGGTTTCAATCCGGCTGCATCACCGGTGAGTTCCGGCAGAAGCGCCTTGGGAGGAGCCACGGCGAGTTCCTGCGCTTCTCCGGCGGTCACCGGTAGGCTGCTCAGGGCGACCTGGCCGTTGGCATGGGTGAGAAAGCCAAGAACAATGAATAACAGCGGCAGGGCGCAGGCTCGGGATAGGGGTGTGGCCATGAGTTGGGAATTGAGGGTCGAACGGCCCGGAATTTCAAGGCACATTGATGGGATCGCACGTTTTCGGCGAATCCCGAATTCTTGGGGATTGTCAGATCGGGGGCTGCGCTCATCCAATTCGAGGATCTCCGGGGTCGGTTCCCCCCTCTTTCATCATGTCAAAATTGAAGTGTGTTCTGGTCGGTACCGGCTCGATCGCGAATTCCCATGTGAATGCGGCGCGGAGCGAGGCGGATCGGCTGGATCTGGTGGCGGCGATGGACGTTGATCGGGAGAAGGGAAAGGCCTTTTGTGAACGCTTCGACATCGGGCGCTGCCACGACGATTTCGACGCGATGCTGGCGGCGGAAAAGCCCGACCTCGTGCAGATCGCCGTTCCACCGAAATTCCATTGCGAGCTGGCCATCCGCAGCCTTGAAGCCGGCGCCTGGGTCCTGTGCGAGAAGCCGCTCTGCGCCTCGCTCGCAGAGCTGGACCGGATCGAGGACGCCGAGCGACGGACCGGGCGTTATTGCGCGTCGGTTTTTCAGATGCGTTACGCACCCTCGAACCGCCACATCAAGGCGGTCATCGACTCCGGTCTTCTCGGGCGCCCCCTGGTCGGCATCTGCAATACCGTCTGGTATCGGGATCACGGCTACTACGAAGTGCCCTGGCGTGGAACCTGGAAGTCGGAATTGGGTGGTCCGACCATGGGTCACGGTATCCACGCAATGGATCAGTTTCTCGAACTGATGGGTGAGTGGACCGAGGTTCACGCCATGGCCGGCACGCTTGACCGGAGGATCGAGGTCGAGGACACCTCGATGGCGATCGTCCGTTTTTCCAACGGCGCGATGGGTTCGATCATCAACAGCATCCTCTGCCCGCGGGAGGAATCCTACCTGCGTCTTGATCTGCAGAAGGCGACGATCGAATTGAGTCATCTTTATGCTTTCTCCAAGTCGAACTGGCGGATTACTCCGGCACCGGGGCAGGCCGAGTCCGAGGGGATGACCGCATTGAACCGGTGGCCGGAGGATGCGCCGGTCAGTCATGGCATCCAGTTGGGGGCCATCCTTGATGACCGGGAAGCGGGAAGGCGTCCCTTGACGAGCGGACCGGGTGCGCGCGAGTTGATCGACTTCATCAGTTCTCTCTACAAATCCGTCTTTACCGGCGGGTCGGTCGGGCGACGGTCGATCGTTCCGGGCGATCCGTTTTACGATGGCATGAACGGTGGCCGGACCCGGTTGCCGGGCGCAACGGCCTGAAGAGGGTGATTCGTGGACCCGGCGCAGCAGGGTGAGGTCGGTCGGGAGGTGGGCCTCGCTCATCCGGAGATACCCTATCATCCGGTCTGCTTCGCTCAGATCCGGGTAGGGGAGACATGGAAGGCTTATCAGGGTAGGTTGACCTGGGGAAAGGGCCAATGCCTGGCGATTCTCGATGACGGATGTGACCTGGGGGATCCAGCCTGGTGTGTCCGTTTCCCCTGGGGTCCCAAGGTCGTCGCCGGCTACGACAGCATTGAGGGCAGCGATGATCCTTCTCCGGTTCCGCCGGGTTATCACGGCACCTCGGTCGGTTATCCGTCGTCGTTGAACCTCGACGGAGTCTGCGGGATCGCCTGCAACAATCATGTTGCCCAGGTGAGATGCGTTTCGGTCGTTCACCTGCAGGGGCGGAGTGAATCCCCCTCGATTGGCGCGGCGTTGCGCTGGGTGCTCGATCACCGGGAGCGGCTCAGGATCACAGCGGTGAATCTGTCGGTGCTCGACGATGAGGCCCATGATCGGCTGGTGCCCACGGAAATTGACGAGGTGCTGGCATCATTGCGGACGGCCGGTGTCTGGGTCGGCGCCCCGTGCGGCAATCATGATTTCGCCCGGGGGGTTTCCTGGCCGGCCTGCCAGCCGGACTGCTTCGGGATCGGCGCGACGGTTCCCGGCCAGCCGGGCACCGTCCACCTCGATCGTGGCCCGGGGACCGATCTCCTGGTCGCCGCCGAGGCGACCTCATCCGCCAACGCATTCGCGGCCGCGAGTTCGATGGTCCTTCGGGAGGCGATCGAAACGGTGAATTTCGATTGGCGAAGTCTTGGCCCGACCCTTCCGGAAGCCATCCTCGAGGTCTTCTGCCGGACCGGAAGGAATGTCTCCGACCCGGTGACCGGACGGAGCTATCGTGAGCTGGACCTGAAGGCCGCAGTCGATCACATTCTCGACGAGCCCCGTTGATGGAGTCGGCATCTCAACCTCATCGTCTCTAAAAACCGTATCCATCACTCGATGATAGATTACCTGAGATGCGACAAATCAGAAATTCGTAGACCATAAGTAGAGGAAAGATTCCAGATTAGAGCTCCCCCTGGAAGATGAAGGTAACAAGCGATTGTTTTTTCTGCCCACGAATCTGCACGAATCGACGCGAATCGACGATTGCATCCGCATTCATTCGTGATGATTGGTGCAGATTCGTGGGCAAATTCCCAAGATTTATGAAACGTCAAGGTCAAGGATGGGCACCCGATCGACCCGCAAACCTCCATAACTACGAAAATGAAAGCTCTCCTTTATCCCGATTTTGAGTCACTCGTACTGGCGGATCTGCCAAGACCGGCTCCCGGGGCCGGAGAGGTCCTTGTCCGGGTGGCGGCCTGCGGTCTCTGCGGAAGCGAGCTCGAGTCCTACAAGACCCGCAGCACCCGAAGGAAGCCGCCGTTGGTTTTTGGCCACGAATTCTGCGGAACGGTAGATTCCTGCGGCGATGGAGTCGACGCATCGTGGACCGGACGTCGGGTGGTGGTGAACGCCCTTGTTCCCTGTGGCGCGTGTGTGCGCTGCCGCCGGGGCGACGACCATCTCTGTGCCGGTCGGCAGATCTTCGGGATGCACCGGCCCGGGGCCTTTGCGGAATTCGTGGCGGCTCCGGTCGGAGTGCTCCTTGATTGGCCCGAGGAGCTGCCCGCGGAAGCGGCCTGCCTGGCGGAACCCCTTGGAAACGGAGTCCATATGGTGAAGCTGACCCGGGGACGACCCCGCGAGAATGTCCTGGTGATCGGGGCCGGGCCGATCGGCCTGATGGCGCAGCAGGCTTTCCGCGCCCTGGCCGGTTCCCGGGTGTGGGTGGCTGATCTCGATCCGGGCCGTCTCGAGGTGGCCCGAAGACTCGGCGCGGCCGGCGTCATTCGAAGCCGGGACGAGGATCCCGTGGAGGCCATCCGCCGGGCGACCTCGGGAGAAGGTGCGGACATTGTCATCGATGCGGTCGGGGCGGGCGTGACCAAGCGTCAGTCGGTCGAGGCCTGCCGGCCGGGAGGGGCCACCGTCTGGATCGGCCTTCATGAAGACAGTCTCCAGCTCGACAGTTACCGGGTGACCCTGCCGGAAGTATCCGTTCTGGGCACTTACGGCGCCCAGATGGAGGATCTGGCGGGGGCCATCGCCCTGATGAAGGACAGCCGGGTCGATGTGACCTCGTGGACGAGCCGCTACCCGCTGGACAACTCCGTGAATGCCTTTCACACCATGCTCAGGCCGGGACCCGGCGATACCAAGGCCGTCATCGTGCCGTGATCCGTTCCGCAGCCAGGTCGTTCCGGTTCCCGGGAGACAACACACTCTGACAAGACAACCCCCATAAACCCATGCCCATCATCGACCTCACCCACCCGCTCGCCCACGGGCAGCTCAACTTCCCCTTCGATCCGAAGATCAGCATCCTCGTGCACAACACGGTCGCTTCGATCGGGTACAACATGACCGAGATGAGCATGGCCACCCACCAGGGGACCCATCTCGATGCGCCCTTTCACTTCTATGACGACGGCAAGACAATCGAGCAGATGGACCTCGAACACTTTGTGGGCGAGGCGCACCTGGTCGACCTGGCTCCAGGGGGCTACCTCGAGGCCTCGACGCCCCTGACGGTCGAGATGTTCGAGGCACATGCCGATGTTTTCCGACCGGGGGCCCGCATCATCTACCGGACGGGTTGGGACCGGGCCTTTGGGACGCCGGAGTTTTTCAGCGGCTTTCCCACCCTCACCCTGGAGGCGGCCCGCTGGATTGCCGGACGCGGGATTCGTATGCTAGGAATGGATACGCCGACCCCGAGTGTCGACTGGAAGGAGTGCCACCTGATTCTCCTGAAAGAGGGCGTCGAGATTGTCATTGTCGAGTCGCTGACCCATCTGGAGAAACTGCCTCCCGTCTTCACCTTCATCGGACTGCCGCTCAAGATTGTCGGCCGGGATGGATCCCCGATAAGGGCGGTCGCGTTGACCGGAGACGTGAAGAAAGGGGAGGCCTGAGCGATGCGTGGACTGAAGGATCGGGTGGCGATTGTCACGGGCGGGTTGGGCGACCTGGGTTTTGCCAGCGCCCGGCGCCTCGCCGAAGAAGGTGCCCGGGTGATGATCTTTGATTGTCTGCCGGACGAGGAGGGTCGGGCCGGGGCCGTCGGATGCACTTTCCACCAGGTCGATGTGACCGATGACGGATCCATCGCCGCCGGGTGTGCCGCGGTCCGGGCTTCACTTGGCCCGGCGACCATCCTGGTCAATGCGGCCACCCGGTTCATCTTCAAGGGCGTGGACGCCACACGGGACGACTGGCGCTCGATCTGCGAGGTGAATCTTGTCGGGACTTCGAAGATGACAGAGGCGGTGGTCGCGCAGATGCGCGAAGCCGGCGGCGGCAGTGTCATCACCTTCTCGTCGGTCAGCGGCTTTGTCGGCCAGGCGGCGTTTTCCACCTACAACGCGACCAAGTTTGCCCTCCGCGGAATGGCCAAGTGCTGGGCCCAGGACCTGGCGGCGGACGGGATCCGGGTCAATACGATCTGTCCGGGCTATATCTACACCTCGGCCTTTGTGAATTCCTGCAAGGCCCTGGGCCTCGATATCGACGAGGAGAACAAGCGGGCTTCGGCCATGCATCTGCTCAATCGGCAGGGTCGGCCGGAGGAAGTGGCGGCGGCGGTGGCCTTTCTGGCCAGCGATGATGCCTCCTTCATCACCGGAAGCGATCTGGTCGTCGACGGCGGTTACCTCGCCAAGTGACCGCCTCCTTTTCACCCACCTTCATGAAACTTCAGCTTTCCCATACGCACGGTGAATCCGTGACCGTCTCCTTTCGGGACGGGCCGCTCTTCCGCTACGTCTACCAGTCCGAAGTCGGGATTGAAGAGTCGCCCAAGCCCTACTTTCATCCGGTGCGGACGCTTTCGGGCAATTGCCTGACCAACTACCGGCCGAACGACCACCCGTGGCACCATGCCCTTTGCCACACCATCACCCGGGTCGGCGAGGCCAATTTCTGGGGCGGCCCATCCTACCGCGAGGAAGGCGGGTATCAGTTTCGTGGAGACAACGGCCGGCAGGTGCACCGGGAGTGGGCCGGCCTGGAATTGACCGGGGATGGGCGGGCGGTCCTCGATGAACGGCTCGATTGGGTGAGCGGGGACGGCCGGGTGCTCCTTGGGGAAAGGCGGGAACTGACAGCGTCGGTGGCGCCCGATGAATCGGCCTGGACGCTGGTTTTTTCCTCGACCCTGGTGAATGCCTCGGGCGGTGCCCTCGACCTGGGCAACTACCATTCGTCCTTTGGCCTGAAGGGGTCCCACTACACCGGACTGCTCATGCGCCTTTCCCGGGATTACCTCTTCTGCGATTTCGACTCCGAGGTCGGCATCATGGGCGCGGGCGGCCTGAGCGGGGTCGACCAGGTCCACGGCGCGCAGGCCCGGTGGGTGGCCCTGGCCGGACGGCACGATACAACCCTGGACCGGACCACCACGATCTTTGTCGACGATTCGCCGGCCGGCCCGGTGCATTGGTTCGTGCGGGACAAACTGCCCGCGGTCGGATTTTCCTTCCAGCACGACCGGGATCTGCGCCTGGAAGCGGGAGCCAGACTGGAACTCCGCCACCGCCTGATCTTCGCCGAAGGGGCTTTGAAGGCGGACGGCATTGAGACTCTGGTGAGCGGAACCTCCGGGCTCCGGTAGGAGAGGCTTTACGCCTCGATCAACCGTTGGATCGAGGGATAAGGAGAGGCTTTACGTCTCGATCAACCTTTGGATCGAGGGATAAACCCTCTCCTACACTACATTTGGCTCCGGATGGCGACGGTCCGAACCAGGCATTTGGTTCTCGGCTCATGATCCCTCGACCCGGTAACGGTCCTGTGGGGTCCAGCCGGTGTCGCGGGTAATGGCGCTTGTGTCGACCAGGCTGTCTTCATCGAAGAGGGGCCTTCGACAGGGGATGCCGGGATAGAATTCTCTCAGCAGGACCGAGGTGGGCCGGGCATTGCGGTTTTGGGCGGCGTTGGGGAAATAGACTCGAAATCCGGGCAGAGGGGTCCGGATGACCGCGGCCACGAGGCGGGCCGCATCCTCGTAGGTCAGGTTCGAGAAGGCCTGGCGGATCGTTCCGGCACCTTCCTTCCAGTTCGCCTGGATGACCTGGTGCTGAGGCCGATGCATTCCGGGAAACCGGATGGCGATCCCCTCGATCCCGTAGCAGGTGGCAAAGTAGCGGAGTTGGGTTTCACCCACCTGCTTGGAAAGGGCGTAGGTATTGGTCGGGAAGGGCGCGGTTTCCCCGTCGAGGGGGAAGGAGGTGAATCGCGGCGAACGGTCGACCGGCACCTCGCCACCCTCGCTTCCGATGACCTGGACGGAACTGGCAAAGAGGATTTTCTTCGCTCCCGCGTCCGCGGCCGCCTGAAAGACGTTCATGTTCATGGCCACATTCTCGTTGAAGGTCACCTCGTTTCCCCGCTGGTAGGCGTGATTGGCGAGATGGACGACCACATCGATCCCCGGCATAAGCTTGCGGACTTCGGTCAGGTCGAGAAGATGGGCCACGTGAATGGGAAAGAGACTATCGGGCTTGTCGGTCTGGTCGGTCGCGAGAACGACCGATTTCTGCCGGTGGAGTTCCGACAGGATGAATTGCCCAAGGGTGCCGGCGGCTCCGGTCACCAGTATCCGGGGAGTGGGTTCGGACATAAGGCTGGAGATTCCGCGCGCCCTTTGATCCGGTGTCAAGGCGCCGCGCAGGCAATCGGAGTCCTCTCATGAAGGTGTTCTTCCTGCTGATCCTGGCCGGCCTGATTGCGGCCGGCGTGGCCACCTTCAAGGCGCTGCCCGGGCACGGGGAACGCCCGGTTCTTTATTGGGTGGTCGACACCGGGGAATTCCGAGAGCGGCAGAAGGCGCTCTTTGAAAAGTGGATGGTGGACAACGGTTACCCGGCGGTTGAACTGCGGATCGACGCGACCAACCGGGATCCGACGAAGAAGATCGTGCAGGCGGTGTCGGGGGTTGGCGGCGACATCATCGATTGTTCGACCGGTGAAGTCCACCTGCTGGAGTCTCTCGGCGTGGCTGAGGACCTTACGGAGATGGCCCGGGAGATGGGGTTTGAGGCGTCCTCCTCCTATCCGGCGATCGAACCCGAACTGGTCATCGACGGCCGGCAGTACGCCTTCCCCCGCAACGTGGGAACAGCCATGCTCTGGTCCAACCTCGAGGCGTTTGAGCGGGCGGGTCTGGATCCGCCTCCGAGTCGCTGGACGCTGGACGAATTCGAGGCGATCGGACGGAAGTACGTCAAGGCCCTCAATCCGGCCGTCGGTCCACGGACGACCTTCTTCATGCCTCCCCTGGGGACCGCCGATCGACTCATCCTGCTGCGAAGCATGGGAGGGGATATCTACAACGAGACGATGACGGCCTCCATCTTTGACAGCCCTGAATCGGCCGAGATCTACCGGCGGTTCTATCAGTGGACCAACGTGGATCGGCTGATTCCGACCAAGGCGGAGTCCCAGTCACTGGCCTCAGACTCGGGCATTGTCCCGGCCCGGATGCACCTCTTCGCGACGGGCCAGTACGGGCTGATGTTGGCCGGCCGATGGGGTCTGATCTATTACCGGCCGGTCGGGATCACCCGCCTGGGGGTGAGCGAGATGCCCTATGTCTCATTCCGCAACACCCGGATTGGTGTCGGCTCCGAGGTCATGTATGCCGGCTCAAAGAATAAGGAACTGGCCGCCTATTTCTTCAAGTTTCTGGCCAGCCGGGAGTTCAATGATCTCATCGTGGAAGGTGCGGACGCCCTTCCCCCGGTGCCTGCCTTTGCTTCGGGCGATACGTTTTCCCGCCCGGCGGAGTTTCCCAATGAATGGGGGTTGCACGACGCTTTTCTGGATTCGGCGTTGACCAATGCCATCCCGGTCGGAATGAGTCCGTTCATCCTCGTCCGAGTGATGTCCCGGCTTGAGCTGGATGCCTTTGAAAGGTTTATGGCGGATCGATTGACGGCCGAAGAAGCGGTGCGGAAGGCGGCGGAAGCGATCAATCGCGAAATCGCCCGGACCGTGTCGGAATCGGTCGCCAAGCAGCAGAAATACGCCGCCCTGGTCGAGGATCAGAAGACAATCGATCGGTTGAAGGCGGAAGGGAAACCCATCCCGGTGAAATTGATCCGGAATCCGTTCCACCTCCGCTATTATGCGGAGAAGGGTTGGCTGGAGTAGGCCGCGATGAAGGCGGCGGCGCGGTGCAGGCACCGGCTCCACCAATGTCAGAAGGTAGGGACGGACTGCTGGGCCGTCCGCCCCGGAGCATCCGTCCTGGGTTCTGGGACTTGGGTCATGGGCAGGATGATCGGCGCGCCCGGCGGTCGCGCCCTACCGGGAATCTGAATTGTCGGGCTGGACCCTGGTCCATCCCTTCGTGGCGCCCGCTTCTGCTCAGCCGAGATCCACCGACCGCAGGGTGGGACCGCAGGCAAAGTACGCCTTCCCGTCGACCACCGCGCCGCAGGCGGTGATCGTCTCGGTTTCCGAATGCCAGACGGGACGGACCTCGGCGGTTCCCGCCGCGATGGAAAAGATGCAACGCGCCGTCATCCCCCAGAGGCCACCGTCCCGGTCGCGGAAAAGGCAATTGGCCAGGTCCTTCCCGAAATCTGCCGGAAGGGACCGCCTGGCGACGATGCGCTTTTCCTGCGGATCGATGACAACGAGGTCGGGATGGATGGCGGTTTCGGGAGGCTGTCCGTCGAATTGCTTCCGTGAGAGGATGCCGTAGACGAGACCGTCGGCACCGCCGATCAGCGAATTGACATCGGGAAGCGGCCCATGTCCGAAATCGGTTGTTTCGATCAGGCCGCCGTCTCCGGGATCGAAAAAGGAAAAGGCCCCGTCTTTGGCCACCGGTCTTGCCCCCGTTCCGGGCTCGATCGACCAGCCGACGAGAAACATCCCCATCGACTCGATCCAGAAGAGGGAAACCGGGCTGCAGCCTTCGACAAGATTGCCGTGACTCCTGAAGGTCCCGGATTGCGGATGGTAGCTGACGAGGGTTCCGCCGGTTTTCCCGTAGTCCGGTGCGGAACCCATCCAGATGGTGTTGTCCGGTCCGGAGGCGAGGGCATACGGCCGCAGGGAGTTGTCGTCGGGGCGACCGAGGTCCCGGGGATTGCACCCGGCCTCGGTCCCGAATTGGACGGGTTTGGCGGGGTCGAAGACCGAGAGCCGTGCCGCGGGATAGGAGGCAAGGTAGATTGCCTTGCCGTGGTTGATGAAGGAATAGGCTTCGCCGAGGGAGACACTGCATTGGCCGAGGTTTCTGAGATCGCCGGTTCGCGGATCATGGCGGAAAAGGTGCTCCGGCAGGAGGCTCGAACCGTAGACGCAGCCGTCGGGTCCGGCATGCAGGCGATAGAGCTCGGTTCCCCCGCCCACCCAGTCGAGTTCGAGCTCGCGGACCGGTCCCTTGCCTTCAGGAGGGCGAATGACGAGCCGGCGGTTGGTCGCAGTGGGACGGTTATGCAGTTCGGCCACGGTGCCGTCGGCGAACCGGACGATGTTCCCGCCACCGCGAACCGCGACTGGATCACGGGGGGGAGTGGAGGGGACGGGAATGAGACGGGTGCCCTCGATCCGGAAGCAGGTGTCGCCGTCCTGGAGATAGACCAGGCCGTCGACTCCCCGAAAGAGAGGCTGGGGGTTGGGTCCCGGGCCGGTCGGCGGGGTGATTTCCCCGGGGCCGATCCCGGTCGCCCGGCCGGTCGCAAGGTCGAAGGCGACGAGGTGAAGCCGGCAGACTGCGACGAGGGCCACGGCCGTGCCGTCGTCTCCGATACATGGATACAGATAGTGGTCGACCGGATCGAGGCTGCCGAAACGGGTGAAGTGGCCGGTGGCCGGCTCGAACCGGGTCAGACAGGCCTTCTGCCAGGCGCCGATGTAGATGGAGCCATCGGGGGCCTCGGCGATGCCGGTGGGGAAACGGGCAAACTCCGGATCAATCGGGCCGAGGTCCTCGAGCACGGCGGCGCCGTTCCGATCGTAACGGTGGAGGTGCCCGGGGTAGGCCGATCCGACGTAGAGGATGCCGTTCTTCGGGCTCCGCCAGGCGGCGGTCGGGTAATCGGCTCCGGGAAGTCCGGTGCCGAACTGGCGGCAATGCCCGGTTTCCAGGTCGATATCGATGACGAAGAGCCCACCGTTGTTCTGGCCGAGGGTGGCGAGGAGGGACGGGGTTCCGTCCGGCGCCGTCCAGGCGTGAAGGCGGGGCCAGTTTGTCTCCCGGATCGGGGTGCCGATGGTATGCGCAGCAGTGGTTTGGGCCATGGGTTGGGGGGCGAAACACCCGAGTCGATCGGGTTCGACTCCGGTGAGCGGACGAAGCCGAGGTTTTCCTTTGCAGAAGTAACCAATCGGTTATGTTCGTCAAGTGGCCGCCCCTTCACCTCAGTCGGACGCGTTCGTTCGCTCGTTGACCGCCTCGCTTCCTCCCGTCCCGGAATCGGCGCGGCATCCGGTCCTGGGTGCCTCCTGGGAGTTGATGGTTGACCGGCGGTGGATCGGGCGAACCCGGGGGGCCGGCTTGAAACTGAGCCAGCCCGAGCGGCGCGAGATCGCCATGACCTTTGATGCCGCCTGGGAGAGTCCGACCGCCTTCCCCCAGTCGGTGATCCAGGACGGATCGGTCGTTCGGCTTTACTATCGAGCCTGTTCGCCGGATCCCAAGGACAGCAGTATCCAGGGGATGGCCATGGCCGAGAGCCACGATGGGGGATACAGTTTCACCCGGCCGACGCTGAAGCGTGTCGCCTGGGACGGGTCCGATCGGAACAACCTTTTGTCGATGGGACCGACGCCCCAGGTGCCGCCGGTTTTTCGCGATACCAATCCGGACTGTCCGCCGCAGGAGCGCTTCAAAGGAATCTCCGCCCATTGGAAAAAAGCCTATGCCATGGCATCGCCGGACGGCATCGATTGGCGGATGATGGGCAACGGTCCGTTGGAAATGTCCGGTACCTTCGACACGGTGAACACGGCCTTCTGGGACCCTTTCAGTCGCTGCTACCGTTCCTACACCCGTTTCTTCTACCACCTGCACGAGAACTCCACCGAGGCCAATGTCCTCGGGCAGGATGCCACTGTCGTGCGCAGCATCCAATCCTCGAGATCCTCCGATTTCCTGCGATGGACCCGCCCCGTCCCGAATCGCTACCGGGATCGATTGGGCGAGACCCAGCTCTATACCAACGCGACCCTGCTCTGCCCCAATGCTTCCCGGCTCTACCTGGCATTCCCCAATCGCTACGTCCAGCACCGGATGCTCGATCCGGACCACGGCCATCCGGGGGTCAATGACGCCCTCTTCATGTGCAGTCATGACGGCGTTTCCTGGACGCGCTTTTCCGAGGCCTGGGTCCGGCCGGGACTGGATCCCCTCAACTGGACCGACCGGAACAATTACCCGGTCTGGGGCATCGTTCAGACTTCCGTGACGGAATGGTCGATCTACATCACCGAACACTACCGCCATCACGGACAGCCTGGCCGGATTCGCCGCCTCTCCATCCGGCCGCATGGCTTTGTATCGGTGCATGCCGGTGGGGCGCCGGGAGGCTTCCTCACTTGCCCCCTGGTGCCCGGGTCGGGCGACCTGCGGCTGAATTACTCGACCTCGGCCGCCGGAGGGGTGCGGGTCGGGGTGGTGGACGCGGATGGAACGGATGTTCCCGGCCTCGGTCTGAACGACATGGAGGAAATCTACGGAGACGAACTCGACCGGGTGGTTCGCTGGAGGGAAGGGCGTTCCCTCGGCACTCTGGCCGAAGGACGGCCGGTCCGGCTCATATTCTCCCTGAGGGAAGCGGACCTGTTTGCACTCCGGGTGGCCTGATGGAAAGGCGACAACCTCAACTCTGATTCAAAGACAATGAAACGAAGAAAATTCCTGGGTGTTCTGGCGACTGGTGGCGTGGGCATGGCGATGGCGTCGGAAGTCCGGCTGGGCGCTCCTTCCCTGCCTGCCGGGGCTCCGATGGGGGACGGGTTGAGCTGGTCGGAAATACGCAGCCTTTTCCCGTTGAGGGAAGACCGCGTCTACCTCAACACGGGGGGGCTGGGCCCTGCGCCACAGGCGGTTCTCGACGCCTTGAAGGAACAGTCATGGAAGCAGGCCTGGGAGGGCGAACACGGCCACGGGCTCATGCACGAATGCCGCGAGGAAACCGCCCGCTTCTTCGGGGTCGACCCCGAGGAGGTTTGCTTCACGCGCAACGCCACCGAAAGCAATTCGATCATTGCGGCCGGGCTCAAGCTGGAGGCCGGCGACGAGGTCATCTTTGAATCCCATGCCCATCCCGGTGGTTCCTTCCCCTGGATGAACCGGCAGATGCTCGACGGGGTCAGGGTGCGCATCTTCGATCCGGATCCGGAGAGCCCGGAGGGCAATCTCGAACGCATCCTTGCCCTGGTCAATGAGAAGACGCGCGTCATCCAGGTCAGTCACCTGACGGCCCCGACCGGTCTGCTCTTCGATGTGCCCGCCATCGCCCGGGAGGCCCGGAAGCGCGGTATCTGGTTCCACGTGGATGGGGCGCAGTCGGCCGGGATGATCCCGGTTGACCTGCGTGCCCTGGAGTGCGACTCCTATGCCACGAGCGGACACAAATGGCTGAATGGACCGCAGGGAACCGGCATCCTCTATATCGCGCGGCCGGTCATCGACCGGGTCAGGTGCAGTCACATCGGGGCGTATTCAAGTGACAAATACGAGCTGCCCGACACCTTTTCCTACAATCCGACGGTCGCCCGGCACGAATACGGGACGCGGGACGCGGCGTCCGTCCTTGGCCTCGTCACCGCCCTGAGGATGCAGGATGCGATCGGTCGGGATCGCATTGCCTCGCACGGACGGCAGTTGGCCGGAATGGCCCGGACGGGTCTTTCCGGGGTCGGCGGACTGGAAATCCTGACCCCGGAGCGGGCGGACATGCATGCATCGATCATGACGTTCCGCGTGCCGGACCTTGATTGCCAGTCCATCGCAAGCCACCTGACCGCCGATCACGGTTTTCGGTGCCGGGTGGTGACCGAACGCAACCTCAACGCGGTCCGCACCTCCTGGCACCTCTACAACAGCGAGGATCAGATTGGCGGGCTGGTCGCGGCAGTTTCGGCCACGGTGGCGGATCTGCGGAAAGGGTGAAGGTGAGGGAGAGGCGCGTCCGCAGGGCGTGTCTTTGCCCGATTGGTCCAGGGTGGGGCGTGACCGCCGGGCGCGCCGCGGCCTATTCGACCTCGACGATCATCTCGATTTCAACGCAGGCGCCGACCGGAAGTGAGCTGAACCCGCTGGCGGCACGGGCGTGGCGCCCCTTCTCGCCGAAGACCTCGACCATCAGGTCGGAGCACCCGTTGATGACCTGGGAGTGAGAGGTGAACTCCGGTGTGGCGTTGACCATGCCGAAGACCTTGACCACCCGCTTCACCCTCCCCAGGTCGCCCAGATGATCTTTCAGGGTGGCGAGGAGGGCGATTCCGGCCTGCCGGGCGGCCTGGTAACCGGCCTCCACGTCGACGTCGGCTCCGAGCTTGCCGGTGATAAAGGCACCCTCGGCATCCCGGGGGATATGTCCGGAGAGGAAGAGGAGGTTGCCCGTCCGGACGACGCCGACGTAGTTGGCGATCGACGGACTGACCGGGGGCAGGGTGATTCCGAGTTCGGTCAGTCGTGCTTCGGGGGATTGGTCGGCCCGGATGATGGGGGCAGATGCCAGGCCGGCGAGAATGAGAAGGATGGCGGTGATTCGGGTGGAGCGGATCATGATCTGGATGGAGACGGGTTGCGCTCGAAGGAACGAAGGTGACGAAGGTTGTTGTTGTTGTTGTTGAATGTGCCGCGAGGGAAAGGGAGCGGAGACCGCCTTACCAGTCCTGATCTTTGCCAAACGGCCACTTGCCGGCCTTGGTCAGCTTCTCCTCCAGGCCCGCCTTGCGGAAGAGTTCGGCGGTCTCGGATTCGTTGTAGCGGCGGAGAGCGGCTCCGGTATCGTTGGCGAGGTCGTAGGAGAGGAGGGCGACCAGGGCGGTGGCTCGGCCGAGCATTTCCGGATCCACCTTGTCGAAAGTGTCGCCGAAGTCATGGTAGTAGCGCACATCTTCCGGCGCGATGGGTGCATTGAAGGTGATGGCGGGAATGCCCTTCAGGATGAACGGATGGTGGTCACTGCCCAGCCAGGTTTTGTTGGCGACTTTCTGTTCAAACTGCCAGGAGCCGAGGCTCCCGGAAAAGGCCTCAAGAACGGGCACGAGTTCGTCGAAGCCCATGGCATTGATGGCAATCGGCTCGCCCACCATGTCGAGATTGAGCATGACCCGGATCGAGTCGGGGTCGTGGCGATTCGTGTAATCGAGCGATCCCCAGAGCCCCCATTCCTCGGCGTTGAACCAGACAATCTCCACGGTGAAGGCGTTGGTCGGGCCATGGGTCTGGAGGAGGCGGGCCGTATCAAAGAGCTGGGCCACGCCGAGACCATTGTCCATGGCTCCCTGACCCAGGTCCCAGGAGTCGAAATGACCGCCGATTACCACCTTCTGCTCCGAAGCGCCGGGAAAAACCGCCACCAGGTTGTCCACGGAGATCGGCGTCGAGCCCGACCGGGTTTCGATGCGGACACGGACATCCATGCCGTCGTCGAGTTGCCGTTGCATCCAGAGTCCCTCCTCCACCGTGATCGAGTAAATGGGAACGGGCGGGGTCAGTCCGTCGTGGTTGGCCACCCGGGCCAGGAGCTGCCCGCCATTGACGCGATTGATCAGGAGAACGCCCCGGATCCCGAATTCTTCGGCCAGGCGCTGGTATTCCTCGACATTGTAGCTGATATTGGGGGCGACCAGGGCGATCTTTCCTCCCAGGACAGCGGCATCGAGCGTTTCCAGATCGCCTGAGGCGACGTAGGCGACGGCGGCCTCGATCGGGTCGTGTTGATCGACGTAGCCCAGGGCGGCGCTCCGCAGGGTCTTCTCAAGCGGCTGGATCAGGGTGACCCTGTCGTCGAGGCGCGACCACCCGGGAATCGTATAGGTCTCGCGCCGGGTCTCGATCCCGAAGCGGTGGAGCTCCTGCTCAAGGAAATCCATCGATCGGGTGTTGCCCTCGGTTCCGGCCAGGCGAGGTCCGAAACGCGTGGTCAGAGTCCGGAGCAGCTCATAGCCGTGATTATTGAGGAGAGCGTCTCCGACCAGGGCGTTGCGCACGGGATCCGGAGTTCCTTCTTCGGTGGCCAGACCGACCGATGCAGCAACGGCCAGCGAGAGGATCAGGAGGAGTGGTGAAACGTGCTTCATGAGTAGCGGCCCATTTTCAGGGCGGTCTCGTAAACCGCGAGGACGTTTTCCGTGGGTGAGTTGTCCTGGAGCATATGGGTGGGTGAAAGGGCGTAGCCGCCTCCCGGCATCATGATCCGAAGGACCTCTTCAACCGAGGCGATGGTTTCCTCACGACTGCCCGATGCGACCGGACCGGCGGTGGAAATGCAACCGTGAAAGGAGAGGTCGGCTCCGTAGGCCGACTTGAGCCAGGCCGGGGCCATCCGGACCGCTTCAGGCTGGAGGGTATCGACAACCTGCACACCCATTTCGATGAAATCGGGGTAGGCCCAGCTGCTGGAACCGCAGGAATGAACCATGGTGGGCAGCCCGTGCTCATGCGCGAGCCGGACGAACTTCTCGAGCTGCGGCCGGATATGGGCACGGAAGAGGGCAGGGCTGACCAGGGGGCCGATCTGCGTTCCGAGATCCTCGCCTATCCAGATCAGATCAATCGATCCCCGGGCGGCCTGGAGCGCCCGGCGCATCATCTCGAGCTGGATGTCGATCCGGCGTTCGATCAGGCGGAGCGTCTCCGGTTCTCCCCCCGCCAGATCCATCAGGACGGTCTCCATCCCCCGCAACATGCTCGTCATATTGATGATGTCGCCGAAACCGGGGTGGCCGAGCATGACATAACGATCGGACTCGGCCGCACAGCGTGTGGCCATGGCGTCGTAGTCGAAATCATCGGGGGAGGGGAAGGGCCAGGCCTCGATCTCCTCCATGCCGGCATTCTGAAGAGGGAAATCGCAGTAGTCCCAGTAGCCGCCGCTGTCGTGTTCGATCCACATCCGGTGGATGCCCCAGATATCGATGGTTCTGCCTGGAACAGGAGCGTGAAGCTCCGGTCCGGCATAGTCTGGATCCACCCCCAGAAAGTCCACCTGAAGGGCGTCCCGCAGCCCGGCGTCATCGTCGGGTTGCAGGCCGAAATGGTCCTTGAGGCGTCGATCGATCCCCGGGTTGCCGAGGTAGTCGATCGGGACGCGGTCCGGTTCCCGGTGGGCGAAGGCCCGTTTGACCCGTTCTTTGGAAGTCATGACTGATCGGATTGGACTTGGCCCTTTGGGCAAAGTGATCAGATTGGATCAAAGTAACCTTTCAGTTACCTGCAAGGGGGAAACCTGCACGCGGGTGGAATGAAACGGATTCGAACAGTTTCAGATTTGCGGTCTCAGGCGTCCCGGGAATGCTTTGTCCGGATAGTCCTTTCGGTTTGGTCGATTCTCCGGATCAGAATGGACATTTCCCGTTCGTTCATTTGTCAAGTGTAGCCGCCCCAGTCTCTTGGGGCGTTTCAACGTGGATTGGCGGCAAGAGACTGCCGCCGCTACAACTCGTGATGCTTCCAGAATATTTTCGATCTTTGCCCCAGATTCCCACCATGAAGGATAGGTTCCCCTCTTCAAATACATGAAAACCAAAAGCCTCGCCAAACTGACACCCGGACCCTTGTCCGGATTTCGCTGGGAGCCGGGATTCTGGAAGGAGAGGACCGAGACCAACCGCAGGGTGACGATCCCGGCCTGTTACCGCAAGCTGGAGGAGACCGGCCGGATCGAGAACTGGCGGCTGTCCTGGAAGGAAGGGGAGGAGAAACCGCATTTCTTCTGGGATTCTGACACGGCCAAATGGATTGAAGCCGCCGCCTGCAGCCTCGAGACCAGAAAGGATGCGCGACTTGAGAAACGCGTCGACGACCTCATCGATCTGATCGCCGCCGCGCAACAGCCGGACGGCTACCTGAACACCTATTTCACCGCGGTCGAGCCGGACCGCCGTTGGTCCAACCTCATGTACCTGCATGAGCTCTACTGTGCCGGGCACCTGATGGAGGCCGCGGTGGCCTGGCACCAGGCGACCGGGAAGCGGAAATTCCTCGAGGTCATGTGCCGCTATGCGGACCACATTGACACCGTCTTCGGTCCGAATCCCGGCCAGTTGCGTGGCTACGACGGGCACCCGGAAGTGGAATTGGCCCTGGTCCGGCTGGCCGAGGCAACCGGAGAGATCCGTTACCTGAGACTGGCGAAATTCTTCGTGGATGAGCGGGGACGGCAGCCGCATTTCTTTGATCTGGAAGGAGAGAAGCGGGCGCGGTCGATTGCCTGGGACAAGCGACCGGCGATGGAGATCTATCGGACTTTTCAGGCCCACAAGCCGGTGCGGGAGCAGAAGAATGCAGTCGGCCATTCCGTGAGAGCCTGTTATCTGTATGCGGGCATGGCCGATGTGGCGGCAAAGACCGGCGACCGTGAGTTGCTGGCCGCCTGCCGGCGCCTCTGGAAGAGCATGACCGGACGCCGGATGTATGTCACCGGCGGGATTGGCTCCACCCGGTTCGACGAGGAGTTCACCTTCGATTATGACCTGCCCAACGAGGATGCCTACGCCGAGACCTGCGCGGCCATCGCACTGGTGTTCTTCTCTCACCGCATGCTCCAGATCGAAGTCGACGGCGGCTATGCCGACGTCATGGAAAGGGCGCTCCACAATGGGATTCTCAGCGGCGTTTCCCTCGATGGCCGGCGCTTCTTTTACGACAACCTTCTGGCGGTTCATCCGCAGCGCTATGTCTATTCGCGCCAGAAACCGCCCTACCGGTTGGAGTGGTACGGCTGTGCCTGTTGCCCGCCCAACCTGGCGCGCCTGCTGGCGTCGTTGGGGACCTATGCCTACTCGACGGGTCGGGATGCGGTCTATGCCCATCTCTTTGGCGCCAGCCGGACCGAATTGGAAGTGGCGGGGGTGAAAGTCGGCCTCAGTCAGGAGACGGAATACCCCTGGGATGGCCGTATTCAATGGACGCTCGCTCCGGTGCAGCCCGTCTCGTTCCGGATGTGTCTTCGGATCCCGGGCTGGTGCCGGAGCTTCAGGGTCTCCGTCAATGGCCGCCGCGTCCGTGAGCCGGACCTGAAGAAGGGCTATCTCAGCTTGGAGCGCCTGTGGAAATCCGGTGACCGGATCGAGTTGAATCTGGAAATGCCGGTCGAGCGGATCGAGTCGCACCCGTCGGTCCGCGAGAATTGCGGGATGGTCGCGTTGCAGCGCGGACCGGTTGTCTATTGCCTGGAGTCGCGTGACAATGGGCCGGACCTGGCCGACCTCAGCCTGCCGGAAAACGGGAAGCTCAAAGTGACCGAGCAGGTTGTGGCCGGCCTCAAGGTTCCCGTCATCGAAGGCGAGGGAAGGCGCCGGGATCGCCGATCCTGGAAGGGCGAACTCTATCGCGCAGATCCCACCGGCCTGAAGTCCGCCCGTATCCGGGCCGTCCCCTATTTCATGTGGGACAACCGGGGTGATGGTGGTGAAATGAGAGTTTGGATACGACGGGGATAGGGCCCGCCTCCCTATTTCTGAAACCGGGTCCGGCTCAGGTTGCCCCAGAGGTAATCGCCTTCCTGCCAGGTCTGACCTTCGATCAGGCTGCCGACCTCGGTCCGGATCTTCACGTCGGTCCGGTCCGGGTCCCGCTGCAGTCGCGCGATGAGCATCGCGTCCTGCAGAAAAACCGATTCGCGGCTGTTCTTCTGGATCTTCTCGAACTCCGCCCTGACCGCGCCGGTATAGTCCGATTCGGCGGAGCGGACAAAATCGTCGACTGAACCGGAAGCACGGAGCAACTGGTGGAGGTGCTGCAGGAGCACCCGCATGGTTTCCGCGCCGAGTTGCTCGAGGGTGAAACCTCCGGGGTAGCCTTCAGTCACCGGGAGAAAATCCCGGACGGTTTCTCCGGGGTCCACGTCTATCGTGGCCGGCAGCCAGCCGCTGATCCGGCAGAAGAGGGCGTTGCCCTCCTTGGAAGTCACATAGCGCATGAAATCCATGGCGATTTCGGGGTGCTTCGACGCCTTGGTCAGGCCGAGTGACGAACCGGGTGCGGTGTGGATCTCGGTCAGGTTTCCCTTGAGAAACCGCCCGTATAGCGGGTGGGAAGGTTCCGGAAGCGGAATCGGAAACGCGCCCACGCCGAAAGTGGACCGATCGACCACGCTCTGGTAATCCCAGCTTCCGGTGAGAAGGAAAAGGCTGCGGCCCTGGATGAACTCGAACATGGCATCGGCCCGGTCGAGCCGCAGAAAGCCTGGCTTGGCGTAGCGCCCGATCTCCCGGAAGGCCCCGAGGGCCGAAGGAATGGCTGGCGATTCGAGGGACCAGGCTCCGGTCAGGTAGGTGATGGCAATCGAGTTCTTGTCCATCACGTAGTCCTGCATCGGGTTGATCCGGTCCGAGAGCAACTGGGTCTGGGCGGCCACGATACGTGAAAGGAGGAAGCGGGCGTTGTTGTCTCCCATCACGATCGGGTAGATCGGTTTGGCCGCGGACCGGTTGTAGACCTCGACCTGACGGCAGATGTCGACCCATTGCTGGAAACTCGTGGGGACGTCGTCCGATCCGGTGATGGTTGCGAGCAACTCGCGGTTGAAGAAGACCCGGAAGGTATGTGAACTGGTCGGGATGCCATAGACATCGAGCAGCTCGGGGTAGTAATTGGGCAGCCGTTGCAGGCCGTCGATGAAGGTCTGCCTCCAGGGGACCCCCTCCAGATCGGTTCCTTTGTTGTAGGGATTGGGCTCGGTCAGGTAGTCCCCGAGCGGTTCGTAGAACCGGGCCAGATCGGTGATGTCGAGCCCGGCGTTGCCGAGTTGGAGAAGGTCGGGCGGGTCGCCTCCGATCAGCTGGGTCTTTCGCCAGGCGACAAAGATCCGGCCGGGAATGGGGATCTGCACGATGTCCACATCGGGGTGCATTTTCTCGTATTCCTCCTCGAGGCGGTCGAAGGCCTCCCGGACGCCAGACTCGATTTGCCAATGGGTGAAACGGATGACGGTCCTCTCGTCTCCCGCCAACTCCGATCGGCTGAAAACACGGAAGAGAGCGACGGTGAAAAGACCGGCGATGAAGAACAGCCCGATGAAATTGAGGGTTTTTTCCGCGCCGGGTTTCATCTCTTGAGGCTGTCCGGATCACCGATTATCTCTCCGATCTGGGTGATGCGGATGTCGCGCGGGTAGGCGGCGATGAACAATTCGGCATGGGCACGGGCCTGGTCGGTGCGCCCCGTTTTCTGTTCGAGAACGATGATTCGTGTGAGCACATTGGCCTGAAGATCCGGCTTGGCCAGGCCGGCTTCATAGGCGGACAGGTAGTGGCGCAGGACAAAGTCGTCGTCGTGATGACGCCGCTGTCCGGCTTCGGCCAGAAGCAGGTGAAAGCTGCGCCGGCAGTCCGGGTCGGAGAGGAATTCGCCATCCGCTTCGATCGCGGCGAAAGGGACGTCCCGATCGTCGACATCGCCCGAATAGAGCTCAATTCCGGCCCATTTGAGGAAGGCCAGCTGTCCGATCAGGGTCCGGGGGGCTTCCGTGACCAGCGCATGGTAGAGCGGAAGTGATGCCCGCGGGTCAGGCTCGAAGGGATGCAGCTGGATGACGCGGGCGCGCAGGTAGGCGGCCTGCAGGGCTTCCTCGGATCCGGATTCGTCCCGTGCCAGGCTTTCGAGAATGGAGAGCGCCTCCTCAATATGGCCCCTTGTCGTCGGCTGTTTGTGCAGGAGGGCGACCGCCTGACCAAGCCGGGCGGATGGGGTATTCGCCGTGGGTTCGGATTGAAATGCGGAAAGCGCCTGGGAGAACATCAAACCCTGGATGGCGATCCAGCCCTGCTCCGTCGTCGGCTGAGGGTCTGCGTGGGCGGTGCCGGCAAATCCGAGCAGCATGGAGAGAGCGATGCGGAAAGGTTGGATCGGGTTCATGGCTCCATCGGCCGCCTGGCCCTGTCCGCGGTTCTCATGATCATCACTTTGTCCCGGCGTCGGCAGGATCGGGATAAACGCGCGCTTCCGGCTTCGGGTGCCCTCCGGGTCCGCGCGCATCGCGACGCCGCGAAACTGACGTCAGGGGCACAAAAGCGGGGGTCACGGAGTCATGGGAAACAGTGAAGAGCTGAAAGCCGAGAGTGTCGTCCCCGTCCGGGAAGTGATCACCGAATTGGGGAAAGGCGGTCGAGGGACCCTTGCAGTAAACGATCCCATCCACTTCGACCGGCGGTCTCCTGCAGTGGATATGGCCGCTGAGGACATGGGTGACCCCGGCCCGCTTGTAGGCGTCCATCAGAAATCGCCGTGGTTCCGGATCCACGCCGAAATACCAGTCATGGTAGTGGTTCGGGTCGGTCAGTTCGTAGAGGGGCTCATCGGGCCGGTGGACAAAGAGGGGGTAGTGATTGAGCATCACGTGGGCCCGGGCGGGGGGCAGTTCCGCCAGTCCGTCCAGCCAGTGGCGCGCTTCGATGTCGCAGGGCAGGCCGGATCCGGTGATGATCTCGTAAAAGCCGCTGAACCGAACCCCGCGATGATCGAAGGACCAGGGCGAGGGCCGGACCAGGCGGGCGAAACGCTCGATCAGTTCCTGGGTGATATTGAGGGACGGGTCATCGCGGTCGGGAAACGGGCCGTTCCGGTCGGCCACCTTGTTCCCGGTGTCCATATTGCCCGGAATGACGTGCCAGGGAATGCCGAGTTCATCGATCGAGGCACAGCTTTCGGCAAACTCGAAATCGTGGATATTGCCGTCCCGTGCGATGTCGCCTCCCACCAGCAGCAGATCGGGAGCGAGAGCCCGAATCTGGCGGCGGGCGGTCTCCCAGTTTTCGTTGATGGCCGGGTTGTAGCGGTAGGACCGCTCCGAGCCGATGTGGATATCAGTGACATGGACGAACGTCCACGGACGATTGCGGACGGTTGAGGCGGTTTCCGTTTCCGATGCCATGGTACCAGAGTAACCGGTTGGTTCATCCGGTCAAAGAGGAAAGCGCCGCGGGATATCAACCTCTCCGAGCGCCGGTCTCAGCGTCTATCCCGCCTTTTGAAATGGACCTTGCCCGGATCCGGAGTAACTCTTTGGTTACCTCATCTGGCACCATGGATCGGAGAACCTTCATCAATCACGTCACGCTTCTGGGGACGGCGGCCCTGGTCTCCCGACCGATGGACTCTTTCGCGGCTGAGAACGCAGGCAGGGAGCGTTTGAACGGTCTCCTGATCAGCGCGACGACCAACCCGGGGCAGGGTTTTCTGGAGCATGCCGCGGCAATCCTCCGCGAGACCTACGCGGGATGCGCGACCGTGACCTTGCTCCCGTATGCCTCCGCACCGGGTGGGCGGGATTTTTATGAGAAGCGGATGAACGATGCGTTTGTCCGACTGGAGATCGCTCCCCGGGTCGTATCCCTCCATCATCATGAAGGCGCGGATGCCGGACGGGCCCTGAAGGATGCCGAGGCGGTCTTCGTCAGCGGCGGCCAGACCTTTCTGCTCCTGAGGTCCCTCTACGATCTGGAGCTGGTCGACCTTCTGAGGGAACGGGCTTTTGCCGGCATGCCCTACGCAGGCGCCAGTGCCGGCTCCAACGTTGCGGGGGCCCTGATCGGAACGACCAACGATTTCCCGGTCACGGATATCCCGACCCGACGGTCCCTGGGTCTTCTTCCCCACCTGATCAACCCGCATCATCCGGTGGAGGGGGAGCCGGAGTTCGAGGGCCGACGCGGCAAGATCCTCTGGTACCAGGAGACGAACCCGAGCGAGATCGTGATCGGCCTGCCCAATCCGTCGATGCTTCGACTGAAAGGATCCGCCATCACCCTGATGGGGGGCCCGGCCTTTCGCTACGAAAGGCCCGATGTGACGCGACTGGAGGCCGGAGCGGAGATATCATGATGGTCCAGACATGTGATTCCTGCCCGGGTGTCGCAACGGCGCTGCGTCGCCGCTTCCATGGCGGTCTGACCCGAATGGCACTAAGATAAGCAGATTCTTTGGCTCAGAACTGGCATTTCTTGTTGGTGTATTTGTCTGGTGCAGTCGCCCCAGTCTCTTGGGGCGTGTCAACGTGGATACGCGGCAAGAGACTGCCGCGGCTACATCTCGTGATCCCTCCTGAATACCCCTTAACCTGGTGCCATTCCGGCCTGACCCCATCGAATTGAAGATGAAATCCAAAGCTGTTGTTTTTACCGAGCCGGGCAAGGTGGCCTTCCTCGATGTCGAATGTCCGGAACCCGGTCCGGGAGATGTCGTCATTGAGCTGACCCATTCCTGGATCAGCAACGGGACTGAAGGCTCTTTCCTCCGCGGTGAGCGGATTGAAGGCGATGTGGCCTACCGGCCGGGGGATCCCTGGCCGTTCCCCATTGTGGCGGGCTACCAGAAAGTGGGGCGGATCACCTGGCTGGGTTCGGAGGTGCAGGGCTTTTCGATCGGCCAGACCGTCTTTGCGGTCATGAGCCGGATCAAGGGGATGTTCGATCGCAATGGCGGCCATATCTCCCCTTCGGTCTGCGCGGCCAGCCAGGTCTTTGCGCTGCCCGAGGGGATCGACCCGGTCGCGTTTTCCGGTTTGGTGCTGACCCAGGTGGGCTACAATTGTGCAATGCGACCCCGGCTCGAGGCGGGGCAGACGGCGGTGGTGGTCGGTGACGGGTTGGTCGGACTCTGGGCCGCGCAAGCCCTGATCGCGCGGGGGGCCTTTGTCGTCCTGGTGGGCCGTCACGATGACCGGCTGGCGCGACTCCGGACGGAGGAGCGCCACCTCAAGATCAAGTCACGTTCGGGAACCGGAGCAATGCAGGTCCGGGAGGCGGTGGAGGGGCCGGTCGAAGTCCTTGTCGACACGGTGGGGTCCATCGGGATTCTCAACGATTATCTGCCGATGATGCGCCGCGGCGGGACGATTGTCTCGGCCGGCTTCTACGGGACGTCCGATCGCATTCCGTTGCAGCACTTCCGCAACCAGGAGATCAGCTTCGATCTCGTCTCCGGGATGACCCGGGAGCGGTTGGAAGCGACCCTGGATTTCCTTGCGGCCGGAAAGATGGAGACCCTCCCGCTGATCACCCATCGGTTCCCGGTGGCCCGGGCGGCCGATGCCTGGGCCCTGATCCGGAGCCGGAGAGACAACGTCCTCGGGGTCGTCCTCGAATGGTAAAGGGAACTCTTTCTCGCGCAGAGACGCGGAGGCGCGGAGAATCATGGTCATGACTATTTCGAAATTTCGCAGGGTCGGGTATTGTGTGCGAATCTGGCGTGCGCGTGGCACGAGCCAAATCAGTTCCTCAAATCTCCGCTCCTCTGCGTCTCTGCGCGAGTATTCCTCAAGTGAGGCCAGAATCCTATGATGAAGACACTCCAGATTGAATCTCCCGGAAATGCGGTGTGGAAAGAGGTTCCCATGCCGGACCCCGGTCCGGGCGAAGTGTTGATCAAGGTGCACGGGGTCACGACCTGTCCGCATTGGGACATGCACATCATGGACGGTGAACC
This sequence comes from Opitutaceae bacterium, assembly GCA_041395105.1. Lineage (NCBI taxonomy): Bacteria > Pseudomonadati > Verrucomicrobiota > Opitutia > Opitutales > Opitutaceae > Opitutaceae bacterium. The sequence continues at coordinate 1,065,491 of JAWLBB010000002.1, read as the reverse complement.
CATGTTCCCGGGACACAAACTCGAGTACCCCTACCTTCCGGGGCAGCCGGGTCATGAGGCCACCGGCGAGGTGGTGGGACTGGGAGCCGGGGTGGAGGATCTCGAGGTGGGCGACCGGGTCGTCGCCTGGCAGGACACCGGCCAGCCCCGGGCAGGGTTCTATGCCCAATTCAATGTTTTCCCCGCAAGGAGTCTGCTGGTGATTCCGGACAGCCTGAAGGTGGCGCAGATCGCCTCGCTTGAACTGGCTATGTGTGTGCAGGTGACCTTTGACCAGGTCCTTGGCTTCACCTCGCTTGAGGGCAAGCGGGTGGCCTTGAGCGGTCTGGGGCCGGCCGGGCTGGTCGCGGTGCAGATGGCCCGGGCCCATGGAGCCGCCGAGGTCATCTGTCTGGATCCGATGGATACACGGCACGAACTGGCCCGCTCGCTGGGCGCGACCCGGGTCGAGAAACCGGAGCTCCCGCTCTTCCCGGCGGGCCGCAGTGGAAAAGCGGCCTTCGATGTGGCCATCGACCTGACGGGCGTGCCTCCGTCGATCGAGTTCCTGATGGACCGGACGAAGGAACTGGTGGCGATCTTCGGTGTCCTGCGCCAGGAAGTCCGTTTCGGATTCCGTCATCTCTTTGGCCCCGGCCTGACCCTGATGGGCTACGGCAATCACAACCGCAAGGCGGCCGAGCGGGCGCTGAAGCTTGTCATGGACGGCAAGCTCAACCTGGCGGCCCTCGTCAGCGAGACCATGGGCTTCGACCGGTATGCCGAGGGTGTGGAGATGCTCCGCCGGAAGGAAGCGATCAAGATCCTCTTTCAACCATGGGACTGAACAGCCTCGACCCCGGGCCCCATGGTCGGGGTGTGCCGAAGGTCGGAGCAGGTTTCATCCACGAAGGCTATGAACGAGCGGAAATCGATGGTGCCGCACGATCGGGCGTTCGTATCTGTGCTTACCTTCGGGAGACTTCTTGGTCCTCGCAGCCAACATTTCTCCCGTTCCCTCCCTCATCGATCCAACATCTCCTCTTGGATCTGCTTTCGGGATGTCCTTCTGAACTCTCCCTACGGTATCTCCCTTCGGAAGTCGTAGGTCAGTGACCATCCGGTTGCTTCGCCGGGTTCGAGGGAGCGGTGGATATAGGGCTCGATCGAGAAGGTGTTGCCATTGGCCCAGACGGGGACCCGGGCGAGGGTGAAATCGCCGGTCATGCGGATGCCGTCGAGCGTCGGATGCGAGAGGGTCGCATCGAATGGCGTGTCCGGCCCGATCTCCAGCATGACGAATTGGTTCTCCTCGAAGGTCCGGAAGGGACGCCTGAAGCGGATCAGTCCATCCTCAAGAAAGAAGCCGGGGTTCTCCGGCATGGTGGCGGGGAAATTCAGTTGGCAGATGAGGGTTCCGTCGACCAGGGGAAAAAAGGGGTGGGCAAACCAATGGACGGGCAGGGTTCTTCCGCCCGTATTTGCGAGGGTGGTCCGGGACGTCAGGCGGCGGGCCTCGAGGGTCAGTTGACGCGTCAGTTCATAACCCCACCCGAGGGCCTGGTCTCGGGTGGAGCAGGCGAGTGACGCAGGAGATTGATTGATACTCCAGGCGCACGGATTGGTGATCTTCATGAGACCATCGACCTGTCCGACACCCATGATAAGGCCGCCCGTCCCTTTCTCAACGGTGAGGGGTTCGCCCGACAGAAGGACCGAATGCCGGAGGATCTCGGGGATGCCCTGTCCGTTGAATACGTCCGCCGGCTCGGCCGGGTATTCCGGACCGGCCAGCAGGGGGCCATGAAGCGAATCATGGATCTGCCAGACATAACCGCCCCAACAGAAACGGGTCCCCAGTCGGTGGCGGTCGGCCACCGGATCGAGGATCTCGATGCGCAGGGAATCGTTCTTCAGTTCAAGCATGGGCGCAGTAAAAAATGGTAGGAGGGAAAAGTGAATGCCAGCAAGTTGCCGAGCGTCAGGCAGAATTCTGAAATGTAGCCGCGGCAGTCTCTTGCCGCGCGTCAACGTCGCTACGCCCCAAGAGACCGGGCCGACTACACCAGATGAACCGATACATGGATGATCCCTGATCCGAGATGAAATATGGGCTTATCTTGGCCTCATTCGAGTTGGATCACTTTCACATCAACCCCAGGTTGAGGCGGCGGATCGGAGCGGGCGTGGACCCGCGGTTGGTGAAGGTGAGGGCGTTGTCGCCGGCCCGGAGCGTTCCCGGGACGATGCGGAAAACCCGGCAATTCGCGGCTTTGAAACTGAACTCGGCGAACCATCCGGTATCGCCCGTCGGCCAGGGGAAGATCTCCCGCTGGCGCCGATCGGGCAATTCCGTCGCCGTCGTCCCGTTGACCTCAAGGGTAAAGTCTCCGGGTCCCACGAGGTGGAGGAGCGCCCTCGCGGCGGGGAGAGCCTTGGGCGGCAGCCAGAGATTCAGTCCGGTCTCTTTTCCCGCCCCGATCTCGACGGGAAGAACGCCGGGGCCGTCGATGATGTCCTTGCGGATATGGTGGGTGATCGGGAGGGAGAAGAGCAGGGGCTTGCGGCAGGCGGTTTCCGGGTTCTCGATGCCCTCCACCAGGGTCTCGTTCCTGGAAACCGTGTATTGAGCCCAGCAGGGGAAGTTGAACAGGTAGATCCCATCGGCACCACAGGCGTAGAGTGAGCTTGAGGCTGCACGGAGTGATTCCGGACTGTGGATCTGCCAGCCGTGGGCGAAATCGAATCCGGCATAGACGGGAACCGCGGCCGGCTTCATGGCCTCACGCAGGGCGTCGATGGGCATGGTGAAGTCGGTGGTCAGAAAAGGACAGGCCGTGATCATGTCGATCAGGCCCTCGCGGGCCCATTCGCCGATATCGAGGCCGAGATGGCGGCAACCTTCCAAACTGGTGGGGACCCGGACCGCCACCCTGGCTCCCCGGGCGGAAAAAATCCGGTGAGCGTCACGGACCACCGAGGTGAGGTGGTGGCGAAGGCTCCAGACCGTCTCCGGATTGCCGGGCAGGTGCCGGGGAAAGCGAAGCCAGTCGAGCTGGAATCCGTCGATCGGGTAGCGATCCGCCATCTCCTCGAAGATGGAGATGATGTAGTCGCGGATCTCCGGGCGGGAATAATCGAGGCACCAGCACATCCAGTCAGCCTTGGGGTCCTTCGCGCCTTCAGGATCAACGATCATCTCCGGGTACTTGCGCCGGATGATCGGGGTGTTCCAGTTGTCGGTATCGGTCGGATTGTGGACATCGTTCATCCGGAAAGTCAGGAAGACCTCCTTCCCGGCCGCACGGAGCGCCTCGAGGGCGAGTCCCATCGGGTCAATTCCTTTCCGGTGGTATTCGAGCAGCTTGATCCTCCGGGTATCCACCGCTCCGATGGCGGTCGGGTAATAGTAGGTGCCGGCGCCGGGGCAGAACAGGTAGGTGGTCACGGCGGGCGGGCATTCCGAGATCAACTCCTGAATATCCCCTTCGAGATCGGAGGTCAGGGTCGCGACGAAATTATGTCCGTCATTATCGAAGAGAAAGCGGTGAGGGGAGGAATGGGGCATGGGACGATGAAACGGTTGACCTGCAAATTCGACAGGATTGATGTCGCCGTCCGATCCTGATAACTGTTTAGTTACCCGCAAGACGGATCGCAATATGCAGGAGGATCATCATCGTGTGCACAGGGCTGTCGGAGAACGCAATGCAGAGATCTCCGTGCGGCGGCCCGGCCTCCGGCTCAAGAGAGCCCGCGGACCGGAGCGGAGGACCACCCTCCACGCATTTCCCGAATGGAGGGTCGTGCTCCCCGAGCGTACCATGCACCTCTGGACACGCCTGCGCGATCCAATCAACCCGCTGGCATTTTCCGACCCCCGCATCCGTTCCTGAGAGAAATCGTCATGTCAAAGAAAGAAATCCATCTGGTCTGCAACGCGCATCTCGACCCGGTCTGGCTCTGGGAGTGGGAGGAGGGGGCGGCGGAGGCCCTTTCCACCTTTCGCTCGGCAGCCGATCTCTGCGAGGAATTCCCCGGCTTCGTTTTCAACCACAATGAGGCGGTTCTTTACCGATGGATCGAGGAGTACGAGCCGAAGCTCTTTGAGCGGATCCGGCGGTTGATCAAGGCCGGTCGCTGGCGGATCATGGGCGGCTGGTACCTCCAGCCGGACTGCAATCTTCCGGCCGGCGAATCCTTTGTCCGGCAGATCCTGGCCGGCCGGGTCTATTTCCGGGAGGCGTTCAAAGTCTGGCCGACCACGGCCATGAATTTCGATTCGTTCGGCCACACCCGGGGTCTCGTTCAGATTCTCGCGCGCTCGGGTTACGATTCCTACCTCTTCTGCCGTCCCGACAAGACGTGGCTGGATCTGCCGGCGGAGAATTTCCAATGGGTTGGATTTGACGGGTCGACGGTCACGGGACTGCGCACCCTCACCCACTATCTGACGCCTCTGGGGAAGGCGGCCGAGCACCTGCGCGAGTTCATCAAAGAGTTCGGTGACCGCGATCCGACCCTGTTTCTCTGGGGAGTCGGAAACCATGGTGGCGGACCTTCACGCAAGGACATCCGCGAGGTGGACCAGGTCCGCGCAGTGGCGGACCACCGCATTGAGCATGCGTGGCCCGAGCGCTACTTCGAGGCACTGCGGCGCAAAGGAGCAACGCCGCCCAGGGTCGAGACGAGCATTCGCCCGTGGGCGGTCGGCTGCTACACCTCGATGTCGCGGGTCAAACGCCTGCATCGCCAGCTGGAAAACGAACTCTACAAGGCGGAGAAGATGGCGGTGCGTGCCTGGATGTCGGGTCGCATGACGTATCCGTCGGAGGAGTTGATGGAAGCAACCCGGGACCTGCTCTTCTCCGAGTTCCATGACATCCTGCCGGGCAGCTGCGTGGAGCCTTCGGAGGCGGCCGCCATCCGGCAGATCAACCATGGCCTCGAGATCCTCTCGAGGGTCCAGGCCCGGGCCTTTTTTGCCCTCACTCATGGTCAACCCAGGGCGAAGCCGGGCGAGATGATCCTCTTTGCCTGCAATCCTCATCCCTATCCGGTCGATGCGGTCATGGAGTGCGAATTCAATCTCCCGGATTTCAACCGGACCGGGACGATCAGCCTGCCCACCTTGCGCATGGGAGGCCGGAAAGTCCCCTGCCAATTGGAGAAGGAGCTGAGCAGCCTGCCGATCGACTGGCGCAAGCGGGTCGTCTTTCGGGCGCGTCTGGCCCCATCATCGGTCGCGCGCTTCGAATGCACGGTGGAACGTGTCGCACCGGAGACATTCACGCTGCCGGTCATGACCGGTGGTGGATACACCTTCAAGACGGATGAAATTGAAGTCCGGATCAACGGGCGGACCGGCCTGATCGACCGCTACCGGATCGGCGGCATCGACCACCTGAAGGCCGGGTCCTTTGCACCTGAAATCCTGGCGGATACCATCGATCCCTGGGAAATGTCGCGGAAGCGACTTGGAAAGGTGGTGGGGCGGTTCCGCGCTGCGGACCGGAAGACAGCGGCCCGTTTTGCCGGGCTGGAGCAACTGGGTGAACTCGCTCCCGTGCGGGTCATCGAGGACGGTGCGGTCCGATGTGTGGTCGAGGCGATTCTGGTCTGCGGCTCATCAACCATTGTCGTCCAGTACAAACTCCCGAAGTCCGGATATGAAATCGAAGTGGATTACCGCGTCTTCTGGGCGGAAAAAACCCGCGCCCTGAAGATCGCGTTGAAGACGCCGGATGGGAAGTCGCGCTGTCTCGGCCAGACCGCTTACGGACGGGAGGACCTGCCGACCAACGGAGACGAAGCGGTGGCCCAGCGGTGGGTGGCCATCGATTCGCCCGGGATTGGTCGGACGCTGACCTGCATCAATGACGGCACTTACGGGTGCGATTTCCGGGGCGGGGTTCTTCGGATCAATCTTCTGCGATCGCCGGCCTATTCCGCGCATCCGGTACCGGGGACAAAACCTCTGCGCGAAGATCGATTCGCCCCGCGTCTGGACCAGGGCGAGCACCGTTTCCGCTTCTGGATCCAGGGCGGTCCGACCGTCGATCGCTTGAGGCGGATTGAACGGGAGGCGCAAGTCCGCAACGAAAGCCCGGTGGTGCGGTCATTCCAGCCGGATGGGCTGGGGAAGCCACTCACGACAGGACTGACGGTGAGTGACTCATCCATCGTGGTCTCAGCGGTCAAGCGGGCGGAATTGAAGGACCGGGTGGTCATCCGGCTGTTTGAGTCGACCGGACGGCGCCGAGAGATTCGGATTCGTGAAGCTTCCTGGGGATTGGATGCGAGGGTCTCGATCGAACCGTTCGAGATTCGGACGTTTGTCTGGGATCCGCGGAAACGAAGACTCCGGGAGACGGATCTGATGGAAGGAATGGGTCCGGGAAGGAGCACGGGCAAATGAGAGATCAACCGACAGCGGCAATCCAAGTGGCACACACACGTGCGATCATGACCAGTCGGGAGCAGGCATGGCGGCGAATCAGAAGATCCGCCTTCGCCGGGATCCTGGCTGTCTTCGGCAGTGCCAACGTTTCGATCGGCACGGTGGAACCGGGTTTTATCGAGGTGGCGGACGAGGTCGGGCTGGGGGTCATCTCGGGAGGCCGGACGAGGACGGCGGATCTGGATGGTGACGGCCGTTCCGACCTCATCCTCTTTCCGACCGGCAAGGAGGCGATGGAGCCGATGGTCTTCATGAACCGGGCCGACCCGGAGGCGGCCTGGGGTTTCCGGTTCGTCCTGCTTGAGGAGACCGGGCTGCCCCATCTCGTTTTCGGCGACCTGCTCAATTTCGCCGACCTCGATAACGACGGACACAAGGATGCGGTCATCACCCGTTACCTGGATTACCTGCAGGACACCTTTGCCGAGCCGCTCGATCCGCCCCGGCGGAGCGGGTGGATGCGGGGGGACGGCTCCGGGCATTTCGAGGAACCCCAGGAGTTCGAAGGGGCCCTCCCGGCCACGACCTCGGCACTGGCGGTCGGCGACGTCAACCGCGACGGACTGTCCGATCTCTGGATCGGCAACTGGTATGAGAAGTACTTCACCGGCTACGAGGCGTTTTCCAACGACCTTCTCCTTCAGTATCCGCATGATGGTGACAGACTGGGCTTCATCCGGTGGCCGATCCCGGACGAGACCTTGCCGACGGATTATCGGGAGGACCGGAGGGGCCGCCCGACCTACGGGGCGATGATCGCCCGACTGGACGATGGACCCCTGCCCATGCTCCTGGAGATGAATTACGGCCGAAGATGGAACCGGCTCTACCGGATGGCCTTCCAGACCGACATCCTGGCCGGCCGGGAGCAAGGGCGCGACCTGGTGGCGGAGCGGTCACGCCGCAGCGACCGCCCGGGATTCGAGGCGGCCCAGGTGGTCCGGGGCCTCACCGGCATCGACATTGCCCCGGCGGTGACCTTCGACGGGGATCCCATTCGGCACGGCCTCCATCCGGCTTGGCTGAAGGAGTGGGCCAAAGAAAATCCGCGCTATGAGCGGATTGATGAGTTTCCCTTCCGGTCCAACGGCAATACCTTCGATGCGGCGGTGGGCGACATCGACAACGACGGCGATTTCGACGTTTTTGTCTCCACGATCAAGCACGCCTGGGCGGGCGATTCTTCCGATGTTTCCCGGTTCTTTGTGAATCTGCTGAAGGAAACCGGGACCTTCATGCTGGAGAACCGGCCGGAACTGAGCGTGGATCGGTGGCCGCCGGCTCCGGCAGAGGGCGAGGAAGAGCCCGAAGTGCGCAAGAAGCAGAACCAGGGTGACATCTTCTGCGAATTGGCGGACCTCGATCAGGATGGGCGCCTCGACCTGATCCTCTGTTCCTCGGATTACCCGGACCCTCCCCCGTATGAGGAACGCCTCAGGATCTTCATGCAGGAGGAAGACGGCACCTTCGCCGATCGGACGGAGGCCATCGACATCCGTCTCTACGGAGCGGGGCAGCCGGCGCTGGCGGACTATGACGGGGATGGGGATCTGGATATCGCGGCCAGCCAATCCTTCAACAAGATCGACGAAGCCCGCAAGCGGGCGGCCGGACTGGCCAACGGCACCCTGACCGACCCGGAGGGACCGATCGCGGAAGCAAAACCCCGCTATCATGTCTTCCTGAACAACCTGACGGACGGGCGGCGTTCGATCATCCTTCGGCTGGTCGGGGATCCGGCGCAGGGCGTGGCGCGTGATGCGCTCGGGGCGATCGTCCGCCTGACGGCGGATCTTGACGGCGATCCGGCGACCCCGCCGATCACCCAGATGCGCCAGTTGATCGGCATCGGCGGTCACGGCGGCAAGCAGCACGATTTCATCGTCCATTTCGGACTGGGTCGGGCCGAGCAGGCCGAACGCATCGAAATCGAGTGGCCGGGTATCGGCGTGGAGGATACGGTGCTGGACCATGTGCCGGCGGGGAACATGACGGTGCGGTTGGGGGACTGAGGGGACGGAGGGGCCTGCCTGTGCGACCCTGCAGGATCGAGGTCAAGGGTCTGCACGGGCCTGATGGCGGTTTCGTCGTGGAAGTCCTCCCTCCGAGAGATAGATGAAGATTCACAGGGCCAACTTCGCTATCGATCGTACCTGCTTGTCTGACCGGGGTGGGATGCGTCAGCGTTTCTTGTCCGACCGCTGATGACTTCGACCAACCCTCCACCCAGGCGCGATGGCCACCTCGATTCCCTTCGGGGTGCAGCCGCTTTGCTGGTGCTCTGGATGCATGGCGGAGTGGTCCTGGCGGAAGGCGGAGCGGACGGGCTGGCCACCTCGCTCTGCTTCGAACTGCCGGATTACCTCCATTTCGGGCGGATCGGGGTGGTCATCTTCTTTGCGCTGAGCGGCTATCTGATCGCCGGAAGTCTCGAAGGTGCGGACTGGCGGACCACCTTTCCCATCAAGAGGGCATTCCGCCTCTACCCCATCTATCTGTTTTCGATGGGCGTTGTTCTGCTCCTGGTGGATACGCGTTGGGATATCCCGACCCTGCTGGCCAACCTGACCATGGTGCCCACCCTGCTGGGTCGCGACGAGATGATGGGGTTGTACTGGACGTTGCAGACCGAGGTGGTCTTCTACGGCGTCATTTACCTCGCCACCTGGGTCGGGTGGGGGCGGTCGCGCCGGGGTCTCTTCAGCCTCCTCGGTATTCTTCAGCCTCGCGTACTTTGCGAGCCTGCTACTGCTGGATGACACCACGTTGGAGACATACCCACTCATGATCGAGAAGCTCCCCCAGCATCTCAGCATCATGTTCTGGGGCCTACCTCTACAAGCTGGAGGGGCGGAGCTCTGGAGTCCGAAGGCGCTGGGTCTGACCGGGTTCATCCTGATTCCCCCTCTGGTTGCCGCGGTGGAATACCTGGCTTCCGGCCTTCAGGGCACTCCGCCGGTCATCATCAGCTATATCGCGGCCGTGATGTCCGCCTACCTCGTATTCATCTTCAGGGGTTCGGACCGGATCCTGTCCTGGGTGGGCCGGATCAGTTACTCGGCCTACCTCAACCATGCCTTTGTCCTCATCCTCTACGTTAAGTTCGGTCTGACTTTCGGTGTGGTTCAGGGAATGTTGCTCTATCTTTCCGTCACTCTGCTGGTGAGTTGGGTCACCTATCGTCTGATCGAAGTGCCCGGTATGCGTCTTTCAAACAGGTTGGTCAGGACGAGGTAAGGGGGTGGGGGCGTGGCTTGGTTGCGTCGGCCTGGCCCTTTGAAGACGGGTCCGCGCAGTAGTTCGAAAGCGCACGCGAGGTGCGCCAACGCGGGATGCGGTCCGGGAGAACCACCCTCCTGACGGGTACAAAAAAAGGCGGCGACCCGGAGGTCGCCGCCTTGATGGTTATGAGACTGTATTCTTGACCGCCCTTAGAACTTGAGGGTGGTGTAGAATCTCCAGGTCCGCCGGTCCGACGCGAAGTAGCTGCCTTCGTAGTAGGTCTCGTCGGTCAGGTTGGTGACCTGCAGGGTGTTGACGAAGTCATACCCGCCAAACGACCAGGGGTAGCTGATGTTGCCATCAAATACCAGGTAGTCGCCGGAGGTGAATCCGCCCTTGTCGGCGTTCCAGTCATAGGAGCGCGAGAGGATCTGCTCGGAGGAATAGCGCATACCCAGACCGACGGAAAGACCACGCAGGGCCGTCTCGGTGAAGGTGTACTTGTTCCAGAGGTTGAACCGGTACTCCGGCACGTTCTCGATGCGCTGCCCCAGGAAGATATCACCGATGGCGCCGTCGCCCAACTTATAGGACGGGTGGTCGGTGGTCTCGGCCTGCCAGAGCCAGGCACCGTTGATGACGGCCTGGTAGTTGGGGATCGGCGTATAGATGAACTCAAACTCCGCGCCGGTGACGGTATTCTCGATACCGGTGGTGCGCCAGCGGAAGACCCGAGTATTATAGAACGCGCTCCGTTGCGGTGCACCCGGCAGGGACTCGCTCGGACCGGGCGAGAAGAGCGTCTGCGAGGAGTTGTAGGGCTCGTTCTCGTTGGACTGCCTCTGGCCGTCGTCGAGCTTCTCGTTGCGGCGAACGCCCTGGAAGACGGACAAGGTACCGACAAGCTTGTTGTCGTTCAACGAAGTCTTCCAGCCGATCTCGTAGTTGAAGCCCTCTTCATTCTGGATGTAGTCAAACGCGCCGCGGCTGTTCATGACGTCCAGACCCTGTTCCACGGAGGTGATCCGCGTGCCCAGGTAGTCGTAGCCGCTCTGACCATTGTAGGCCGCCCAGGCAAGGGCGTCCGATATGACATCGCCGGCATTCTCGGGCAATCCGAGGAAGCCGCCGCTGAAGCCGAGGTTCAACTTGAAGGTCTTCGAGACCGTGACGAAGATATTGTTCTCGTCATTGATCTTGAAGGACGCGCCGACGTTCCAGGAATTACCCGAGCGCTCGACGAGCGGACCGAAGTTGGTCGGCGCGTAGCTCAACGAGTAATTCCAGACATCCGGCGGGTAAAGATCCGGGCTTGCGCCGGCCGGCTCACCCAATGCATTGAAGTCGAACCAGGGGGCGTTGACCTGCAGCCACTGTCCGCTCTCGGTCCGGTCCTCCTTGCGGTAACCGGCCATGAGAGTCAGGCGATCGTCAAGAAGCTGCGACTGCACATTGATGTAGTAGGCCTCGAGTTCCGGCTTGTAACCGTCGAGCAGGTTGCGGTCGAGCGGGTAGACCTTGCGGTTGTCCGGCTTAACCTCAACACCCGGGTCGAACTTCGTGTAGAGTTCGGCCGGGGTGCGCGGATTGCCGTTGCGGTCGTAGAGGACCTGGTTCTGCGGGACGTTCCAGCCCTGCGCATAGGCGGGGTCGATCAGCTGATACGGGTTGCCGTTGGCGTCCTTGGGGCTCTGCGCGCCGGGATACGGGTAGTTGTAACCCGGGACCTGCCAGTAGATGGGCGCCGCCTGGAAGTTGGCGTTGTACTGCTGGAAGTAGTTGTTCTTCAAACCGCCGACCAGGATCTTGTTCTTCGTGCCGAGGAGATCGGCCTTGAAGATCAGGTCCAACTGATGGTTCTGGGTGTCGCGGTAGTAACCGGTCGAACCGCCACCGTTGGTCGAGTCGAAGAGGAAGTCCGCCGCCTGCAGAGTGCGGCCCTCGACGGCATCGTAACGGTCCCTGTCCTGGGTGTAGACGTAACGGGCATCCAACCACTCGGTCGGTGAATACTCGATCGAACCCTGCAGGGTGACCACGCTGTTGGCGGAGAAGGATCCGCCGGCGGCATAGTGGTAGTCGCGGTCGTAGATGAGCGTGCCGCTGGCGTCGTAGTAGCGGGCGCCCGGTTTCACACCGTCAGCGGTGTAGAGGGGCAACTCACCCTGGCCGAGAACCTTCTCGCGGTCGGTGTTCCAGGCACCCGGGTTGGTGCGGATACGAGCGCGGTAGGCCGTGATGTTCTTCTGCATGTCGTTGGGATCATAGTTGGCTCCCAGGCCGGCCTGCATCTTGTCGACCGGAGGATTGCCATAGTCCTGGAACCACTGGTCGGGATAGATCCATCCCCAGGAGGAATGGGAGGTGGAGTTGTACTTCTGCTCGAGAACCTCCAGTGACAGGTCGATCTTCATCTTGCCATCCTCGAAAGGAATGAAGGTGAGGGACGGGGTCACGTTCCAGTTGTCGGAGTATTCCCGGTGCGCGGGCCCTTGTCCGCATGCCAGGCCCCGACGATGCGGAAGGCCGCCTTCTCGGAGAGCTGGGCATTGTGGTCGAGGCTGACACCCTGGCTGTTGTCGTTGCCGATGTAGTAGGATATCGAGGTGGGGATCTCACCGAAGACGGGCTTCTTGGTGATGTAGTTGACGACACCACCGGGATAGCCCTGGCCGAAGAAGACGGCGGCGGGCCCCTTGACCACCTCGACGCGGTCGATGTTGTCGAGGTTGTAGGAGGTGTAGCGGAAGACGCCGTTGCGCAGCAGCGAGTTGACCTTGAAACCACGCATGGTGAAGTTGCCCTGCGGGGTGGCTTCGTTGGCCGGGCGCCGGCCCTTGAAGCTGTTGTCCGGCGAACCCGATGCGGTATAGCGGAAGATGTCCGTGATCGTCTTCAAGCCGGTGTCGGCAATGAAGTCTTCACTCATGACCGCGATGCTCATCGGGGTGTTCTGGATGTCCATCCCGATACGCGAGGCGGTCGCCGCGTTGGTCTTCAGATAGCCGAAGTCCTTCTCCGAGGAAACCTCGAAGGGTGAGAGAACGACGATTTCCTGACCGCCTTGCGTGGTCTGGGTCGCGGTCGTCTCAGCCGGCATCTCGGAAATGGATGTCGTCTGGGCCGGCGCGGTGGTCGTGGCTGCAGGCTGGGCCTGCGGTGCAGGCATGGCCTCCGTTGCGGCGATCTGTTCGCGCAGACGTGCATTCTCAGCACGCAGGCGAGCCAGCTCACTGGCCAGGTCTTCCTGAGCGGAAAGACCGGCCGGCAGTGCAAGAAGAGCGCCGGTCATCAGGATGACCACCCTCTTCGTCCACTGTTGGTGTCTTGATCTTGGGTTCATATTTGTTTGTTTGGTTTTTTGCGTTGTGCGGATCGATTGACTTTGTGGTCATTCGAAGGACACGAAATCCAGATGGCCTGACGGGGTTTGATCATGGCTCATAGTGAGACGGCCGAGGGGAATTCCGCCGGATCGGCCATATCCAGGTGTTGGGCCAGGCTGATGCCCGGTGCGGGACGGAGGGTCGGGGTGACGGAGAGCCCGACGCGTCCGGGGGAGTTGAAATTGTCGATCCGCCAGAGCAGGTGATCGACGACCATCTTGACCAGGGTGGGCAGGTTGATGTCGATGGCGGTCGGCTGGTAGCTCAGGTTCGGATAGATCATGGGCGACCGGTTGCCGAGAATGAGTTCGAAGTCGCGCTCCGGCTTGAGGTCCAGGTGACGGGCCGCCCGGAGAAAGGACCCGCAGAAATGGTCCGCCGGCAGGTAGACTCCGGTGGGGCGCGGGGACATGGCGGCCCATCGTCTGACGAGGGTATTGACCTCGCCGTCCCTGGGATGGGTGTCGAGATAGGCCGGGTGATCCTTTGGGGTGCCGTTAATGGCGGAAGCGGAGATGCGCCGGCTACCGCAATGCTGGAGGAAAGCGTCGGTCCGGATGGCGATCGCACTGTAATCGGGATCGGTATTGAGGGCGACCAGGCGGCTGTGCCCCCGGGAGATCAGGTAATCGGCGGCCATCAAGCCATTGGCCAGATTGTCCGGCTCGACGTAGTCGCCCGGGTAATCGGTCGAGCGCCGTGTCATGAACCAGACGTTGGGCATCTCACGCAGCACCGGCCAGCAGCTGGAAGCCGGCTCCATCCCCTGGATGATGACCCCATCGACCTCCCGCTGCCGGATGGGCGAGGGGATCTCCGCATTGGTCTCCGAGTAATACATGCTGACGTGGACACGACAGCGGGTCATCGACGGGCGCATCTGGATGACCTGATCCTGAAACCAGTTCAGGCTTGGGGTTTGCTGGGCGCCCACAAACCAGACGCCGACGGACTTGGCGGCGATCTGACGCGACTTGGGCCCCCTCCGGTTGCTCAACGGGGCCGGGCTGTAGTCAAGGGCTTTCATGGCCCGTCGGACCGCGCGCACGCGCTCCTGAGAGACTTTCTCAGGCTGATTGATGACACGCGAGACGGTCGCAGGGGAGACCTGAGCGTGTTTCGCTATTTCGACGACAGTGATGGCTGAATCGTGGGGGGTTGCGGACGGTGATCGGAAGAAAGAGAAGCCTCGGTGAAATTTCAGGTTCGAAGTCTATCAGGGAGTTCCAGTTGTGAGGTGGGCTTCGCTGAAAGTGCCGAATTTCCAGAGCGAGGGTGCGCGTTTGATGTCGGGTTTGTCGGCCACCGGGGAGTCGACCGCGGTGGCAGAAGGGGTGTCGTTTCGTGAAATTTCTGCAAATGTGACTTATGCCGTCAACCCTGAAATGTCACGGCAGTGTCAAATCGGGGTGCTCCCGGATGTGTTTGTGTCCGTAAATCCGGCGAGGCGAAACAGCCGTTTCAGATGATTTCTTGCGGAGATCTTCCGTCAGAAGATGTTTCCAAACAACGATTTGGACAGAAGCCTCCCAAGTGAAGGCAGGCCGCGGGGAGGGGGTGCCGATTGGGCCGAAGACGGTCGAACGACTTCGAATGGTTTTGGGCCGCCGGCGGATGAAACGATGAAAAACCGAATGGATGATGCCGATCGCCCCTGCAATCCGCAGGAGAACGGCGTCGGGAAGGGTGTCGTTTCCGGGATAGACGCCCGGTGCGCCCCCACGGGATGCGGTCCGGGAGAACCACCCTCCTGACGGGTACAAAAAAAGGCGGCGACCCGGAGGTCGCCGCCTTGATGGTTATGAGACTGTATTCTTGACCGCCCTTAGAACTTGAGGGTGGTGTAGAATCTCCAGGTCCGCCGGTCCGACGCGAAGTAGCTGCCTTCGTAGTAGGTCTCGTCGGTCAGGTTGGTGACCTGCAGGGTGTTGACGAAGTCATACCCGCCAAACGACCAGGGGTAGCTGATGTTGCCATCAAATACCAGGTAGTCGCCGGAGGTGAATCCGCCCATGTCGGCGTTCCAGTCATAGGAACGCGAGATGATCTGCTCGGAGGAATAACGCATACCCAGGCCGACGGAAAGACCACGAAGGGCCGTCTCGGTGAAGGTATACTTGTTCCAGAGGTTGAACCGGAACTCCGGCACGTTCTCGATACGCTGCCCCAGGAAGATATCACCGATGGCGCCGTCGCCCAGCTTATAGGACGGGTGGTCGGTGGTCTCGGCCTGCCAGAGCCAGGCACCGTTGATGACGGCCTGGTAGTTGGGAATCGGCGTATAGATGAACTCGAACTCTGTTCCGGTAACGGTGTTCTCGATACCGGTGGTGCGCCAGCGGAAGACCCGAGTATTATAGAACTGGCTCCGCTGAGGAGCACCCGGGAATTCATCACTGGGACCGGGCGAGAACAGCTCAACCGTCCGATTGTAGGGTTCGTTCTCGGTGGACTGCATCTGTGCGTCATCGAGCTTCTCGTTGCGGCGAATGCCCTGGAAGATGGAAACGGTGCCGACGAGTTTGTTGTCGTTCAGCGAAGTCTTCCAGCCGATCTCGTAGTTGAAGCCCTCTTCATTCTGGATGTAGTCAAACGCGCCGCGGCTGTTCATGATGTCCAGACCTTGCTCCACGGAGGTGATCCGCGTTCCCAGGTAGTCGTAGCCGCTCTCACCCTTGTAGGCCGCCCAGGCAAGGGCGTCCTGAATGACATCGCCGGCATTCTCGGGCAGTCCGAGGAAGCCGCCATTGAAGCCGAGGTTCAGCTTGAAGGTCTTCGAGACCGTGACGAAGATATTGTTCTCGTCATTGATCTTGAAGGACGCGCCGACGTTCCAGGAATTACCGTCACGTTGGACGAGCGGACCGAAGTTGGTCGGCGCATAGCTCAACGAGTAATTCCAGACATCCGGCGGGTAGAGATCCGGGCTTGCGCCGGCCGGCTCACCCACTGCGTTGAAGTCGAACCACGGGGCATTCACCTGCAGCCATTGTCCGCTTTCCGACCTGTCTTCCTGGCGATAACCGGCCATGAGGGTCAGGCGATCGTCGAGAAGCTGCGACTGTACATTGATGTAGTAGGCCTCGAGTTCCGGCTTGTAACCGTCGAGCAGGTTGCGGTCGATCGGGTAGACCTTGCGGTTGTCCGGCTTAACCTCAACACCGGGGTCGAACTTCGTGTAAAGGTCGGCCGGGGTGCGCGGATTGCCGTTGCGGTCGTAGAGGACCTGGTTCTGCGGGACGTTCCAGCCCTGCGCATAGGCGGGGTCGATCAGCTGATACGGGTTGCCGTTGGCATCCTTGGGGCTCTGCGCGCCGGGATACGGATAGTTGTAACCGGGAACCTGCCAGTAGATGGGCGCCGCCTGGAAGTTGGCGTTGTACTGCTGGAAGTAGTTGTTCTTCAGCGCACCGACGAGGATCTTGTTCTTCGTATTGAAGACGTCGGCCTTGAAGATCAGGTCCAACTGATGGTTCTGGGTGTCGCGGTAGTAACCGGTCGAACCACCGCCGTTGGTCGAGTCGAAGAGGAAGTCCGCCCGCTGCAGGGTGCGGCCCTCGACGGCATCGTAACGGTCCCTGTCCTGAGTGTAGACGTAGCGGGCATCCAACCACTCGGTCGGCGAATACTCGATCGAACCCTGCAGGGTGACCACGCTGTTGGCGGAGAAGGATCCCCCGGCAGCGTAGTGGTAGTCGCGGTCGTAGATGAGCGTGCCGCTGGCGTCGTAGTAACGGGCACCCGGCCTCACACCGTCAGCGGTGTAGAGAGGAAGCTGAACGCCGCCGGCCAGAGCCTCACGGTCATTGTTCCAGGCACCGGGATTGGCGCGGATGCGAGCGCGGTAGGCATCAATGTTCTTCTGCATGTCGTCGGGATCATAAGCCGATCCCAGTCCGGCCTGCATCTTGTCGACCGGAGGAGTGCCATAGTCCTGGAACCACTCGTCGGGATAGATCCAGCCCCAGGAGGAATGGGCGGTGGAGTTGTACTTCTGCTCGAGAACCTCCAGTGACAGGTCGATCTTCATCTTGCCATCCTCGAAAGGAATGAAGGTGAGGGACGGGGTCACGTTCCAGTTGTCGGAGTATTCCCCGGTGCGCGGGCCCTTGTCCGCATGCCAGGCCCCGACGATGCGGAAGGCCGCCTTCTCGGAGAGCTGGGCATTGTGGTCGAGGCTGACACCCTGGCTGTTGTCGTTGCCGATGTAGTAGGACATCGAGGTGGGGATCTCACCGAAGACGGGCTTCTTGGTGATGTAGTTGACGACACCACCGGGATAGCCCTGGCCGAAGAAGACGGCGGCGGGTCCCTTGACCACCTCAACGCGCTCGATGTTGTCGAGATTGTAGGAGGTGTAGCGGAAGACGCCGTTGCGCAGCAGCGAGTTGACCTTGAATCCGCGCATGGTGAAGTTGCCCTGCGGGGTGGATTCATTGGCCGGGCGCCGGCCCTTGAAGCTGTTGTCCGGCGAACCCGATGCGGTATAACGGAAGATGTCCGTGATCGTCTGCATACCGGTGTCGGCCACGAACTCCTGGCTCATGACCGAGATGCTCATCGGGGTGTTCTGGATGTCCATCCCGATGCGCGAGGCGGTCGCCGCGTTGGTCTTCAGGTAACCGAAGTCCTTCTCCGAGGAAACCTCGAAGGGAGAGAGAACGACGATTTCCTGACCGGCTTCGGTGGTCCGGGTCGCGGTCGTCTCAGCCAGCATCTCGGAAATGGATGTCGTCTGGGTCGGCGCGGTGGTCGTGGTGGTTGGCTGGGCCTGCGGTGCAGGCATGGCCTCGGTTGCGGCGATCTGTTCGCGCAGACGTGCATTCTCAGCACGCAGGCGAGCCAGCTCACTGGCCAGGTCTTCCTGAGCGGAAAGACCGGCCGGCAGTGCAAGAAGAGCGCCGGTCATCAGGATGACCGCCCTCTTCGTCCACTGTTGGTGTCTTGATCTTGGGTTCATATTTGTTTGTTTGGTTTTTGGTTGCAGGGGCCGACGGCTGGTGCCGCCTCCCTCACAGAGATGGGTGGGTGAGTGAAAGGTTCAGGCTTCGCTCAGGAGGACTCCGGGGTCCGCATGCGCGGCGCGGCCGTTCTTCGGTTGAACGGAATGCACGCGGACGAGGGGTGATGGCTTCAGAGTGGGTGAAATCTGGATACCGATGCGGCCCGGCACATCGAAGTGGTCGATCCGCCAGATGAGGTGATCGATGGCCCGGTTGACGAGGGTGGAGAGGTGGATGTCGATCGCCGCCGGCTGATGGCTCAGTTTTCGGTAGATGGCGGGCGAATAATTGCCGAGGACGAGTTCGAAGTGGCGATCGGGCCGGAGCCCGGCCTTTGCCGCCATCCCGAGAAAGGTTTCGCAGAAATGATCGGCCGGCAGATAGATCCCGGAGGCGCGGTTCGGGCCGGCCACCCAGCGACGGACCAGCTCCTCCAGCATGGCTGCGGGCGGGTTGGCCTCAAGGTAGGCCGGGCGGACAATCGACTCCGGGGTGATCACGGTCACCTCGAGGTTCAGCTCGCGGCAGCGTTCGACAAAGGCGCGGCTCCGCAGTTCAATCGCGCTGTAATGCGGATCGGTGGCCAGGACGGCCACCCGGCGGTGCCCCCGTGAAGCCAGGTACTTCGCCGCCAGCCGGCCATTGGCGCGGTTGTCGGGCTCGATGAAATCGCCCGGATAGTCTTCCGATCGACGGGTCATCAGCCAGACGTTGGGTATCTGCCGGATCTGGTTCCAGACGGCCTCGGTTGGTTCCATCCCCTGGAGGATGATGCCGTCGACTCCCCGCCGCTCCAATTGCGAGGGCAGGCGATCGGGACGTTCCGTGGAGAAAGCATTGATCGAGACGCGTCGCTGGGTGAAGGCAGGCCTCAGTTCGGAAATCTGTTCCTGGAACCAGGAGGTGATCGAGGCATTGGCCGCCCCGATGAACCAGGCGACGATCGAACGGGCCTCGAGCTGACGCGATTTCGGGCCGCGGCGGCTGTGCAGAGGAGGAGGCGTGTAATTCAGGGCCATCATGGCGTTGCGGACGGCGAGAACGCGCTCGGGATTGACCCTGTCGGGTTGATTGATGACCCGCGAGACGGTGGCGGGAGACACCTTGGCGTGGCGTGCGATATCGACCACAGTGGAGTGATTCATCGGGAAGGACGTGCGCGGACCTTCATGCATGCTGCCTGGACCTGCTGGAGATGAAAAAACACTTACCATTTAATGAAATTTCATTTGGACAGCACTGGTCTGTCTATTGGGTCCTCGGGGAGGAAGGAGTGCCATCGCGACCCGCCGAGGGATCCGATGGATTGAGTCCAGAACTTGGATCAGGAGACCCGCGAGGTCTCAGGCTAATGACCTAAGTGGCCCTAAAACAGCAACATACGGAGCTTGCGACGCTCCAGGGAGCTAAGTTTGGTTAAATCCACAAAGGGATGCTGCAGCGGAAAGTGGGTTTTTCGGGTGTAGTTGATCTGGTCGGTGTGACCGCTGCATGAACAAGGCTGAAATGTTTCATAGTCGGACCTTCTTGTCAAATGGCATTTTCAGTTGGGAATCCGATTTTTGACGAATTATTGCGAAATTTTACGGCTCGTGATCCGGCGATCGTTGGTCTGCCACCCGAAAAGCAAAGTGGTTATGGGGTTGCGGTCCGCAGGCGGGGCCGATCCGGCTGTCTGCGCCATCCGGCCAAAGAGGACTTGAGTAACTGTTTGGTTACTTCAGGTTTGGCCGTGCAAAGCATGATCTTCAGAATCCATTCCCATGATTGAGCAACGACCGAAGAAGCCCTTTACGAGCGATCGCTCCCAATGGATCTGGTCGACCGAGGGGTCGCATCAACGGCCGGCCGGGGGCTCGCCCTCTCATTACGAAGTGCGGCGCTTCCGGCGGGTGTTTCGGGTGGAGTCCGGATCGTCTCCGGAACTCACGGTCCACGTGACGGCCGACAGCCGCTATGTCTTTTACTGCAATGGTTCGCGGGTGGGGAGGGGGCCGGCCAAGGGGGACATCACCCACCATTTCTACGAGACCTTCGACCTGTCCCCTCTTTTAAGGGACGGGGAGAATGTCCTCGCCGCGCTGGTCATGGACATGTCGAGGGTGGCCACGCGGCCGGACGCCCTGGGGCCGCCGACCTCGGTCATGACCTACGCCGGAGGTTTCCTCCTCGAAGGGGAACTCCGGATGCCGGATGGGTCGGCCACTTCCCTCTCAACGGACGGGGAGTGGAGGGTTTCCGTTGACCGGGCCTTTCACTTCCAGAACGACCACACGACCTATGAAGGCTTCATCGGCTATTTTGAGAGGGTCGATCTGTCGCTGATCCCGGATGGTTGGCTGGACCCCGGTTACGATGAAACCGGATGGCAGGAGGCCCGACCTCTTTATGCCGGGGAGTTGCTCGAGACACGGCGGGACCCAAAGAGCCCCTACGGTCTGCTTCCCCGGATGATTCCGCTGCTGGAGGAAGGACCGGTCAGCCGTTTTGCCGAGGTCTTTCTTCCCGGCGGAGCGGCTGCATCTCCGGACTGGATGGCGCTGCTTGCCGGAGAGGACGTGGTGGAGATCCCGGCCCGGACCGAAGTTGAGGTGATTCTGGACACCGGTCGTCTGACAACGGCCTTTCCGACCGTCGAGGTGGAAGGAGGGAACGGGGCCGGGATCTCGCTTCAATATGCCGAAGCCCTGCGCCTGCCTTGGGGGACGCCGGGTGCCGAGTTGCTCGGGCAGAAGCAATCGCTGGCCAACCTGGCCTCGGCCTTTGCCGATGAATCGACTTCCTGGACGTTCGATCGACGGGGCTTCATGACGGGATGGCACGATCTTTACACCCTTTCGGGTGGGGTCCGGACCATCGAACCGTTTCACTGGCGGACCTTTCGCTTTGTCGGAGTCAGGATCGTCACCGGAAGCGAGTCACTGCGAATCCGGGGCCTTCACCACCGCTTCACCGCCTATCCCTTCGATACGAAGGGTCACTTTGAGTCTTCGGACCCCGAACATGCGGCTTTCTGGAAGAAGAGCCTCTGGACGATGCGTCTGTGCTCACACGAAACCTACGAAGACGGTCCCTACTACGAGCAGATGCAGTATGCCGGGGATACCCGGATCACCGCAATGATTTCGATCCTGACCACGGGCGATGGCCGACTGGCCCGGCAGGCACTCCACCAGTTTGACTGGTCCCGACTTCCGGATGGATTGACGCACAGCCGTTACCCGTCCCGGTTCATGCAGGTGATTCCCTCATGGAGCCTGCATTGGGCCTCCCTGGCCTGCGATTACCTCCGGTTGACCGGTGATCGGGAGACGGTCGCAGAGCTTGTTACCGGCATCCGGGCGGTGGTTGACTGGTTCCGGCGACGGGTGGGACGCCGGGGCCTTCCGGAGGACCTTCCTTATTGGAATACCGTGGACTGGTGCCCCGACTGGCAGCGCGGGCAACCGCCGGGATGGGACGAGGGTCCCACCTGCGTGATTTCCAGCCAGTATCTTCATGCCCTGAGAGAACTGGCCTGGCTCGAGGAACGGGTGGGGGACAAAGGACGGGTGTCCGGCCTGGAGGCGGAAGCGGCCCAGACGGCGGCGGCGATCCGCTCGGTCTTCTGGAGCGCGGCGGATGAGCTCTTTCGTGACCGGCCGGGTGGACCGGAATTCAGCCAGGCGGGGAACGCCTGGGCCGTCGTGTCCGGCGCGGCGGACAGGGAGCAGTGTCGGGCGTTGGCCGGCCATTTTCCGTTCGACCCCCGCCTGGCCAGGGCCTCTTTCTTCGGGCTGCACTACGTCTTTCAGGCCAATCAGATGCTCGGCGTCTATGAGAAGCATTTTCAGCGGATGTTTGAGCCCTGGAGTTTCATGAACCGGTTCGGTCTTGATACCTGGGCCGAGGAAACCAGCTTCTGGCGATCGCTTTGCCACGCCTGGAGTGCCCATCCGGTGCTGGAATTCATCCGGGTGATCCTGGGAGTCGAATCGACCGAGAGCGGCTTTGCCACGGTGAAGCTCGTTCCCCTGGCCTGCGGGCTCGATCATGCCTCCGGAACAGTCATGACGCCGCAGGGTCCGATTGAAGTGGCTTGGCAGATCGGGAACGGGCAATTCAATTACGAGGCAAGCCTGCCGGATGGGGTGGTGGGCTGGCTCCGGCTCCCGGGCATGGACAAGCCGGAAAAGGTGGCTGGACGGGTTGTGCGCAGCAGCAGGCACTGCGGCTAAAGAATGTTGTGACTGGCATTTTTCCCGTTGTTCTGTAGGGTCGTGCGCTTCACATGGATTTTGTCCGGATCCAAGGAATTCGTTTTCTCACGTGTCTCGCCAGTCTGGCCACGCTGGCTTCATTGGGACACGGTGAGGATTCGCTTGAATCGATCGAGAAAGTCGCCCGGGACTGGGCGCAGACGCGGAAGGAAACGGTCCGTGAGCTGGATGATTGGCGTTGGCAGAAGACCTTTCTCGAGTCGACACGGGAGGCTCTGAATCGGCGGACGCGAACGCTGGAGGACAGGAGGGAGTATCTCCTGGCGACTTCATCGAGGTTGCGGGAAAGCTACGTGGAGATGGGCCGGCGCAACGAGGAAGCGATGCAGGTCCTCGAGGAGGCCGGTGGAACGATTGATGGCGTCATTGCGGAGCTCAAGAGGTTGCGGGCCTTTTTGCCGCCGAGGTTGTCCTCCGCGCTCGAGTATGCCTACCAGAGTCTTGAGGATTCTTCACGGACTCTGGGTGAGCGGATGCAATCGGTGGCTTCCATCTTCAATCGGTGCAGCCAGTTCAACAACGCGATCACCTATGCCGAAGAGGTTCTTGCCATGGCCCCGGGTGAGGAGCCCAGATATGTCAGTGTGCTCTATTGGGGCCTGAGTCATGGCTATGCCATCGACAGTGCCGACGGGGTGAGCTACCTGGGGTCTCCCATCGAGTCGGGATGGACCTGGGAGCGGCGGCCGGACATCGCCGGTGCGGTCTCGCGTCTCATGTCCATCTACCACGACAAAGCGAAACCGGACTTTGTCCCGGTCCCGGTTCAGGTTTCAGATCCGGCCGATCCCGACAGGGAGAACTGAACCAGCCATGATTCGTTCACACTTCGTTCGGGTGTTCTTTCTGGGTCTCTTGCTCACCGTCAGTGCCCGGAGCGAGTCTTCGCTCAATGATCGAATGGCCGCGGCCCTTCTCGACTACACCGCTCGTCTGGAAATGGCCAATGCCGAGCTCGCTGAAACGAGGCACCGGATTGAGGACGAGCGTGTGCCGTTGATGGATTCGATCCGGCAAATAGAAGAGGATCTCGTCACGCTCGAAGCGGAAGTCTCGGCGTTGGAAGCGGAGTCGGCTCGCGCCGAAGAAGGTCGCCAGGAAACGGAGATGAGTTGGGAGTCCATCGTCCGCAACGTGGATTACCTTTCGAGGATCAGTCTGGAGAATCTGGAGGGCATGAAGGCCGCGCTGCTGCCGGGGGAAGCCGACGTCTATGACGAGCGGATCGACGAACTGCTCGAGACCCTGGCCCGGCCCTCTCAGCTGGAACGGGCGGCGGCTATTCTGGCGGCTCCGGAGCTGCAATTGGAGCGACTTCGCCGGCAGATTGGCGGACATCTGCTGGACGGTCTGGCCATCTCCGAAGACGACAATGTCGTCCGAAAGGGAACCTATGCCTTTATCGGCCCGGAGGTCCTCTTTGCGTCGGATGATCTGGAAAGGGCGGGAACCGTAAGGCCTCGCGAAGGAGCACCGATTCCGACCGTCTTCCGCCTGCCCGAATGGAACCGGGAAAACGTCCGGGCCCTTTTCCAGGGCGAACGCGGAACGATGCCGGCCGACGCCTCCGGAGGCAAGGCGCTGCCCTTGAAGGCGTCCGAAGAATCCCTGCTCGGCCACCTGAGGAAAGGTGGGGTTGTCGGCTATGTCATCATGGGACTTGGCCTCTTTGCGCTGGTCACGGCATTCGTCAAACTGACCGATCTCCGGCGGCTTTCAGTCGATGCCCCGAGGGTCGTCAGGGGGGTCCTGGACGCATTGGCGTCCGGGGTGGGCAAGGTGGAGATCGCGAATACGGTCGGATCCCTGCGAGCCACCACGCGCGAGCTTTTTGAGTCGGGTCTGCGCCATGTGGAGAAGCCCAAGGCGCTGCTGGAGGAGCACCTTTCGGCCTTCATCCTGCGGCAACGCATCGACCACGAGCGCCGATTGCCGCTCCTTGCGGTCATCGCGGCAGCGGCGCCCTTGCTCGGACTTCTGGGTACGGTGGTCGGAATGGTGAAGACGTTTACGCTCATCACCATTTATGGAACCGGAGACGCCGGTAAGCTTTCCAGTGGCATCTCCGAGGCCCTGATCACGACCGAGCTTGGTCTGATCGTCGCCATCCCGACCCTCGTGCTCCACGGTTACCTGAGCCATCGCATGCAGAAGAATTTGGCGCTTCTGGAACAGTATGCCGTGGAGTTTGTGACCGCGGCGGAGGAAAACAGAACGAATTCTGAACGAGGGGAGGCGGACGACCGATGAGTGCGATCGTTGAACTCCTCTACCAGGGAGGACCCGTCATGGTGGTTCTGGTCGTCCTGTCGGTTGTCCTTTACGAACGGTGCATCAACCTGCTGATCCTCCTGCGGCGCACGCGGCGCTCGGTCAAGACCGAGTTCCGGGTCGGCGTCGCCGATCTGCCCCGGTTGAGACGTCAGGCCGCCAACTTGCACGAAACCTACTCCAGGCACCGGACGTCGATTGGTGCCTTGATCGCAGTGGCTCCCCTGCTCGGACTCCTCGGGACGGTCATCGGGATGGTCAGCACTTTCAAGAGCCTCGCCGCCACCTCCGCCGGTCAGTCGATCGAAGGTTTGGCCGGAGGGATCTCGATGGCTCTGGTCACGACTGAGACCGGCCTCGGCATCGCCATCCCCGCGCTCATCATCCTCTACTATGCCCAGAGGGAATTTCAGGAAAACACCCTGAACCTGAATCAGCTCGAAAGCGAAATCATGGAAAGGATGTAGAACCCGGTTGCGTCATGCTGAAACTTGCAATGGGACGGCAATCAGAGCGAAGGGTGAGGATCGACCTCTCCCCGATGATCGATTGCATCTTCATCCTGCTGATCTTCTTCATCGTCACCAGCGTCTTCGTCAACGATCCCGGAATTGAAGTGAACAAACCGGATGTCCGGGGCGCCATCGCCATGGACCGCAATGCCCTGCTCATTGCCATCTCGGCGGAAAACCGGGTCTATTTCGAGGGACAGGAAATACCCCTCGGGCAGGTCGCTTCAGTCATCAGGCAGGCGGCTTTCAACCCGGACACGGTCCTGATCATCCGCGCCGATCAGGCTACCAGCCATGGCACGTTTGCCGGGGTTTATTCGGAGGCCAAACGGGCCGGCGTATCCAGAATCCAATTTGCCACGGAATCAACCGATGACAACTGAACCAGTCAGAGTCGGGCGCCGAAGCCGTGACTACCTTCATCTTGAGGAGCATGAACGCGGTAGCCGGCGTCTGTTCAGCTTTCTGTCCGCGATCGCCATCAGCTTCTTCATCCTCATGGGCGTCTCACTCGCCCAGAAGACCAAAATCGAGGAAGTCACTTTGCCCATGGAAGACCTGCGGGCGGTCTACCTGCCGGACCCGCCCCCTCCGCCGCCCCGGGTCGGCAAGGAAGTCGCGCCGCCCGAATGGGTCTTGTCGCTTTCGGAGGCGCCGTCGACTGACGGGTTTCGCATTGCAGCCGCTCCGCCGTCCATCAGGCCCGTGTCCAGTCCGGTGGCGGTGCCGGACCTTTCCTTCGATCTGGAAGCCTTCAGTCCGGATCGCGATTCGGTGCAGTACGATGCCGACCATGTCTTCCGCTTGTCCGAGGTCGACCAGGCTCCCCTCGCCGTTTATCAGAAGGCACCGGTTCTGCCGCCGGGTACTTTGGACGGAGTGGCGGATCCGAGGGTCACCCTCATGTTCATCATCCAGGATGACGGCTCGATCGATTCGATCAAAGTGCTCCAGTCAGCCAGCGAGAAACTGGATGCGATCATTGTCCGGACGGTGAAGGAGTGGAAATTCAAACCGGCCGTCCGGCAGGGAAAGCGGGTCGCCTGCTGGGTCCAGCAGTCGTTCTATTTCAGCCGCAAGGTGGTCAAGCAGGCTGGCTTTAAGGATTTTCGATGAAACGTTTGAAGGGATTTGTCGGTTTTTGGCTGGTCGCGGCCTTCGCCACCAGCTTGTCGGGCGGGGTGTCGGGCGAGCCGCCCGAGGTCGATTTGAATGAGATCATCAATGAATCCTACCAGTTCCTGCGCAATCGGGAGCCGATCATGACGCGCGCCGAGTATTCTCTTTACGAGACCATCATACCGATGGTGTTTGAACAGCCGGACTACGCCCTGAGGCTGCTTGAAACGATGATAGCGGATGACGAGCCGGAGAGTCCCGCCTTTGAGTTCGTGCTGGGAAACATGTACTTCATGCAGGGCCGCCTCGTCAGTTCGGAGGCCCGTTACCTGAGTGCCCTCAAGGCCTATCCGGAATTCCAGCGCGCATGGTTGAACCTGGGGGTTCTGCGTTTCTCCGCGGGTCGGTATGCCGAGGCTGTCCCCTGTTTCACCCGGGTCATCGCGCTCGGAGACCGGGAGGCACGGACTCTCGGTCTTCTCGCCTATTGCCTGCAGGAGACTGGAAACAGTCTGGTCGCGGAAATGGCCTATATGCAGGCGTTGACGGCCGAGCCCGACAATCAGGAGTTGATCGAGGGCCTGCTCAGGCTCTACCTGCGCAACAGCAACTGGCCGCGGGCGGAAATCCTCCTCAAGCAGCTCATCAGGATGAATCCGGAGGACGGGGAGAAACACCTGCTCTATGCGAAGGAACTCGACGACGAGGGTCGATCCCTCGAGGCGATCATCGTGCTGGAGGTGGCCGCCGGCATCGGTGTTCTCAATGCGGATGGGCTCCTCTATCTGAGCAATCTCCAGGTCAAGAACGGTCTGCACGCGGAGGCTCTTGCCGGGTATCGCCGGGTTCTCGAGAGCCAACCGGATATCGGTCTGAGCCACCTGTTGAGTTTTGCCCGGGTCCTGATTGAGGAAGGACAGTTCGACGAAGCCGAGTCGATTCTCGGCGGCCTGAGTGATGACGTGCCTGCGGAGATGAGGGGTGAGCTTCTCCGTGCCCGGGCCGAACTCGCCCAGAGCCGTGGGCATTGGGTGGAAGCCGAGGATTACCTTGAGCGTCTCCTCAACCTCAATCCACTCGACAGCGATGCCCTCATCCGCCTCGGTCAGTCCCACCGCAGATCAGGCGACCTGGCCCGGGCCCAGTTGGTTTTTGAGCGTGCCTATCAGATTGACGAGAGCCGCTACCGGGCCTGTCTGGAACTGGCCAATCTCGCTGTCATGAATCGGAAGATCAACCGGGGTGTCGCCTACCTCGAGCAGGCCATCGAATTGCAGCCGTCCCCGGTCCTGCGGGAGCACCTCGAACGACTGAAGGCGGCGTCGATCTACCGGGGAGGCGGTGACCTGGCGGTCCAGTAGGACCCATCGGACGATCATGGGAACGAACGGTTTCAGGCGGATAAGGGGATGGACCGGGATTCTGGCGGCTGTCTGTGCCCTGCATTCCCTCGGCCGCAGCCAGGAGGCTGCGACGCCCGATGACGAAGTGCGGGAGTTCACCCTCTTCACCGGGGCCAATCTCAAGATCATCGACGGCGAGTTCCTGCGCCCGGTCTTGAACGTGACGGACAAGGGGCTCTTTGTCGACTTCGACGGTCAGGCGAGAAAGCTCGATTTTGATGACGTCAATGAGCTTTGGATCGACCGGGAGATGAAGCTGAACGCGGTCTACGCCAGGATCAATGACATGAAGATGGACATGGCGTTCTCCGAGGGTCTGGTCCGGGTTCCCATCTGGGGGACGGTTGCCGCCGGAACCTATTCCGCCGATCGGGGAAGCCTGGACAGCTCGGAACAGCCCGATATCAAACTGCCTCCGGCCATGAATTCCGGTAACGTGATCTCCGGACCGGACCGATCTTCCGGCTGGAAGGGGCTTTCACCGACTGACCAGAGGGATGCCGGTTTCGACGCCTGGAAGGTCAGCTTCAAACTCAGTTCGGCCCACGCCCTCCCCACTCTCTATGCGGTCCTTATCACCGACTACCGCGACCCGGCCCGGTCAGGCGACGTGCTACGGAAATTCCATCTCCAGACAATTGACGGGATTTCAGCCGAACCCAAGGAGATCACCCTGCTTCAGGAGGGTTTCCCGCCCGGGTTTCAGGTCGAGGACAGCGATATCTACCTCTACTCGATGGGACGTGAGATCCCGACCAACCTGTCCGAGAAACAGGTGGCCCTGACCCGGGATGAGGCCATGCAGTACCTGATTCTCGAGTACATGATCGGACACAAGGACGCGACCCTGCCACCCCGGCCGATGTGGGTCTGGATGCCACCCGAAGTGAAGACGCTTATCCGGGAATCAGAAACCAACCCCGTCGTCCGGCTCGATCTCGACGTAAAGGGTCGCGTGATCAACCTGGTGGTGGACTCGGAGGGAGAGGAGGGCATTGCCCCGGAGATCACCGCGGCCTTCCGGGATTTCCGCTTCTATCCCGCTTTTGAAAACGGTCGGCCCATCGAAGGCAGCTACACCTTGCGGCCGAAGGAACTCCTGCGCTGAGGGAAGGGGTCAGGCCGCTGTTTGTATATGAATCAGTATTGAGGTAAGGGGTCAGGCCGCTTTTTATATATGGATTCGAATTCATATATAAAAAGCGGCCTGACCCCTTACTCGATCGCTACAGAGGCAGGCTGGTTGCCCAGGCGGTGGATTCGTCGGGTTCCGATCGATCCCGATAGGTTGAAATGAGGGACCAGCGGTCTTCGCCGCTGGTGTTGGGATGAGACGCGTGCACCGCAAGATCGTGGAAGAAAACCACATCTCCGGCAGCAGCCGGAACGGTGACCGTTTCCAGACCCTCGAGTTCGTCCGCCGGAATCTGCCGTTCGAATCCAGTCTCGTTCTTTACCTGGGCCATGGTGAACACCTTGCGATGCGTGCCGGGAATCAGCCGCAGGCAACCGTTGGCCTCCGTGGCGTCGTCGAGCGCGATCCAGGCGGAGATCTTGGCCGAACCCTTCCAGTAGAACCAATCCTGGTGCCAGGGAGAGGGGAAACGCTTGGTGCCGCTCTTGAAGACCGTCTTTGCGCTGAGAAACTCCGGACTGTCTCCGATCAGTTCGCGCAGGATCCCGACAAGCCGGGGGTTGATGACCGGCTGGAGCAGGGATGGATCGATCTGATCGAGCATCCAGACGTTGACGCCGGAGGGCGTTCCGAGCTTGCCATCCCGGGTCAGAATGCGGATCGCATCCGCCTTGATCGCCTGGGCTTCTTCACGGGTGAAGATACCCGGGACGGACACATATCCGTTGTTCTCGTATTCGGTGCGTAGGTTCATGATGAGGGATGGGTCAGGCCGCTTTTTGTATTTAAACCCGATTCATATACAAAAAGCGGCCTGACCCCTTATCGCGATGCCAGAGTCAGCAGCAGGAGGATATCGGCCTGGCCGTTGATGGTGGACTCCTGACACATGAAGTCCGTGGAGTTGTCGAAGAAAACGCCCTCCGCCGTGTTGAACCGATGAAACGGATCATTGTCGGCAATTTCAAAGTAACGCATGAATTCCCGATGACTTCGGGCGTTGCCCGGCCCCTCGGAGAGGGCCCCGGTCGGGAAAATGCCGAGGAAGCCGTAGGCGGGCGAATAGATGTTCCGGACCGTGTTGGGAAGGCGCTCGCTGAAGAGGAAGGAAACTCCCCAGTTGTTCCGCCCGAAAATGTAATCAAGCATCAACGGGGTCAGGCCGCTTTTTATATATGAATCCTCATTCATAGACAAAAAGCGGCCTGACCTCCTCGGTCTGACCTTTTCCGCCAGTTCGGTGGCAATTGTCATTTCGATCCAGCGGTGCAGGGCGCCCCAGACATAGCGGCCGGGGATGCCCCAGGGGCGACCGTGCTGCTCTGCGTTCTCGAGGTAGCGATCCGCCTCCTCCCGGAGTCGGGCTGCGGCGGACGGATCGAAGGCAGAGAGGGCGTAGTTGGCCGACCAATGCCATGATTTCCAGCTCGGTTCGGCTGAGGCCGGGGGGGCGGCGGCGATGGCAATCTCCAGGTAGGCGGGATCTCCGGTCCAACGGTGGAGCGTGACCCCGGCCAGGGCGAGTTGATCCTCGAGGGAATCGTCGTGATAGAAATCGTTGGTCTTGGCGCGTTCGAAGGCGGTCAGAACGGTATCTGATTGCTGCGCCCGCTGGAAGAGCCGGACGGCTTCGTCGCCGTAGACGCTTGCCTGGTCCGGCAATCCCAGTTTCTCCCAGGTGATGGCACCCATGGCCAGAGCCGCGGCCGCCGAGTTGAGGTGGACTCTGGAAAGGGCGCAGAGCGCTGGGCGCTTCCCGTCGAGCAGGTCGTCCTCGGGGAGGCGGAGTGGCTGGTTGTGGTCGTCTTCGTTGCCCACCTGAATGACGAAGAGGTCGTCGGCGGGATGGACCTTCATCAACCAGTCGAGCCCGTGTTTCGCCTCCTCAAGCAAAGGGGCCAGGCCGCTTTTTATGTATGATTCTAAATCGATAGAAGGGGTCAGGCCGCTTTTAATGTATGATCCAGAATCATACATTAAAAGCGGCCTGACCCCTTGAAGCTCATTGGCGAGCAGCAGATGGAAGACGGTATAGGAAATGTTGAGGGTGAATTTGAGCTGATCGCCGGCATCGTACCAACCCCCTTCGACATCCACGGTCCGACCGAGAGGATCGGGTTTCCAGCGACCTTTATCCGGGTCACCGTCGGGGATCCAGACGTGGGCACGGGCATCTCCGGGGTGGGAGGGCCGGCGAGGGGGGACCGTATTCGGACCCGAACGCATCATCCTGAGGTGGACGAGCGGTTCGGTCAGGAGTTCGCGATAGGGTTGATCGAGCACCTGAATGGCGGCCGATTCTCCGGCCACTGAAAACAGGTGCGAGCCTTTCTTGGAAAACCCGGAAAGGAAATCCACCTCGTGGTTGAAGGGCAGGGGCGTGTGCGGTCCCCGGCCGACGGTTGACGGGCCGATCCGACCTTCGGATTCGTCGCCGTCCTCCAGTTGGAGGGTCCAGATCTCTCCGCTCAGGTCGGCCTCGCTCATGATGACGAGGCGGACAGGATGCCCGGGTGCGTAGCCGGCCTGATTCCAGCGGATGAAGGTGTCGGCGGCGGCCGGTGTGGATAGGGATAGCATTGAGGCGGTCAATAACGGCCCGAATGAACGCATGGCCGGAAAGCGTGGCGCGGGAACAGGTTGGTGCCAAGGCAAACTGTTCGGCGATTGTCGAGAGCGTCGCCGGGCTGGTCGAACGGTCCAGGTATTGCCGGAACTATAAAAGAAGAAAACTTCTTTTATACTTGTAAGCAGGTGCCTGCGAGGCGATGGTCAGGCATCGCCGGTTCTCTTCTCATGGCTCCTCCTTCCGGCAGATGGATCCCGCGGCGAACGGCGGGTCTTGATCGAGTGGACGGAAACATAAAGACGAAGATCCGGAAAAAGCGAAATCATGTTTGGATACGGCAAAATGAGCGGTTGTGCAGTGGCGGCGATGAGCGCTCTGGCGGAGTGTTATCCAAGCGGCTGCCAGCTCAGCTCGAGTCAGGTTGCAGGGCTTAGGAATCTTTCCCAGCCCCTGGTGGCAAAGGTTCTGACGGTTTTGTCTCAGGCGGGATTCGTGCTGGGCACCCGGGGGCCGGGCGGCGGATACCGGCTGGCGTTGCCTCCAGGAAAGATCAGTCTCTTTGATGTGGTCAGTCTGTTCGAGAGCCATCGCGATCCGAGCCTCTGTCCTTTCGGACCGGGATGGTGCGGCAAGGGGGAGCCCTGTCCGGTTCATGACACCCTTGTGGGACTGAACGAGGCGGTCATCGACCAGCTCAAGAGTGTCAGCTTCTGGTCGTTTGTGGGCAAGGGAAGGGGCTGATCAAGCGGGGGTCGGCCGACTCTCAGAAATCCTTGCGGGCGAGCTTCTGACGGATGACCAGCATGGGAATCAGGCACCACGCAAAGAGGGCGCAGAGTGAAACGACCATGCCGGCGGGGGTGCCGAAAAAGCGTTCGAAGACAGCTCCGGTGTAGCCCATGAGGGCGGAGATATCGAGTTTGAGCAGGATGAGAATGCGGGAGAGGTCGATGGGATTGAAAAGCGTCGCAATGAGGGCGAAACGATCGATCGGGTAATCGTCGAAGACGACCAGGGAGATGAGAAAGAGCCCGTCGTAGATAACGGCGAAAAAGAGCCAGCTGAGGATGGCATAGCCGAATCCCTTGACCCGGTTCTCCTGGGTGATGGCGATGGCAAAGGCGAGGGCGACGAAGATGAAACTGAGCAGTGAACCGATGAGCAGGAGGAGCGCGAAATCGAAGATCGCGGCCGAACGCAGGAGACCGTAGGCGAGGAAAGGGATGCCCAGGCCGACGACCAGGCTCATGGAGAGTGAGAGTGAGATCCCGAGATACTGGCCGAGAATGATGGTCGTCCGTTTGATGGGTTGGGCCAGCAGTAGTTCGGTGAACTCGGCGGCGTTGTAGAAGGTGGTGATACCGAGCACCGTCCCGATCAACGGAGTGAGAACGATGATCACATTGAGCAGGGTGACGATTGCCTTCGAAAGGTCGTTGTTGAGAAAGAGCAGAACAAAGCCGAGGGAAAGGTAGAACAGAAGATAGACGTAGCTCCACCGGCTTCGATTGAGATCGGCGAAGCTGTATCTGAGTATTTTGAGAATCGTCATGACGGAATGGGGAAAGGGGTCAGGCTGGAATGGCGCTTGGTTAAGGGGTATTCAGGAGGGATCACGAGATGTAGCCGCGGCAGTCTCTTGCTGCGTATCCACGTTGACACGCCCCAAGAGACTGGGGCGACTACACCAGACAAATACACCAACAAGAAATGCCAGTTCTGAGCCAAAGAATCTGCTTATCTTAGTGCCATTCCAGCCTGCCCCCTCAGGATAGCGGCGATGGCGGTTTCCAGGGTGGGTTGTCCGGTTTCGTCCCTGATCTGGCTGACGCTCCCCTTGAAGTGGATCTGGCCGTCGAGCACGAAGATGATCTGATCCGAGATTTCCTCGGCAAAGCTCATGATATGGGTGGTCACGATGACGGTGCGGCCCTTTTCACGCTCGGTCCGGAGGAGTTCCCGCAGGTGGATCATCGAGATCGGGTCGAGGCCGGCCGTTGGTTCGTCCAGCAGGATAAGGTCCGATTCAAACATGAAGGTGAGGACGAGATTGACCTTCTGTTTGGTTCCGCCGGAGAGGTTGCCGAGCTTCTTGTTGAGGAAGGGTTCGAGTCCGAAGAGAGAGACGAGGTCCCGGTGCCGGTCGGGTCTGGACCGCAGGTCCCGGATCATCCTGAGCAGTTCGACCACGGTCAGGTTACCCGGGAAATGGGCGATTTGCGGGAGGTAGCTGATATTGTTCCGGTACCTCCACTGGCCGAGGACCGGCTGCCCGGCGAATGTGATGGTCCCACTGTCCGGTACGACCATGCCGAGGATTGATTTGATCAGGGTTGTCTTGCCGGAACCATTGGGCCCGAGCACGGAATAGACGCCACCTCCTTCAATCTCCAGACAGAGTGATTTGAGGACCTCGAGTCGACCAAAGCACTTCTTCAGGTTATCGATCCGAATCATGGAATCTCTTCATCTGTGGACGATCGTCCAGGAGGTTGTCGGGCGTGAAGGCGGGAGAGACCTTTTCAGAGAAGTTGATGATATCAACAAAAAGGCTTCGTAACAGGACAAGGGTTTCCGGGGTGTTGTTGACGATATAGGAGAACAGTTTCACCGGCCGGTAGGGCACATCGCCGATTCCGTCCCGGTCCAGGTCGTAGCCGGTGTAGTCGCTCCAGTGGTTCCCGTTGAAGCGGTTGTCGTTCAGCTTGCCATGGTAGGCGACATCGAAGGCGTTCTGCAGGAAATCGTTCTTCTCGAAGTTGTTTTCGTAGCAGGCGCCGATCACCTTGACCGCCCAACCGTTGCGGGAAAAGGTATTGTCCCGGTAGGTGATCCGGGTGGAGCCGTCGATGTTCACCGCGATGGTGTTCTGATGGAAGGTATTGTGGCCGACCTCGGCGTCGTAGATTTCCTTGAGCAACAGTCCGTAGGAGGCGCTGCCCCAGTTCTTCTCGAAGACGTTGTGTTCCATGGTGACGAACTTCGAGAACATGACCGCGACGCCCGCGCCGTTGCTTCGGAATACGTTGTCATGATAGGCGTTGTGATTCGAGAACATGAAGTGAAGACCGTAGCGGATATTGTCGAAGCTGGTGTTTCCGGCGATTTCGCTTTGGTCGACGAACTCGAGGTAAATGCCGTCGCGCAACCGGCTGACGGAATTGTCCAGGACCTGAAGGTCGGTAGAATGCCAGATGTGGATACCGTTTCCCGAGCCGGCTTCATTGACTGCGAGACTGGATACGGTGTTGTCGCGGACAATGCCGTCGTGGGATTTCTCGATGAGGATGCCGAAGAAAACCTTCCTCAAGTTGTTTCCCTCGAGAAGGAAATTGCGGCAACGATCGACCCGGATGGCGGCATACTCTTTGGTATAGCTATGTCCTACGTTTTCGAGAGTCAGGCCACGAATGACGACGTCATCGCTTCGGATGGTCAGGATGGTTCCGGCCTCTTCTCCGTCGATGATCGGATCGCCTGCGCCGGTCAGGGTGAGGGGCTTGTCAATGACCAGGTCGTGCTCGCGCCAGATGCCGCCCCGGATGATGATCTCGTCGCCGGCGTTCGCCTCCTCGATGGCCGCACGGATCGAAATCGGGGTGCCGCCGGGGGAAACCACGAACTGCCGCGCAAGAACGCTCGAAGGCGAAGCGAACAGAAAGGCAGCGAGTAGCGCTCGAAGGGCGATGGACAACGGGGGGGGCACGGCTGGCGGCGAGTTGACCAGGGGGAGGCGATCAATCGGTGCCTTGGAATACGGATTCCAGCGCGTTGGCCAGCTCATTCCACTTGAGAATCCGGCCGGTGTGTTCGGTCCGGGCGTTCGCAGCGGATTCGGGTTCGGCAAATGCCGACAGATTGGCGCCCATCGGGCTGCGGATTCCTTTGCTGATGAGGTAGGTGGCACTTTCGGCGTCGGTCATCTGACCGGGGTTGGCATAGTCGGCGACCCTGAGGAGCCCGATCTCATCAGGTGACCATTCGGGCAGTTTCTGGACCAGGCATTCGATGGCATCGAATTTGAACTGCTTGCCTTTCTTCGTGACCAGCTGGGCGGCGTGGGTCGAGTCGACGATGGTCATCCGGCAATGGGCGCAGGCATCGGAGCCGTAGGCGATCGGCTCTGGTTCAATGCGGCAGGCGCCGAGCAGGATGACCCAGGCGAGAACGAAGAGCCGGTGAGCGTTGTTGGATTTCATGTCGGGAGGAAACAGCGCACAAGGTCGCGGTACGGGATGTCAGCTTGACGCCTTGATCGCCCTGGACTCCTTCCATCCGAGATAACTGGCTGCGAGGGTCATCAGCATACCGGCAAACATGAGGTAGGCGGCGATCTTCGGGTAGGAATGCGCGGTGAAGTTGAGGATCTTCTTTGTCCCGATCAGCGGCGGTTGGTAGGCGAGGGGCGAACCATCGGGATTGCTGAAACTCATGATCGCTTTGGCATCGAGGGAATGGCCGTAGTTGTACTCCCAGATATAGAAGTCGACCATGCCGGCGCATCCGAGCAGGGACATCAGGATGAACCACCCGAGAAACCATTTGTAGTTCCCCTTGACTCCGATCCCGATTCCCAGCGCAACCATGAAGAGGATCACTGCGGGGAAGATGGAGAACTCGGGAATCTTCTCCGGGATCGGGTGCATCCCGATATAGTGATTCATGATATTGATGTTCTTCAGATCGTTCGGGTTCTCCCCGGTGATCTTCGTGATGGAGATATCCATGCCCAGGGGAATCGGGTATTGCGGTGCTTCGAGACGTATGACCCACATGGGGAATACGAAGAGGAAGAGCAGCATCAGTGATCCCGCGATCATGAGGATTTGTGGTTTTTTCATCTGGGTGGATACTTCGGGAACAACGGGGATCCGGCTTCGGGAGTCACGGCGCGGAACCGGGCGTCCCGGTGGCCGGAGACGGCCGCGTCGCGGCGTGATGGGATTTTCTCGGCAAGCCCGGCCCCCCCGCCGGCCGAATCCGCCGGTCGAAGGGGCGGGGGTGGTGATGGCCTACCAGACCAAAGGCGGTTGGCGGCTCAGAGGGGATCGCCGTCGAGAGTGAAGGAGATCGGCACGTTGGAATCCGTGGGGGAAACCCGGACGTATCCCTGCATCTCCTGATGGAGGGCCGAGCAGAAATCGGTGCAGTAGAAGGGCCAGACTCCGGGGCGTTCCGGTTTCCAGACAAACGTCTCGGTCTGACCCGGCATGATGAGGAGCTCGCTCGTGCGGGCCCCGATCATGGAGATGCCGTGCGGCACGTCGTAGTCCTGCTCCAAGTTCGTCACGTGGAAGTAGACGGTATCGCCGACCTTGACCCCCTCGATATTGTCGGGGGTGAAGTGACTGCGGATCATGGTCAGGTAGATGCGGACCACATTCGGGCTCTCGCGGACCACCCTGGCCTCGGAACCGTTTTTGACGGCATGGGGGTGGTTGTTTTCCTCGAGGGCGTAGAACTTCTTCGAGTTGGCGGCGATGAGGTCCGCCGGGCATCCGGCGGCGTAGTGCGGCTCGCCCACGGTCGGGAAGTCGAGCAACAGCTCCATCTTGTCGCCGGAGATATCATAAAGCTGGGCCGACTGGGTCACTTCAGGGCCGGTCGGAAGATAACGGTCCTTGGTGATCTTGTTCATGGCGACCAGGTATTTGCCCCACGGCTTGCGGGAGTTGCCGCCGGGAATCATGAGATGCCCGACCGAATAATAGCAGGGCTTGCGGTCGACGATTTCCCAAGTGCCAAGTTTCCACTTCACCACCTCGGATGAGATGAAGAACGTGGTGTAGGCATTGCCCTTGCCGTCAAACTCGGTGTGGAGGGGGCCGAGGCCGGGCTGCTGGACGGTGCCGGCGAGGGTGCCTTCGTAGCTGAGGATGGGGATGCCGTAGGCTTCGCCATCGAAGTTCTTCGCTTCGATCGCCTCCTTCATCTTGGTGAAGGAATGCGCGGTGATGGAGGCGGCCAGCTTGCCGCTGCCGATGATGTATTCGCCATCGGGAGAAACATCGCAACCATGGGGTGATTTCGGGGTGGGCAGGAAGAAGACCAGTCCGGGGTGATCCGCCGGGTCGATCACCATGACTTCGTCGATCATCTCGGTCGAAGCCGACTGGGTGCTCTCGTCATAGAGGTTGTGGGCGTAGTTGGCGGCCATTTTGCGCCCCTTGCCTTCGGCGATGAGCTTTTCCGCCATCTGCCAGTTGACTGCGGCGATGAAGTCCTTGTCGTTCTGGGACGCGTTGACCTCGAGCAGGGAGTTGGCCTCTTCGGTATTGTAGGTGGTGAAGAAGAACCAGCCATGGGATTTGCCCCGGCCGGGATGGGAGAGGTCGTAATTGAAACCCGGCATCAGGATCTGAAAGGAGAGATTCATCTCACCGCTCTTGGGATCGACCTTGATAAACGAAAGCGCACCCTTGAAGTTGCCCTTGTATTCGTTGATCGGCATGTCGCGCTGGGGAATCGGCACGCTGAAACGGGTGCCCGCCACCACGTATTCCGTATTCTCGGTCACGAAAGAGGAGCTGTGGTTGCCGGCGGAATTGGGAATCTCGATCGTCTCAACCGTCTCAAAGGTGGTCAGGTCGATGCGGCCGATGCGGGGCGTGTTGTTCTCGTTGATGAATACCCAGCGACCATCGACCTCGCCATTGGTCTGGGAGATGTCCGGATGGTGGGAGTCGCCCCAGGGGATGAAACCGTAGGAGGTGTTGAGGAGGGGCTTGGTCTCCTCATTGTACCCGTACGCTTTCTCGGCGTCCTGCGAGAACACCGGAATCACCTTGAAGAGTCGGCCCGAGGGCAGTCCGTAGACCGCCAACTGACCGCTGAATCCGCCTGAAATGAAGGCGTAATGCTCGTCGTGCTCTCCGGGGGGGACGTAGACTCTCTCGGCTGCGTTGCCGCTGAGGGCTCCGTGTCCGGCGCCCTGATTGGAACCCTGCTTGCCACATGCGCTCAGAATGGCGAGAGCGGTGACGGCGATGATCGATTGGACGAATGTTTTCATGCTGACTGGGGTCTGGAGGTTGCGTGGAGTTATTTGAGAGTTCGGAAGTATTCGAGGACGGCCCGGGCCTCGTCCTGAGTGAGGTTCTGGTTGGCCATCGGGGCGGTGTATTCCATCAGCAGCTGGCGCGCTTGGGCGTTTTTCTGGATCATGACCTCCGGGTTGAGGATCATGTTCATGACCCATTCCGGGGTGCGCCGTTCGAGAATGCCGATGGGGGCGGGGCCGATGAAGCGCTTGTCCGCTTTGTGGCAGGCGGTGCACTTGGCCTGGTAGATCTCGCTGCCTTTGGCGGCCAAAGCGTCGTCGATCGGGCCGAGGGTCACGCTCTTGATCGGGCCGACGCCCTTGTCTTTCATGGGGTCGATGGGTCCGTCCCGGGCGGTCTTTTCGCCGCCGCATCCGGGCAGAAAGAGAAGGGGGAGGAGCAGCAGGAGGAGGGTGGTCGGGTATTTCATGGGACTATTCGGCGGGAAGGAGAACGGTGTCGATGACGTGGATCCATCCATTGCTCACTTTGACGGATTGAAGAATGCGGGTGCCGCCGACGTAGATGCCGTCGGCCTTCTCTTCGACCTTCAGGTATTCACCGGAGGCCATATAGAGGTCTCGGCCCTTGGTGGCGTTCTTCTCGAGGGTCTCGATCGGGTAGTTCGAGGGGGCCACGTGGTTGATCAGGATCATGGTCAGGGTTCCCTTGTTCTCCGGCTTGAGCAGGGTCTCGACCGTCCCCTCGGGCAGCTTTGTGAAGGCGGCATTGACCGGGGCGAAGACGGTGAGGGGGCCGACGTTGACCAGGGCATCCTCGACCCCGGCGGCCTGGACGGCCACGACGAGAGTGGAAAAGTCATCGAGGGACATGGCGACCTGAAGTGCGTTGGCGGCGGACTCTCCGTCGACAACGGCCGACTGGCCCTTGGCCGGAGCCGCGGTGGCCGTGGATTCCGGGGCTGAATCCACGGGTGTCGGTTTGGCGCACGCGCCGAAAAGCAATGCGGCGGGCACGAGAATCAGGCCCAGGCTCAAGGCGGGATTTGTCATGATGGAATCAGGGGGATGAGGGTTGGGGGATTGCGTTGTGATTCGGGATCTCGAAGGGGAATCTAGACTCATAAGACGATTAAACGATCTTTAATTCTGGATTTCAAGAAAATAAGAACCGAGCTAATAGGGTTCAGAAGCTGAAGCGGAGGGTGTCCGGGATCGGGATGCACCCCTTCAGCCGCGGCGACTCGGTTCGGTTCCACTCCGGGACCGATGCGGAACCGTCTTCCTCAGATGAAGACGTAGAGGCCCACCACGATTGCCAGGTAAAGGATCCACCAGAAATTGAAGGACCGAAGCAGGGGTCTTCTGGGGCCGGTCTCGATCTCCTGTACCATTGGTCGGATGACTTCAAGCTTCTCCGGGGCGGGTGGAGGGGTCAGGTAGCTGACTCCAAAGAAAACGGCGGTCAGAAGAAGGAAGACGAGGGGGAAGACATGGTAAAAGTGCATCGACCTCACGGCATCCGGGATGGGGACTCCGGCGGCGGGGAAATTCTTGGCCAGGACGTAGTAGAGTCCGATCAGGAGACCGAGGATCAGGGTGGTGACGGCTCCGTAGGAGTTGGCCCGGTTGCTGAATCGACCGAACAGAAAACAGACCCCGGAGGGGATGACCATGAACCCGGCCACGGTCATGCCGAGGTCGAAGAGGGCGTTGTTCATGGTAAGGAACAGCGGAGCGGCCGCGATTCCCCAGATGATGTTCAGGGCGGCGAAGCCCTTGCCGACCCAGATGGCCTCGGCATTGGATGCGTTTTTGCGGAAGAGCGGGTAGATGTCCATTGCGACGACGGCGGACATCGCATTGATGCCGGAGTCCTGGCTCGACATCATGGCGGCGATCATCCCGGCGAGGACGAGGCCGGACAGACCCGCCGGCAGAAAGTCGCGGACCATCGTGGTGTAGAGCATGTCCTGATTGGGAATATCCTTGTAGAGGATGACTCCGACCAGACCCGGAATGACGAAAAGGACGATGCCGAAGAGTTTGAGATAGGCGCCGAAGAGCATGCCGCATTTCGCGTTGTAGGCATCCTTCGCGCCGAGGGCTCTCTGCAGAACGGCGATGGAGCAGAAGGCGAAGAAGGCGGAGTGGAGCATCTGTCCGGTCATGACCGCACTCCAGGGGAATTCGGCGTCGCTGTGAGGTCGGAGCAGTTCGAAGTGGTCGGGCAACTGAGTGTAGAGCTCGCCGATGCCTCCGACTTTCCAGAGACCGACCCCGGCCACGAGAATGCCCCCGGCCAGCATGATGAAGACCTGGACCATGTCGGTCACCACGACGGAGGTGAGTCCGCCGAAGATGGCGTAGAGGCCCACGGTGCAGGCGATGATGATGCCGCAGAGAACGACATTGGTCGGGCTGAGATCCCATCCGAAAAGACCGAGGACACCGAGGGCGGCGGTGTACATGCCGATCGGACTGCCGAGGATGGACTGGCAGACGAAGATGCCGCCGAAGAGGGTCTTGGCTGTCCGATTGAAGCGCAGCTCAAGGAATTGGGGGATGGTGAAGAGCCGGCTGCGCAGGTAGAGCGGGATGAAGACAATGGCGGAAATGGTCAGCATGACGCCGCCGAGCAGTTCCGGGTTGAGGGTGGCGAATCCCGAGCGGGCCGCCTTGCCGGTCCAGGCGACGAAAAAGCCCATCCCGATATTGGTGGCGAATATGGAAAACCCGACTAGCATCCAGCCAAAGGACCGGCCACCGAGGAAATACGACTCCGGGTTCTTCGACTTCCTCAGTCCCACCCAGATGCCGAGGATGGTGATACCGATGATGTAGACGATGACGACGGAGATATCGAGGATCTGTTCGTTGCTCATGGGGGCGGCGGGGTGGGGCGGGACGGAGGGCGAAGACGAGTGGCACAGGTCTATCCGGCTCCCGAAACGAGTCAGGAACGATTTTGTGTTACCGTCCATCAGGAGAAGGGGTCAGGCCGCTTTTTGTATATGGATTCGAATCCATATACAAAAAGCGGCCTGACCCCGTTCGCGTCATCTTTTGTTTAAGATATCAATTCATATACAAAAAGCGGCCTGACCCCGTTCGCGTCATCTAGAGCCAGCCGGACATCCGGGCGATCAGCCGGGTATGCTCGAGGAAATTGGGCCAGGACACATCCGAAGGTACGCCGTGGTCGCATCCGGGAATGTAGCCGCCGCTTCGGACCACCGGTTCGATCCGCTTCAACTCGTCCCGAAGAACGGCGCCGCCCTTGGCCATGGCCCGCTTGTCCACACCGCCAAGAAAAGCCTGGTCCCGCCCGAACGTGGTGCGGAAGGCGTTGATGTCATTGCCGGCCGCCACTTCAACCGGGCTGCTCAGGAGGACGCCGGATTCGATCCAGATCGGGATCAGACCGCCGACGTATCCGTCGCTGTCGATCTCAACCAGGGGAACACCGGCCGTCTTCAGTTGGGCAGTCCATGAATTCCAGCACGGCTGGCAGAACTCCCGGGTCATGGCCGGGGATATCATGGCCTTTTCCTTGTAGGCCATGTCTTCCGAGAACTGGACGTGGTCCGGGACCACATGCTCGAGCATACGGGCAAACATTCCGGTGATGTATTGCCGGTAAAAATCCGCCATCTCGGCCACCAGGTCGGGCTGGTCGATCATCATCATGCACAGCCCCTCGAACCCGCACCATTCGCGCATGATCCAGAAAGGTCCTGAGACAATGACCTTGATCACCTGGTCGCGATCCGCCAGGGAGGCCCCGAGCCGGGCGAAATCCGCGGGAAACCGATCCGGGTCGGCCGCATCGTATCGTTCCCTCATCCGAAGCCAGTCCTCGCGGTTTTCCACCGGGCAACGTATCCAGCTTCGGGTGACGAAGTCGCGGGCCGTGCGCAGGTAGGTCACATCGAACTGATCGGAGATCTCGCAGATGTTCCCTTTCCAGTCCTGGACCACGATCGACCGCTCACGGCGTTCGATCGTTTTCTCCTCGAATCGGGGGCGCAGGTTGAAATCGATCTTCAGGGTGTCGCCGGGCCTGACCAATTGGTCGCAATCGAGACCCAGGGCGTCGGCGACCTGGGTGGACCAGCTCGCGCCCGCCTTCATCCCCTGCTGAAGCCAATTGGCCAAGGTTGATTCGCGGGGGTTCCCGGGAATCAACGGGATTCGGTCCGGTGAGCCGAACGTCAGGGTTTCAACGTATCGCTCACGAGGAGTCATATGGCGGATCGGTCAGAAATCAGTCGTAGAACAGGGTCGACCAGCGGCCGGCGGCGATGAGTTCCTTCTTTTTGGCCGCCCATTTTTCCGGGGAACCGGCGAGGTCGGCGAGGACCTTGTCGAGTTTCTCCTCCAGCTTGGTCAGACCCGAAACATAGGTGTAGGTCTTGGGATCCTCGATCAGTTCCCAGACCTCCTTGGCGTTCGCCTTGATCGTGCTCTCCACTTCTTCGGGCGCGTTGGCGTGGGGGCGCGGGCTGAGGGCCTCAAAAGCCTTGAAGGTTGCCTGATCGTAGTAATTGCTCAGGTCGCCGTTGCTGTCGTTCATGTAGAGCAGATCCATGCCGGTGCGCGCGCCGTAGAAAAGGCGGACCTTGCCCTTCCACTCCTTGCGCTCGTCGTAGATGTGCTTGATGAAGGCGCGGAAGGGGGCGATCCCGGTGCCGACTCCGATCATGAGCATATTGCAGGTATTGTCGCGGGGCGGAAGGAAATGGCGTCCGTAGGGACCGGTCAACTCGACCGGCTCGCCGGCCCGGCGGTCGCAGAGGAAATTGGAGGCGACTCCCGGGTAGCGTTCACCGCTGACCTCATCGATGTAGAAGCAACGGCGGACGCAGAGGGAGATCTCCGACATATTGCTGTTCTCGCCCTGACGGGTGCTGGCGATGGAGTAGAGCCGCAGATGGTACTCGTTGCCGAAGGCATGCGGCCCGGGAACGAGGACCCCGATGCTTTGTCCTTCCAGATGGTGGAAGGTGGCATCCGGGATGCTCAGGACGATGTGGCGGACCTCGTCGGTCGACTCGGGCGTAATCCGTTCCGATCGCACCACGGTTGCCTTGTAGGGATGGCTGATATCGTACTCGGTAAGCTTCATGACTTCTATTCCTGTCTAATCGGATTGGTGTTTTTCGAAAGGTGGGAAGGGGTCAGGCCGCTTTTCATTGACGATCCGAATCGTCATTGAAAAGCGGCCTGACCCCTTCGGTTGGTGCTTCGATTCGTGATTTTCTCGGGCAGGTGTCGGACCCCTTGCAGCGGCAGAGGAAACCGCAACCGCCGCCTTCCTCGCGGGCTGGGCCGAATTCGGGATGACGCCGGGCGAAGACCCGGCTGAGGTGTTGGACTCCGATCCAGCCGGCGAGCAGGCCGAAGATGACCAGCATCGCGATGAGGAAGTGGGTGATCATCGGGTTCATCCTCCGAGTCCGGCGAAGCCCATGAAGGCGAGCGAGAGGAGCCCGGCCAGGATGAGGCTGAGGGCGGCGCCCATGCTCACGTCGGGCACATCGGCCAGTTCAAGTTTTTCCCGCAATCCGGCCATCAGCATGAGAGCGAGGGTGAAGCCGGCCCCGGCCCCGAGGGCGAAGGCGAGGCATTGGGGGAAGTTGTAGTTGCGGTTGGTCTGAAAGAGGGCGAGGGCGAGGATGGCGCAATTGGTGGTGATGAGCGGGAGGAAGATGCCCATCATCCGGAACATGGCCGGGCTGAATTTCTTCATGGCCATCTCGACCAGCTGGACCGCCGAGGCGATGACCGTGATATAGGAGATGAGCCGGAGAAACTCGAGGTCGTAGCGGACCAGGATCAGGTTGATCAGGTAGGAACACGACGAGCTGACCAGCATGACGAAGGTCACGGCCAGTCCCATATTCCAGGCGGATTTGAGCTTGCCCGAGACCCCGAGGAAGGGGCAGATCCCGAGGAACATCGCCAGAACGAAATTATTGATGATAAAAGCGTTCAGGAAAATAAAGGTGAGTGAATCAGGCCGCATCGCGCACCTCCTCTTTCATCAGTCGGGTTCGTTGCTGCCGCTTGCGAAAGACGGCGAAGAGAAAAAGCCAGAAGGCCAGGACGAAGAAGCCGCCGGGGGGCAGGACGAAGACGGCCCAGGGCTGGAAACTTGGACCGAAAAGGTCGACACCGAAGATGCTGCCGCTCCCGAGAATCTCCCGGACCACGCCGAGACAGAGGAGGGCAAAGGTGAAACCGGCGCCCATGCCCATCGCGTTGACAAAGGCATTGCTGACCGGGTTTTTCGAGGCATAGGCCTCGGCCCGGCCGAGGATGATGCAGTTGACCACGATGAGCTGAATGAAAGCGCCGAGGGCCTTGTAGAGATCGAGACTGATCGCCTGGATGGCGTAGTCCGCCATGGTGACGAAAGTGGCGATGATGATGATGAAGGAAGCGATCCGGACCTGCTTGGGGATGACTTTTCGCAGGAGCGAGATGAGCACGCCCGAGCAGACGAGCACGAAGCTGGTGGCCAGGCCCATCGCGAG
Organism: Opitutaceae bacterium; assembly: GCA_041395105.1. NCBI lineage: Bacteria > Pseudomonadati > Verrucomicrobiota > Opitutia > Opitutales > Opitutaceae > Opitutaceae bacterium. Next base: position 1,020,634 of record JAWLBB010000002.1, on the reverse strand, counting down.
GGCGTTCATCGCGGTGTTGGTGACGGCGAGGGTCGGGCAGAGACCCAGCAGCATGACGAAAACCGGATTCTCCTTCCAGAGACCCTGCATGAGGGTGCCCCATCCGAGTGGTTCCGGGGCCCTGGGATCCTTGATCATGGGTTGCCTCCTTCCGTGTTCGCCGGGAGATCGGTTCGTACCCGATCGATGGATGCCTGAAACTTCACCACAAGGGGCAGGAGGCGACCGGTGCTTTCGCGGAGACCGTTGCCGATCGCGGTGGACGTGACGGTCGCGCCGGAGATGCCATCGATCTGCCAGGCCTGCGTCTTCTTGCCGTTCTTGACCGTGACGATGGGGTTGGCGATGGCCGAACCGTCATCGGTCAAACGGGCGTCGAGGTTCTCGAAATTGGCGATAAATCCGGGATCGGATTCGACCCGGTCACCGAGCCCGGGGGTTTCCCGGCTGTCCAGGACGGTCATCCCGATAATGGACTGGCTGTCGAGTGAGTAGCCGTAGAGGACGGTGACGACGTCCTGGTATCCGCGGGCGGAGGCTTCCATGGCGAGTCCGGCCAGTTCGCCCTTCGCATTGTAGGCGGCGAAGACATTGGCTTCCGCGAAAGCGTCGTCGGGCAGGACCTTCAGTCCGCTGGCGTCGACTTTGAGGTTGGTTCGGGAGGTGGCCTCCGGAATGACGGCGAAGATGGCTTTCTCCATCGCCCGTTGCCGGTTGAGGGCGATCTGGGGCTTGGTCAGCTGGTAAGCCAGCACGATGAAGAGCCCGGAAAGCATGGCGATCACCCCCAGCGTGACGATGAGGGACCGGCTGCTCGGCAGTTCGGGGGCCGATATGGGTTCGGAAGTGGATTCGGTCATGCCGCGGCCTTCGGTTTGCGGGCTCCGTAGATGCGGGGCTGGGTGACGGCGCTGATCAGGGGCGAGCAGGCGTTGGCCAGCAGAATGGCGTACATGACACCTTCGGTCAGTCCACCGAAGAGTCGGATGATGACGGTGACGAGCCCGATCATCCCCCCGTAAATCCAGACGCCCAATGGAGTGACCGGCGAGGCCACCATGTCGGTCGCCATGAAGACGGCTCCGATCATGAGCCCGCCGGTGCAAAGGGTGAAGAGGGGGCCTGGGTAGATTTCCGGATTGATGGCGTGGAAGATCCCCGAAGTGATGGCGGCCACCAGCAGGGTGCCGGCGGTGATGCGCCAGTTCATCATTCGCCGGAACACGAGGTAGAAGCCGCAAAGCAGGATGAGCAGGGCTGACGTCTCGCCGGCCGATCCTGCGGTCGTGCCTAGGAGCAGCTGGACGGAATCCGTTGGCACGTGCTCGAACTTCATCAGGGCGAGCGGGGTTGCGCCGGAGAAGCCGTCCGGGGCGACCGACGCGAGCCAGTCGGTCAGCGAGTCCGGCTTGAGGAAGGGCAGGGTCAGGGTGGAGGGGATGAACTGGGTGAAGCGACCCTCGCTCATATAAGGCACCCAGGTGGTGATCGGCACGGTGAAGGCGGCCTGGGCGAAGGCCCGGCCGACGAGGGCCGGGTTCATCACATTGAAGCCGAGTCCTCCGAAGAACATCTTGCCGACCCCCACGCCGACGATCCCGGCGACGGCCGCCATCCAGAGCGGAAATCCGGGTGGCAGGGTCAGGGCCAGGAGGATACCGGTGATGGTCACGCTCCAGTCGCGCGTGGTGGAGGGCTTGCCGGAGAGACGGCAGATGAGGTGTTCGGTGCCGATGCAGACGCCGGTCGTCACCACGATGAGGGCCAGGGCGCTGATCCCGAACTGGTAGACGGAAAACGCGCAAACCGGAAGCAGGGCGTAGACCACGTTGCGCATGATCACGTTGACCGGCGGGCTGACCCGCAGGTGAGGGGAGGTGCGCAGTTGGGGGTTGGGACTGCCGTGAGCCTGTTGGAGGGGTCCGGTCATGAGGCCTTTGGTTTCTCCCGGTTGCGGGCTTTGGAAATGCGGAAATACTGGACGAGGGGGATGCTGGCGGGGCAGACGAAGCTGCAGCAGCCGCATTCAAAGCAGTCGTTCAGATGGAAATCGGCGGCCATTTCCTCGTAGCGGCTCTTGTAGGCCAGTTTGCCCAACTGGCAGGGATTCAGATGCATGGGGCAGGCGTCGACGCATTGGCCGCAGCTGATGCATGGGTAGGCGCGGTCGGAGATCTGGCCATGGGTGTCTTTCTCGGTCAGGACGAGGACGCCGCCGGTGCCCTTGGTGATCGGTACATCGAGGGAGGCGACGGTGCTTCCCATCATGGGTCCGCCGAGGATGAGGTGCTGGGCATTTCCCCGGAAGCCGAGTCGCTCAAGGATGAAACGCAGGGGTGTGCCCAGGGGAACCAGGTAATTGCCGGGCCGGTCGATGCCGGGACCCGTGATGGTGACGACACGCTCGATCACGCCCTGGCTCTGGGGGAGCAGCATGCCGAGCTCGGCGGTCGAAGAGACATTGAAGACGGCCAGGCCGACCGCGGAGGGAAAGCCGCCCGAGGGGATCTCAAGATTCATGAGAGCCTTGGCCAGCATCTTCTCGGCGCCCTGGGGATACTTGGTTTTGACCACCTTGACGGTGATCGAGCCGTCGGCCGGAAGGTGGGGCCGGATGGCTTCGACGGCATCGAGCTTGTTCTCCTCGGTTCCGATGATGGCCTTCTGCGCCCCCAGCGCCTTCATGAAGATGCGGGTTCCGGCGATCAGGTATTCGGCCTGTTCGATCATGACCCGGTGATCGGTCGTCAGGAACGGCTCGCATTCACAGCCGTTGATCAGGACGGTATGGACCTTGTGTTCCTTTGGCGGGACCAGTTTGACGTGGGTGGGGAAGGCGGCGCCGCCCAGACCGACCAGACCGGAATCCTGGACCGCCTGGACGATCTCCTTGGGCGTCATCAGGTTGACGTCCCGGGGATTGTAGTAGCGCACCTCCTGGCTGTCGCCCGGATAGACTTCGAGGATGATCGATAGCGTCTTGGGCCCCTTCGAGGTCGGCATCAGCTCGATCCGCTTGATCACCCCGGTGGCCGGGGCGTGGAGGGGGACCGAGACGAAACCTCCCGCCTTGGCGATCGGCTCGCCCCGGACCACCTCCTGCCCGGGATGAACCAACGACACGGAGGGCGCCCCGGTATGCTGCGAGAGGGGCAGGATGAGTTGCGGAGGGAAGGGGAGCCGCTGGATCGGTTTGCCCGCGGTGAAGTGCTTGTTTTCCTCGGGGTGGATCCCGTGGGAAAACGTGCTTCGGAACCAGTGGGCCGGATCCAATAGACTGCGCAGTCCGCTCATGTCAGGGTTTGTGAATACCGGATGTCCCGTCTGGCGGCCCGGGAGGACCGCCCTCCAAATGGATTTCCATCCGAGGTGTGCACGAGTTCGCTCAGTTGTCCCTGAATCTGTCCGGTTTCGTCCATTCCGTTTATTGGAACTTCTCCGCCCGTTTGATCAGCTTATCCACGCCCTTTTCCGATGGATCGGCCGGCGTGCCCGGATGGATACAGCGCCCGGTGCACTTCTCGGCCGCCCGGACGATGTCCTTGTAGGGACCGCCCCGGGCATCCTTGACGAAGGCCTTCTTGTTCTCGTCGTAGGCGAAGATCTTGCCGTTGATGTTGATGCATTCGTCGCAGGAGGTGCACTCGGCCTGGTTGATCCAGGCGGCCTCGAAGCCGTCTGCGGATGGGGCGGGTGCGGGTGCGGGAGCGGCGCCGCCGTTGCCGCCGGCCGCCGGGGCCGGCTTCGGTGCGGGCAGGTCGAGCAGGCCGGGCAGCGCGGTGGCTCCGCCGGTCAGCATCGACATGAGACCGGAGGCGAGCTTCTGGGCAGTCTCGGCCCTGATCTGACGGGCGATCACTTCGGGATCGACCTTGTTGAGCATGCCGGCGAGGCCCTTGAGCGTCTTCCAGTAGCCGAGTCGTTCCTCGGTTGAGCGGACGATCTCCGCGGCGACGAGGACCCGCATCAGCTGGTTCTTCTTGTTCACCGTCCAGATATAGGGGAAGAGACCTTCGCGGTCGTCCTCGGCCATCTCGATGAACTCGGCCAGGGGAACCATGTTGTCGTTCCAGGTATCGGTGGGCGCGACCCGGAAGTGCTTGCGGAACCGGCCTTCCTGAACCGCGAAATCGGCGAAGGTCATCGGCAGCTCCATCTGCTGCGCTTTACCTTCATCGTCGACGTAGTCCAGCTTGTAGACCGGCCAGTCCTCGTCGACGGCCGGATTGCCGTCCAAGCTGATGCACTCTTCCCAGGATCCGCCCGCATCGGGGTCGAAGCGGATGAGCGGGTAAGCCCGTGATTCGAGGGCCATCTTGCTGCGTTGGGCGGTGCTGTTGTCGGGCACTCCGTGCTCCGGCTGGCAGACCGCGTAGATGCTGAAGAGGGCGGGACGGCGGGCGTTGAGACCGTCGATGAAGCCTTCGATCAGGTGCGTGGTGTTGGCGACATTGCCCTGGAGGATGAAGGAGGTCCGGTGAGCGGCCGCGATCAGCGCCATCTCCTTGCGGATCTCCGTCTTGCCCTTCCACGCCTTGCCGTAGGGGGCCATGTCGGAGACCTGGCCGATGAAGCCCGAGGTGCAGGCCTGACCTCCGGTGTTGGAGTAGACCTGGGTGTCCAGGACGAAGATCTTGATCGGACGGCCCGTCATGAGGGCCCGGGACACGTTCTGGAAGCCGATGTCGAACATGGCGCCGTCTCCGCCGACCGCCACAACCGGCGGCGAGAGGAGATATTCTTCGTCGGTGAAGCTCTTCCAGTCGAAGTATTCGAGATCCTTTTCGATCTTCTGGAAGCTCTCCTTGCCGGTCAGTTCAGCCTCGGCCATCCGGATCGCCTTGAAGCCGTCGCCCATCTGCCGCATGTGGCCTTCGAAGAGGCCGAGCGAGACGGAGGCGGCGTCCTGGAAGAGGTGATTCGACCAGGGGAAGGGATAGGGATTGTAGGGGAAGCTGCTGCCGTAGACCGAGGAGCACCCGGTCGCATTGATGAAGCCGAGGCTGGCCCGGCCGTTCAGGGTCGGTCCGGACTCATAGCGCCACTTCAGGTCCTTCAACTTGGAGAGGAGATTGCTCACCCAGCTCAGCCATTCCTGATCGAGCGGGGTGCCACCCTTGCCCTCGTCGAGCACCTCGGCCAGCTCGGAGAACTTCAGGTCGCGCTCGCGATGCGAGGAGACGGCCTTCTGGATGGCGGCGAGGTTGGAGATGTCGACGGTGTCGGCCAGCTTGCCCTTGATGTGCAGCTCGAGGCGGCGGATGAGGTCGTCGATCGTCGCGACATGTTTGCGGACGCGCCGCTGCATCAGCGCGGTAATCGTTCCGGTGAAAAGATGGAGGATCGATTTCTCGCCACAGCCGGTGCAGGCGCCGTCGCCGCAGGCCATCGACGAATAGACCGACTTGTCCATCAGCATGGTCTCGAGGGCGCCGATCTTTTCGTCGATGTCGTCGATCCGGATGAAGTCGGGTGAAGTGGTCGGGAGATCCATCCAGTAGTCCCACTCCGATCGCAGGTTCTTGACCGAGGCGGGGGTCTGGGTCTCGACGGTCAGCGCTCCGTCTTCGCAGACATCGATGCAGAGCATGCAGCCCTTGCAGGTGTACGGATTGATCGTGATGGCGTAGAGGCCGCCCGTTCCCTTCTGTTTCTTCTCCCGTTGGTCGTAGTAGGGCTTGGTCAGGGCGAACTTGAAGGCGCCCATGGACTCGCGGAACCAGCCGAACTCCTGTTTCAGGGCTTCGCCGTCGCCGTTGGCTTCGGAGATGGTCTCGTCGATGGCGAGATCGAGGATCGGGGTGACGTCGATGCTGGCATTGTCACCGGTCGCGCTGGCCGCGATGGCCCGCATCTTCTTCTCGACGGTGCGGACCGCGCCCGGGAGCAGCTTGGCCTCGTGGCCGCTTTTGCGCACCCGTTTGAGCGTGGTTTCGAAGGCGTCCGCGATGGTGCAGGCCAGGCCGGGAATGGCGCTGTCCGGGCAGATGGTGAAGCATTCGCTGCAGGCGGTGCACTTTTCCGGATGCCAGACCGGATGAGTGAAGCGGATCTGGGTCATGTCCCGGTAGACACCGGTATTGGCCGGCATCAGGCTGAGCGCCATGAAGGGATCGGCCAGTTGGTCGTTGGGCTGGCCGCCCTGGTAGAAGCTGCCGCTCTGCTCCCAGAACCGGTGGATGTCGGTCTTCGGGTCGGTGCTCGCGGGTATCCGCTTCAGCATGACGGGAAGATTGGTTTCCTTGCGCATGGCGACGGCCTCGGCCTCGGTGCCCAGGGTCATCTCGGTGATGGTCTTGAGCTCGTCAAATCCGCGGCGCACGACACGCATGTTGTCCTCGACCACCCGGGCGCCCTTGCTCCCGAACTTGTGGGTCACCTGGTCGCGGATCGCCTTGAAAAGGGATTCCTCGGTCAGGCCGGCGGATTGCATCAGGGTGGAACCGGCAAAGAAGGCGCCCTGGAAGGCGATACCCTGCATCCGGAACTGCAGTTCGGGGTCGGTCGCCTCGTCCCGGGCGATCTGGAAGGCGTCGAGGTAGCAGACCTTGATGCCCTGATCGATGATGTACTTGCGGGAGTGGACGGGAAAGGTCCGCCAGACCTCCTCGGGATTGGTGAGTTCGCTCTGGATGATGAAGGTGCCGCCTTTTTTCAGTCCGAAGAGCGGGTTCGAGTGACTGAAGACGTTGGGGTCGGGTGAAAGAACGGCGTCGACGAAGTTGTATTCGCAGTTGATCCGGATCTTTTCGGGAGCGGCCGAGAGGTAGTAAGTGGTGGGCTGCCCCTTCTTTTCGGAGCCGTACTTGGGATTGGCCTTGATGTCGTAACCGAGCAGTTCGTTCAGCGTGATCGCGAGGTTCTTGCCTGTGGTGATCGCACCCCAGCCACCGACCGAGTGCATCCGGACGGTGATGGCTCCCTTGGGCAGGAGATTCGGGTTCTCGCTCCCCTTGACCGCGAGATCCTTGATCGCGGGATAGCTCTCAAGGAGCGCCTGCTGGTGGATTTCATTCTTCGGGGAGGTCGGCTTCTTGCTGATGAAATCGACGGAAAGGTAGAAGAATTTCTTCCGCAGCCCGGTCGGCAGCATGTTCTCGATGGCGCCGACGATGCCTTCGGGCTGGAGGTCGCGACTTCCGAGGCCGAAGCATCCCGAGTAAAGCGGCGGAGCGTCGCCCGGATTCTTGTAGGAGGCGTATTTCGGATAGGGGAGGCTTTCACCCTTGGGGGTCATGCCGTTTTCGACGCACTTGCTGATGGTGGCGCGGACCTCACGGATGACCGGGAGGTCCTCGGCCAGGGGTTGGTCGGTGCGCTCGGGGACGACGACGCCCTTGCGGCCCTTGATGATGTGTCCGAGGAGATCGCCGGGGAAGGGACGATACATGGTCAGGTTGACCACGCCGATCTTCAGTTTGCGGGTTTCGCGGAGGTAGTCGGCGACGGCCTCAGCCGTCCCGATGATGCTGCCCTGGGCAATGACGAGGTAGTCGGCATCCTCGCACTTGAAGGTGGAGACGCGGGCATAGGGGCGGCCGGTCAGGTCGGTGAATTCGACCATGCACTGGTCGGCGATGGCCGCGATGTGTTCGAAGAAATAGGGGCGCTGGGCGGCGACCGACTGCATGTAGGATTCCTGGTTCTGCACCGGGCCGGAGATGGCCGGATTGTCCATGTCCCAGAGAATTGGAATGCGGCGGCGCTTTTCGCCGTAGAGCATCCGCTGGGCGGGCGTCGGCGAATCGATGATGTCGTCGGGACGGCCGAGGTATTCCGCGATCAGTTCGCGCTCGGGGAGCAGGAGGGTCTCGATCAGGTGGGTGGTCAGGAATCCATCCTGGCCCACGGCGCCGGGGGTCAGGGAGAGCTCGGCGATCTTTCGGGAGATGATGTTGAGGTCGGCCGCTTCCTGGGCGCTCTGGCCGAGCACCTGGAAGAATCCGGTATCGTCCATCAGGTGGTAGTCATCGTGCCCGGCGTGGACGTTCAGGCTGGTCTTGGTCAGGGCCCGGCAACCGATATTGAGGATATAGGGAAGCCGCTTGCCGACCGCGCCGTAGAGCGACTCGTGCATGTAGGCGATACCCTGGCCGGAAGAGAAGTTGGACGCGCGCAGGCCACTCATGGCCATGCCGGCGGTCACACCGGCGGCGGCGTGTTCTCCTTCGGGCTCGATGAAGATAAGCGGCCGGCCCGAAATATTGATATGACCCTTGGCGGTTTCCTCGGCCCAGTATTCACCCATCTGGGTGGAGGGCGTGATCGGATAGGCTCCCGCGGCGTCGGTCGATTCCCGCTCGCACATGATGACGGCGGTGTTGCCGTCCATGGCAACAGGGATCCCGGGATACTTCACTTTCTTGTTTTGAGAAACCATGACTTTGGTGGTTGAAACGTTTGCTCTTGTAAAAGGGGGAAGGGTGAAAGTCCCTCGAAGTCAGTGCTCAGTCGGGGGCATTTCCGGCTGCAGGTCCGCCGGCCAATGAAGATGTGGCAACGAGGCCTTGTCGGCGTTCCGGCCGGTCGTGAGGACACTTCGACGCAGCGAAGTGGCTACACCCGAAAGGAGAATGTCTGTCCGGTGGTTCATCAGCGGTCGGGTTTGATCGGGAGGGGCTCCTGGCGAATGATCCGCTTGGCGGCGGCTCCCTTGGTCACCGTGTTTTTCTCCAGCCAGACGATCGCGCCGGTGGGGCAGCGCTGGATGGGCAGGGGTGAGGCCAGGCGGTTCTTTGAGTAGTCGATGACTGCGAGGTTGTTCCTGATGGTGATGAGGCCGTCGGGGGCGTCGGCGGCGCAGCGGGCACAACCGGTGCAGGCCACTTCGCAATCGGCGAGGGCCTCGTCGCCTTCGGCCAGGCTTTTGCAGGCAACCCACAGCTTGTGGCTGATCGGCTGGAGGGAAAAAAGCCCGAGCGGACAGGCCACCACGCAGTCGTTGCAGGCCACGCACTTGTCCTCGTCGACGACCGGCAGTCCGTGACGGTCCATGGTGATGGCGTCGAAATCGCAGGAAACCTCGCAGTCGGCCAGCCCGAGGCAGCCCCAGACACAGGCCTTGCCGCCGCCGCCGGCGGCCACGGCCGCCCGGCAGGTCTTCATGCCGGCATATTCCGCCTTCATCCGGGCGACGTGATTGCCTCCGGCGCAGGCAAGGCGGGCGACCTTCTTTTCCTCATTGCCGACCTCGACTCCGAGGTAGTTGGCAATATAGGCCACCATGTCGCGGGAACTGACCGAGCATTGGGCGGGATTGGCTTTTCCGCTCACGCAGGCTTCGGCGAAGGCCCGGCAACCCGGGCTGCCGCAGGCGCCGCAATTGGTCGCCGGGAGCATCCCTTCGACCTCTTCGACCCGCGGATCTTCGGGCACGTAGAGCTTGCGGTTGGCAAAGGCGATGACCGCGGCCAGAACAAAGCCGAGGCCCCCCATGAAGATGAGGACGCCGGGAATGGACGATGTCAGGTTTTCGATCACGGTGACGCCTCTCTCAGCTCGAATCGATCGGGATCAGCCGACAATCGGGAATCCGGCGGTGCGTTCCACCTGGCCTAGTTTCGTGACGAAAAGCGCGTCGGTTCCTGGGGTCGATTCGACCAGTCGCCGTCCCTCGGCCATGCCGAGGATGAAGACAGCGGTGGAGAGGGCGTCCGCCTGCAGCGCGGTCGGCGCGGCGATCGAGACGCTCGAGAGTTCATCGGGAGAACGGCCGGTCTTCGGGTCGAGCAGGTGATTCAGGCGGTAGTCATCGCTGAATTTGGTCTCGTAGTCTCCTGAGGTGGCCAATGCCCGGTTCTGGAGGGCGGCCAGGCTGAGGAATTCACCCATCTTGCGGGGATGCTTGATCCCGATTGTCCAGTCCCGATCGCCCGATGTTTGTCCGATCGCGTCGATCTCTCCGGTGTCGATCAGGGCGCTGCGGATGCCGTGCTCGCCCAGGACGCGCTTAACCGTGTCGGCCGCATAGCCCTGGGCGATGCCGTTCAGGGTGATCCGGGTGCCGCTGCCGTTGATCCGCACCTGGTCCCGTCCGATCTCGACGCGGCGCCAATCCACCGTCGCGAGGGCATTGCGGATTGCCTCTTGAGTGGGCAGGGTGCCCGCCCTCGCGTTCTCGTCGTAGAGCTGCCAGAGGGGCTGAACCGTCACGTCGAAGGCACCATCGGTGACCTCGGAAAGATTGCGGGCCGATTGGAGGACTTCGATCAGGTAGGGATGGGGATGATCGAGCAGACCTTCCCGGTTGAGCTGACAAAGCTGACTTTCCGGGCGGTAGAGGCTCATGATGTCCTCCACCCGGCCGAGTTCACGGAAGGCGTCGGCGATCGCCTCTTCGGCGGCGGCGCGGTCGGAATGGAGGACCGTGAGGGAAACTCCGGTGCCGAGGGCGCGGGTCGTTCGGGTGATTTTGAACAGCTTGCGGGTTCCGGAGGTGCCCGGCAGGGCGCCTCCCGGGACGTGGGCCGACCGGGTGCCCTTCAGTTTGAGGACGGACCAGCCGATGGCGGCGGTCCCGACCAGACAAGTAATGAACATCCGGCGTTTCATCGGACCACGACGAAGGGAGTCGGCTCCGGGGGTGTTGGTGGAATTATCAGCCATGGGCGGACCTGGGTCGAAAACGGGGCAGTGGGGAGGAGGAATTCCCGGAAGCGGTCACAGGCTCCTGCCGATCCGTGCCGCGTCGGGCGTGGAGGGGGGTCGTCGAGCGTTGTGATGGTGGGAACACGGGACCTGCTAATCTCCTGATAAGCGAATCTGTTAGCAGGCGGCAGGGTCATGCTCAAGACGATGCCAAGTACTGCTGAATCATTAGCAAAGTATGCGCACCGGGTCGAAACGGAAGTGTCCGGCTGTTCAGGATTATGAGTTTCCTGTGTAGGAGAGGGTTTATCCCTCGATCTGGTGGTTGATCGAGGCATGAAGCCTCTCCTACAGGTTGCGAGTCGATCCGCGCATACCCTGATTTTCAGCTCCCCAGCTTCGCGTTCACCTGCTTCATGACCTCAAAGGCGTCGGCCACGTAGAGGACGTCGGCTTTGCCCTGGGCCCAGCCGCAATTGGCGTCGGTGTTGATGGCGCGGCGTTCGTTGATGAAGCGCCAGCCGACGGCATGGGGTTCCTCGCCGTGACAGCAGGTGGCGAGACCCTTGGTGTGTCTGGGGCTGGCTCCGGTCTGTCCGATCTGGTGGAGGTGAGTGAGAAAAGGCAGGACAGCCTGCCCTTCGGAGGCCAGGTCGACCATGGATTTCGAGCTTCCGAGGGATCCACGGGTCTTTTCAACGAAGTCGAGGATGAGCTGCGCAGCCACATCGGTGTGAACCGCTCCATCGGCCTGCTTCTTGGTCCATCCGGCGCCGGCAACGAGCAGCGTGTCGGCATCGGGCCGGATGGTCTGGGCCCCGGCGGTTCCGGCCTCGATCCCCAGCACCGTTGTGCGAGAGGACATCTTACCGGCTTCAAGCGGAGTCACGGTGGTCTCGCCCGGAGCGGCGGGAGCGAAGCTGCCGGGGGCGATGGAGAGGACCCAGGGGCGGGTCGTCCGCGAGAGGGTGCCGATCATCCTTTGGCGGTAGAACCAGCGCGAAACCGAGAGGTTACTCCCATCCGTGGTGATCTGGGTGACCTGGGTGTCGACGCGACCGCTGAGTCGCTGGGCCAGCCCGGCGCAGACCCGGCTGAAACGGGAATTGGCCGCGGCGACGACCACGCCGGCTTCGGTCTCGCGGGCCAGTCGTTCGCAGCCGGCCACGTCGGAGGCGTAGCGGGGAGCGGCCCAGGCTTCGCCGGTCAGGCCAAGGACGGAGACGGCTCCAGTCCCGCCGGCCTGGGTGGCCGCGTCGGCGATGGCGGGCCCGATCAGTCCGGCGAACAGTTCGCTCCCGAGTCCGTCGGCCATGGTGCGGGCCGCGGTCAGGGCTTCGAGCGCGGCCTTGTCGAGGGCGCCGTTTTCGTCGGTGAATCCGATCCAGAGTATCCTGTTATTCATGACAATGGGTTAAGCGGGTGTAGGCCCGGCAGTCTCCTGCCGGGATATCGTTTCGAGTCTTCCGCCCCAGGGGGCCGGGGCGGCTGCACCAAACGAAAGAGTGGGATTGGAGAGATTGATGGTTTTGGGATGGGGTTGCAGTTGGTGGGTTCAGCTCTTCAGCCAGGCGACGAGTTCGTCGGCGATGGCCTCGGGCGTCATGTCTTTCTCGATACGCGTTTCCCGGCGTTGCTTCGGTGACTCGACCGAGACATAGGCCAGTCCTTCGCCTTTCAGTCCGGCCGGGCGGGCCTTCTGCAGGGCCGGCATGATCAATCGCATGTTCTGCATGCCGATCTGCGGATTGTTCGGGGGTTCCGGCAGATTGCCGGTGGCCCAGCCGAGAACGGCGGGGGTTCCGGCGCATTGCGATTTCTGCCAGGCGCCGCCCTCGATCCGCTCGAGGATCTCGAGGGAGCCGTCATCGCCGACGGTCAGGTGATCGACTCCCTGGAACTGTTCATGGATTCCGAGCGTTTCGCCGATCATCTGGAGGACGGCTCCGGTGCCCCGGGAGGCGGATTGCCAGCCACCGAAAAGCAGGAGCCGGGAGAGGTCGAGTCCCGGGATGGCCTGGATCGCCTCAGCGAGGGCTTTCGCGGTCTCGGCGGCATCAACAAATCCGGTCGAGGGGCCGTCGACCACCACAAGCTCGAAGGCCGCTTTTTGGGCCACGCTCATCATGACCTGTTGGAGCTTGGCTTTTGGGCTCAGGCTGACCAGCCAGACCTTGCTGCCGGGGTGTCGTTTGGCGAGGTCGGCGGCTTCGAAGAGGGCGTGCCAGGACCAGGGGTCGAGCACGGCGGGAAGCATCATTTCATTCTTCAGGCCCGGACCGGTTGGTCCTGCGACTGGTTCGAGGGCCTGGAGCGGGTTGGGCACGATGCCCCCGCAGACGACGATTTGGAAGGTGTGTGGCATGTTTGGAGAAGGAGGAGGTTAATGGTCCACGAAGGACACGAAGTCGCACGAAGGGTCTCGTGTAGGAGAGGCTTTACGCCTCGATTGTCTCCTGTAGGAGAGGCTTTATGCCTCGATTGCAGTGGAAGGATGTTAGGGTCTCTGGACGAATTGTACCGAGCGAGCGACCAGTCCGGGCACGGAGTGAACCGGAACACTCGAAGGAACGAAAGAATCGAAGGGAGAAGGCAATATGATGATTGGGATGAAATCGAATCAGGTCAGTCCCGGAGAGAATCCAGATGAGGTCATTTCAGGGCTAGTCGCCCCAGTCTCTTGGGGCGCACCGACGCGGATTCGCGGCAAGAGACTGCCGCGGCTACAGCCTGCGATGCAGCCTGAAAAGCTCTCAAGATGGTTATTCAAGTCAGTCCTTTCATTCATTGATTCTTGGGCTCTTGCGGTCATGTCGCTTGTAGCTCGGTAGTAGTTTTCTTCCGCTGTTTGTCGGGCTTTGAGATCGAGGCGTAAAGCCTCTCCTACAGTCTGGTTGTTTGTATTTTTCGCGATCCTGAGAAAACATCCGGATCAGTTTTCGGCTGAATGGAATCCACCGGTGCTGGCCTGAAGGTTGACGTTGCCGCGTTCCGGGTCGGTGGGGTGGGAGTGGGAGCAGTTCCAGAGGCAGGCGCCGCAATGAACGCACTTTTCCCGATCGAAAAGCGGGATGCCCCCATCGGGGTTGGTCATGATGGCCTGGCCCGAGCAGGCCTCGACGCAGATGCGGACCGAGCAGGCCTCGCAGGTTGCCGTGTCGTAAAACGAAAGATGGTCGGCGTAGCCGCCGGGAGCCTGGACCTTGCCGCCCATGAGGAGGGCATCCTGCTGGGAGACGAGCAATTGGCCATCGAGGGGGATTTCCGGCCAGCCGACGCGGTTCATCAGGGCGTCGTGAAGGGCGACGCCTTTGGCTTCACATTCTGCGCGGATGCCGGCGATCTCGGCCGGGTCGATCCGACCCCGGCAATAGTCCTCAAAGGTCGGCACGTGATCCGCGGGTCGCCGGATCTCGCCACCCAGATGCAGATGTCCGCCGGAGAGTCCCGCCAGGGCGGTGCCGATCAGGCCCCGGACAAATCCCTTTTGAAAGCCGTTGCGGGCATGTTCGGCCTTGCGCAATTCGGTCTCCAGCCAGCTGGCGCGGCGCCTTGTCACGTAGGTGGCTTCCAGGTTTTCCCGGGTGAAGGGCTTCTTTGCCTTGAGCAACTCGAGGACGGCTTCACCGAGTTGGGTTCCGGTGGCCCAAGCCTCGTCGACTCCGGAGTTCTTCAGGACATTGGTGCTGCCGGAACCTTCACCGATCCGGGCATAGCCGTCGCCGACCAGGTGGGGTTCGCCCTTCCGGCCGGACTCGGCGATTGATTTGGCCCCCCAGCTGCGCAGGGTCCCACCCTGCAGGTGCTTCCAGAGCCAGGGGTGCAACATCCAGTGCTGGAGGTAGCGATAGGCGGTGCGGGCAGGGTTTTGGAACCAGGAGGGCACAAAGATGCCGCATCCGGCGACCCGGTTCGGGTGAACGTAGAGGAAGCCGAAGATTTCGGGCTCCGGAAATCCGAGGGTGTGGATGACGGTGCCGGGTTCGAGCGTGCAGGATTCGGGTAGATCAATTACGAATTTCATCCCGACCGCCCAGTCGCGACCGTGGTGTCCTTCCGGCATCCCGAAATGGGCATCGAGCTGGCGGCCGACCGGGCCGTAGGGGCCGTCGCCCACCACGGTGAGGGCGGCCTCGATGTCCATCCCGGGCATGAATCCAACGGTGGGATTGCCGGCGGCGTCGACACCCTGGTCAAGCAGACGCACACCCCGGACCCGGTGATCATCGATCAGTGCTTCGCCAACCGGAGTGCCCGGCCAGACCTGGATGGTGCCGTCGGCCGTGACCTGCTGGCCCACCCATTGGCAGAACTGGCCCATGGAGAAGATCATCCCCGGCTCCTTGCGGAGAAAGGGCGGAATCCAGGGGAGAACGACGCCGTGATTCCGGGCGAAGGGGCGGACAAGGGCGTCCACCGCCTTGAGAAAGGCCGACCGTCGCGAGGCGCCGATGGGATCAAGCAGGTAAACGATTTCTTCGTGCCGGACCTCCGTCGCCATCGGAATCTGGCTTAGATCGAGCTCCGGAAAACTCTCCCGGATGGACCGACCCTCCGTGACCACACCGGAGACCCCGAAGCCGAGGTCGTCGGCCCGCTCGTAACAGATGACCTGCGGGGGCATGCCCGGCATGACGGCGCTCTCAACAGTCGGCGTCCCATCCGGGTTGAGGAGTCCACGCTGCAGGGTGGTCAGGAACGCCCCGGTGGCGGGGCCGAAACCGACGCAGGCGATGTCCACCGGCATCGACTGCCGGTCAAAGGCCGGTGGGGTGTTCTCGGTTGCTTCCATTTTGATCAATCCCGCAGCTCGAAGGGAACAGGCGGGAATACCGCCAGGCCAGACCGGTTTCTCTGGTCGGAACTGACGCTTCCTGCTCGTCGTTCTGTTTGGTGTAGTCGCCCCAGTCTCTTGGGGCGTATCCACGTGGGTTCGCGGCAAGAGACTGCCGCGGCTACAACTTGTGATCTATGCTGCAACCTTCTCATCCGGGGAACATTCGATTCAGGCCGGGTAGTCGAGGGCCTCGGGGATCATGATGCTCGTCAGGGCCTGGGCGGCGCGGGCGCGGGCCAGTTCGGAGCCGGCGAAGGAACGGTCGACCGCATCGCGCATTGCGGTGAAGGCGGCGAGATCCCCATCATCGATCGATTCCTGGAAGCCAAAAACCAGGGTGGCGCAGATTCGGGAGGCTTCACCGGCCGCGCGGGTAGCCTGGACGTGGCAGAGGTCGGCATAAAAGGCGGCATACCCGTCGATGGATCCGGCCAGAACCGGATTCTCCGCGCCTTTGTTCTTGAGCTCGAGGACGTCTTCGAGGAAGTGCCGTGCCGAGAGGAGCCAACAGAGGGCATCTGCGACCGGGAAGGTCACCCCCTGGCGTTTTCCGTGGTAGAGCTTCTTGCCGGAGGGATCATTGTGGGTGTGGAGGAAATCAATCGTCCAGGCCCACATCCTCATGGCGGCGGCGAGTGTCCCGGGGCCGCAGGCGGCTTCGGATTCGGAGAGCTGATCCAGGCGTTGTATCCAAAGATTGAATTCGTGCCGGAAGATGGTGCTCGTCATGCCGAGGGTGAGGTGGCGGCGCTGGACCGCTTCGGGGCCCTCGTAGGTGGCCTCGAGCTGGGCGTCCATCCACTTCTGCGGGAGGAAGCCCGGGCAGTCCTCGGTCGTCCCGTAGCCACCCATGAGGGCGACGGCTTCCCGCATCATGGTGGCGCCGACTCCGGTGTTCCAGAGTTTGACCGCCGGGTTCATGATATTGGCCCGGGCGTCCATGAGGGCGAACTGGACAAGGATGTCGGAACCGAGTGCTTCGAAGCGGGCGGCATCACGGTCGGCTTCGTTGGCGTAGAGGAGGTCGAGGTATTCGATCACCTCCGCCTCCTTCTTGCGGAGCGCCATCAACTGGGCCCGTCCGGCCAGTCCCTGCTCCCGGCAGATCCGGTCTTTGGCGCGTTCGATCGGATCGAAGGTGTCGGCCTGGCGGGCGGCCTCGAAGCCGACCGAGGCGGCGGCTTCACCGGTGGCCCAGACGTCGATCAGGCGGTGGGTCACATCTTCGTTCATCTGGAGGCCGAGATCGAAGCGCGGGCTGCCTTCGCCGGATTCGCCACCATGGAAACGGGAGCGCTGGTAGCGGATGACCGGTTCCACTGCCGAGAGCAGCTTGGCAGCGGTCATCAGGCCGACCGGAATCCGGGTCCGGTGGAAGACCGACGCGATGACTTCGCTGTGGTTGTGCTTGGGGACGATGACGCCGTCGACGACCTCGTAGCCGCCGATGATCCGGCTGGCCGGAACTTTCAGGCTGAAAACGGGATCGCGGGTCGAGGATAGCTGGTGGACCAGTTTGAGGGTGGGGGCACCGCGATCGAAGGTTCCGGGGTCGGTTTCCTCGAGGATGACCATGAAGGTTCCCTTGATCCGCGGGTCGTCGGAATCGACGGCAGCCGTCACGAAATTCGCGAAATCCATGTTGGTGATGAAACGTCCCCGCTTGTCGATCTGGAGGATCGGCTCGCCGCCCTCCGGCCAGTCGGCGATCCGCGCCTTGCCGCTGAGGACCCCGGTATCGACTCCGACAAAGGGGAGGGGTTCGGTCAGGGCGAAGGCGCCCCTCCACGGGACCCGGTCCTCACCCGGTTGGGGTGGGAGGGATTTGCCCATGTAGAAATCGCGTTGGGCGTCGGTTCCTTTTTCGTGGATGGGGGCCAGGGCGAGGTTGCCGGCCAGCGAACTGGTGGCGGCGCCGGCATCGACCCAGGAGAGTTCGAAGGCGACGAGCGACATCGCCATGTTCTTCGGACCCTCAATGAAGCCGCCCTTGTCCACGTCCATATAGAGAGCGGTCAGCCCGGACTCGTCGAAGGCGGTCAACAACCGGGCTTTCTCGGGATTCCATTCATGGGTGTTGCGCAATCCGTCCGCGACGAGGCGGGCCGCCGTTCCCCGAGCGACGCCGCGGGCACTCTGGACGGCCATCTGAAGATCAAAGCGATCGGTGAACCGCCACATGATCTGCCGGATGTCATCTCCGGGAAGGGTGGGGAGCAGGGTTTCAGGCATTGGGAGGATCCTTGATTTTTGGGGAGGGCAAGTGGGTGGCCAACTGGAGAACTGAACCCCGTCCTGGCCGTCCGGAATCCAGATCCCTGAGTCAACCGTCTGTGGGCGTGAAGCATAGCGGATCGACCATCGCTGTCTTCGCGTGGATTGGCCTTTCCTCCCCGCTCATTGTCCGGTTGGAGGGTGGAGCGGTAGGTCGCAGCGGCCGCCGGGGGAGGGGATTTCACACCCGCTTCGCTCAAGGAACGGAGGTAACGAAGTGAAAGAGGACGGAGGACGGCCCGGCGGTCCGTCCCTACCATAGGATCTGGCATCTCAGGTAGGGCGCGACCGCCGGGCGCGCCATTTCTAGCGCGATCGATCGAACCCTCAATGCAGGGCTGGAAGTGTAGCCACGCCGCTGTGCCGGCGTGCCTGCCGTATGATACTGCCGCGGTGAGGCCCGCGAAGTAACCGGATCCGCATTGGCGGACTCGACCTGATGAGCGTCGACACAGCGACGCTGCTACACCAAACGCCAGAGGATCCAAGTGCATTCATGACAAGCTTCTCGGCTAATTCCTTGATCCGGGGAATCTTTCGGTTCAGATGATCTCTTCCCGTGTGGAAAACGGGCGATAATCCAGAGTGCACCTGATTTAATGACCGACGAGAGCGACAGATCCCCTCCAGAGCCGACCGAGATTGTTCCGGCCGAACCGGAGGAGGAGAGGAAGGACCCCAACTCCATGGGATTCCTCGATCATCTCGAGGAACTGCGGTGGACAATCGGCAAGTCGGTTCTGGTCTTTGCCATCATCTTCGTGGTGATGGCGGTTTTCCTCAAGGATGTGGCCCATGTCCTGAATTGGCCGCTGAACCGGGCTTTTGAGAACGCCGGCGAGCGCACGGGACTGGTCACTACCTCCCCGATGGCGGTTTTCTCGGTCTACCTGCAGGTCTGTTTCCTCGGGGGACTCTTCGGCGCCCTGCCGTTTGTCCTCTATTTCATCGGGAAATTCGTGGCCCCGGCCCTCAATCCCCGGGAGGCCCGGATTCTCCTGCCGGCGTGCATCGCGTCTTTCATCCTCTTTATCGCCGGGGGCTCATTCGCCTATTTCGTGCTGGTCCCCAGTGCGATCAAGATTTCGGTCTACTTTAACAAGCTGCTCGATTTTGAGCTGATCTGGTCGGCCGATCGCTACTACGGGCTGTTGAGCTGGATGGTGCTCGGCATGGGGGCCGCCTTCCAGTTCCCCATGGTCATCCAGATCCTGGTCTTCCTCGGCATCGTCGAGGTGGCCCAGTTGAAGAAGATCCGGCGGATCATGATCGTGGTCTTTTTCCTGATCGCCGCGATCATCACTCCGACTCCGGATCCTTTGACCCAGAGCATGGTGGCCCTGCCCATGATCGCGCTATACGAACTGTCCATCCAGGTGGCGGGACGGGTCGCCCGGGCCCGCGCGGACGGCCTGGAGGCCGATCGGGCCGAAGCTGAAGCGGAAGCGGATGAGGACAAGTAGCCCCGATGCGCCGCGCGATCGGGACGGAGAGGGGAGATGGAGGATCGCCCACGAATCTACACCAATTTACACGAATCGAGCACGAGATGAGTTCGATTCGAACCCCAAACTCGCCATTCCCCTACCCTCATTCGTGCAGATTCGTGTGGATTAGTGGGCCAAACCTCCCCACAGGACATCTCCCATCTGCTATCTTCGGGACTGCAGTCCCTTCCTTCTACTTGTCGCTCTTGTCCCGCTGATGAGCGAGGACGACCTTGAACATCTGCAGGGCCAGCCAGAAAACGGCGGTGAAGCAGGAGGCGGTGAACATCGCGACGACCAGGATGATGCCGGGGTTCTCGCTCGGGACATGGGACTTCATGACGAAGACCATGAAAACAAACACGGCCAGCGTGATCAGAAGGTCGAGAACGATAAAGCCATCTTTCGATCGCGAATGCATCTGTGGAGAAAATGGGAGATCCGGCAGGCTTGTCGATTGTTTTTTGGGGCACGGTAGGGGAATCAACTACCAAGGTGACGAAGGCGACAAAGGGAACGTGAAATCCTGGGAGGAAATCGATTCGGCTCCATGCACAATCTGAACGGAAGCCACTCACCCGAAAGACTACCAGCGGCCAAAGCCGTCATCCAGGTTCTTCCTTGGTCGCCGTGGTCACCTTGGTAGTTCAATCCTGACAACTCGAGAGAAAGATTTCTCGCACGTCGGGGTGGTTCTTGGTCAAATGGGGGTTTCCAACTTCATCCGATTGAATCATGAGCCAAATCGAACTCCGTCCCAAGGAATCCTGCCGTTATGACCAGATCTCGCTCGGTGAGGTCATGCTCCGTCTAGACCCCGGAGAGGGCCGGATCCGGACGGCCCGGTCCTTCCGCGCCTGGGAGGGCGGCGGCGAATACAATGTGGCCCGTGGCCTCCGGCGTTGTTTCGGGATGAAGACCGCGGTCGTGACGGCTTTTGCGGACAACGATGTGGGCCGCCTGATTGAGGACTTCATCCTTCAGGGTGGGGTCGACACGGACTTCATCAAGTGGGTGAAATACGACGGGATCGGGCGCAGTGTCCGCAACGGATTGAACTTTACCGAGCGGGGATTCGGCATCCGTGGCGCGGTCGGTGTATCCGATCGCGGACTGACCGCCGCCTCCCAGATGAAGCGGGGCGATGTGGATTGGGATAACATCTTCGGAAGGATTGGCGCCCGATGGCTGCACACCGGCGGCATTTTTGCGGCCCTTTCGGAAAGCTCGGCCGATCTTGTGCTTGAGGCCGTTCAGGCCGCCAAGAAATACGGAACGATCGTTTCCTATGACCTCAATTACCGACCGTCCCTCTGGAAGTCGATCGGCGGACAGAAGCGCGCCCAGGAGGTCAACCGCGAGATTGCCAAGTATGTCGACGTCATGATCGGCAATGAGGAGGACTTCACGGCCTGTCTCGGCTTTGAGGTCGAAGGGTTGGACCACAACATCTCCAATATCGAGATCGACAGCTTCAAGAAGATGATCGAGAAGGCGATCGCGGCCTTCCCGAACTTCAAGGCGACGGCGACGACGCTGCGCACGGTCAAGTCGGCCACCATCAATTCCTGGGGCGCCATCTGCTGGTATGACGGCCAGTTCCACGAGGCGACGTATCGGGAGGATCTCGAGATCCTCGACCGGGTGGGTGGGGGAGACAGCTTCGCCTCAGGCTTCATCTATGGAATGATGACGACGGGTGACGCCGCCCGGGCCGTCAACTACGGCGCCGCTCATGGCGCCCTTGCCATGACCACCCCCGGCGACACCACCATGGCGTCCCTGGCCGAGGTCGAAAAGCTGGTCGGCGGCGGCAGCGCCCGCGTGGATCGGTGAGGGAGTCGCTGCGCGACGGAGATGGCAGATGGAAGATCGGGATTGCGGCTTTTGGAAGGGAGAGACACTTAGAAAGGAAGAAGGCGCTACGCGCTGAAGGGCTGCAAAAGGCTTCCCAGTACTGCTGAATTCCGGTGGTTTGGTTTTTTGTTCAACCGTTCTTGGTGTCCTCCCGAACCATCTTGTTTGTTCCATTTCCGCCGGTAGACGGCTTTTCAATGACCCGATCTTCCATCTTCCATCTTCCATCTCCGCCGCAAAGCGGCTTCCCATGCCTCATCAGACTGACGACCTCCGTATCCGGCAGACCCGGCCTTTGATCGCGCCGGGCATCCTCATGGAGGAATTGCCGCTTTCCGCAAAGGCGGCGGCATTCGTGGCCAGGAGTCGGCGGGCGATTGAATCCATCCTGCAAGGAGAGGATCGGCGTCTGCTGGTTGTGGTGGGACCCTGCTCGATCCACGATCCGGAGGCGGCCGTCGAGTATGCCCGCAAGTTGGCCGAAGTGAACCGCGCCTTAAGCAAGCGGCTCCTCATCGTCATGCGGGTCTATTTTGAGAAGCCGCGGACGGTTGTCGGCTGGAAGGGTCTGATCAATGATCCCTTTCTGGACGGAAGCTTTCAGATCAACCCGGGCCTGCGGCTGGCCCGCAAACTCCTGCTGGATGTCGCGGCGATCGGCCTGCCGGCCGGGACGGAATTCCTCGATACCGTCCTGGGGCAGTTTTTTGCCGATCTGATCTCCTGGGGCGCGATCGGCGCCCGGACAACTGAGAGCCAGGTCCATCGGGAGCTGGCCTCGGGTCTTTCCATGCCGGTGGGCTTCAAGAACCGGACTGATGGGGACATTCAGACCGCGATCGACGCGATCCGCGCGGCAGCCCATCCCCATTGGTTCCCGTCCCTGACCAAAGAAGGCGCGCCGGCCGTGCTCGGGACCAGCGGCAACCCGTTCTGTCACCTTGTCCTGCGCGGCGGCAGCGAGAGCGGGCCGAACTTCGATGCACCCAGCGTGGAGGCGGCGGCCGGGCGGCTGCGGGAGGCCGGTCTTCCGGGACGGATCATGGTGGATTGCAGCCACGCCAATAGCGGAAAGGACCCCGCTCGGCAGGTTTTCGTGGCAGAGGCGGTTGCCCGGCAGATTGCAGATGGATCGCCATCTGTGGCCGGGGTGATGATCGAGAGCCACCTCAAGGGCGGTCGCCAGGACCTGAAACGGGGCCGCAAGGTCGTCTATGGTCAGAGCATTACCGACGGTTGCCTGGCCTTTGAAGACACGGTGCCGTTGCTTGAACGATTGGCTGAAGCGGTCGCCCAAGGGAGGTTCGGGAGGAATTCAAGAGCTAAGGTGTAGCAACGCCGCTGTGTCGGCGTTCCGTTGTCCAAGACCCAAACGAATCGATTTTTCTACGGAATGGCACCGCGACACAGCACGGTGGCTACACCGGGCGTAAAGGATTTGCTGTAGCAACGCCGCTGTGCCGGCGTTCCGTTGTCCAAGTCCAAAGCGAATTGACCGTTCTACGGAATGGCACCGCGACACAGCGCGGTGGCTACACCGGGCGTGCAGGATTTGCTGTAGCAACGCCGCTGTGTCGGCGTTCCGTTGTCCAAGACCCAAGCGAATTGACCGTTCTACGGAATGACACCGCGACACAGCGCGGTGGCTACACCGGGCGTAAAGGATTTGCTGTAGCAACGCCGCTGTGCCGGCGTTCCGTTGTCCAAGTCCAAACGAATCGGTCTTCCTACGGAATGGCACTGCGACACAGCGCAGTGGCTACACCGGGCATGTTGGAATTGTTGTAGCAACGCCGCTGTGCCGGCGTTCCGTTTGCTCAGAATCGCAGGACTTCGATCTGTCCTTGATAAGTCCAGTCTTCAGGTGCTGCGCACAAACCCTTACGAACGGGATTCATTCGGACATAGTCCCATTTCTCCGAATAGCTGTCTGCATTGCGAAGGAGTCGATCAAAAAAGCCCTCCTGCCAATGAGGCTTATCCTGTCCCAGATCTATCAGCGTTCGGCCGAGCGCCATTTTCAAGGCACCGACCCATTGTCCGAGATTCATCCCGTTTATTGGCAACGCAACGAAAAGGTGAACGTGGTCCGGCATGATGACATAGTCACCTACCGCGATTCCTTTTTGATGCCCGCGTTCGCAGAATGTCACAAAGGCTTCATGGACTGCAGAATGCACGAGAATAGACTGCCGTTGGCGAGTGTTGAAAGTGACAAAATACAATGACCGTGATTCTGAGAATATCCACTTGAGTCGCGGTGGCCTCTTCGGGAAATCGGGTTCTTTTTTCTCTCGCATGGCAGTATGTTCGGCTGTTCGGAATCCATCCATATCATTGCGAAAGTGTTCATTTGGAGCGAGTTGAAAGTGCCATTCCTTACTACCGGTCTACGCAAATGGCACCGCGACACAGCGCGGTGGCTACACCGGGCATGTAGGATTTGTTGTAGCAACGCCGCTGTGTCGGCGTTCCGAGAGGCAAATGGCACCGCGACACAGCGCGGTGGCTACATCGAAACTCGCGGGGAGGGCGCGCCTTTCTGGCCTCTGGTCAGGTCAGATGGCCAGTGCGCGAGCTTTTTACATTCGGCCTAAGTCAGCCGCTATCAGCGGCTTCGCGGTGGGCACGGAATTAATTGGGAACATGTGAGTAAGTTTCGCTTCCAAGTTGGGCAAAACCACCTATCCCGCATCAGGGTAAACCTGATATCTCTCCGTAATGGCTGCACACTTTCCGACTCAACTCACAGGCATGGATGCTTTCTCGAAATCCGACCCCTCCCATCGGGGTCGCTTTTCCCGAGGGCGTCCCTAGATGGCCCCGCTCTCTTTCGCACACCGGGCCGCATGCGCCCCGTTGATCCGTTGGGTTAAGGCTGCTCTCGGCCTTTTCCTGTTCTGTGCCGGCATCCTGGCGGTGTCCGGCGCGCAGCTGACCCTGTCGTGGAAGGACAATTCGAACAACGAAACCGGATTCAAGATCGAGCGGTCCCTCGATGGCACCGCGTTCAGCCAGATCGCCACTGTCGGCGCCAATACCGTATCCTATACGAATACGGGTCTGGCGGATGCCACCCGCTACTTCTACCGGGTACGGGCCTACAACGCTGCCGGCAACTCCGGCTACACCAACGTGAGCAATGCGGTTACGGCCGCGCCACCACCGCCCCCACCTCCGCCCGCCAATACCGCCCCCACCATCACTTCGATTGCGAACCAGACGATCAACGAGGACGGCACGACCGGTCCGATCGCCTTCAAGGTTACGGATCTGGAGACCGCCAACGGCAGTCTGGCACTTTCTGCGGCTTCATCCAACACCACCCTGGTCCCGTTGAGTCGGATCATCTTTGGCGGGGTCAGCACGGATCGCACTGTTCAGATCAACCCGGCGGGCAATAAATCGGGCACTGCGATCATCACCGTCACGGTCTCCGATGGTCAATTGACGGCCTCAAGGTCGTTCCAGGTCACCGTCAACCCGGTCAATGACAAACCGACCATCGGGACGATCGCCGACCAGACCATCAGTCAGGACGAAAGCACCGGTCCGATCTCATTTACCATCGGTGATTCCGACAACGCGACCAGCACCCTCTCACTCTCCGGCACTTCTTCGAACCTGACCCTGGTGCCGGTGAGCGGTATTGTCTTTGGCGGCAGTGGCGGGGGCAGGACAGTGACGGTCACTCCGGCGCCCGCCCAGAGTGGATTCGCCGACATCACGATCCAGGTCAGCGACGGCCTGTTGACGGCAACTCGGACTTTCCGGGTCACGGTGGAGGCCGTTGCCCCACCACCGCCTCCACCCCCCACCAATACGGCGCCGACGATCACCTCGATCGCGAATCAGACGATCAATGAAGACACGACGACCGGTCCGATTGCCTTCAAGGTCGCGGATGGCGAAACCGCAAATGGCAGCCTGACTCTTTCCGCGAGTTCTTCGAACACGACGCTGGTTCCCGTCAGCGGGATTGTCTTCGGCGGTTCGGACACCGATCGCACGGTTCTGGTCAACCCGGCAGGCAACCGTTCCGGCGCAGCCACGATCACGGTCGTTGTCTCTGATGGGTTGCTGACTGCCTCGCGGGCCTTCCAGGTCACGGTCAGCGCGGTCAACGACGCGCCGACGGTGAGCAATATCACCAACAAGACGATAATTCAGGACAGCAGCACCGGTCCGATCGCCTTCACGGTCGGCGACCCCGACACGGCATTGAGCAGTCTCGTCCTGACGGCTGATTCGACGAACCGAACCCTGGTGCCGCTCAGTGCCATTGTCTTTGCCGGAAGCGGACAAAGTCGGACGGTCAGCGTGACGCCTGCTTCGGGTCAAAGCGGTGATGCCACGATCACCGTGCGGGTCAGCGACGGTTCGCTGGAGGTTGTGGATACCTTTCGCCTTACGGTGACCCCTCTCGATGCCGTCACCGTCAGCCTGACGGCCCCGTCGAATGGTGCAGTCTTCGAGGTCGGATCTCCGGTCAACATGACGGCTCTGGTGAATGATCCGGCAAGGACGGCGCGAGTGGAGTTCCATGCCGGGGCAATCAAACTGGGTCAGGATACTTCTTCTCCCTACAGTTACTCCTGGTCGGGTGCCACTGCAGGATCCCACGCAATCACGGCATGGGCGGTGGAGACCTCCGGTGCCGTTCGGGAATCGGCGGCAGTCACAATCAGCGTGACCGAGGTCGTTCATTTGTCGGTATCGATGAGTTCTCCTTCGGACGATGAATCCATCGTTCTGGGCGAGTCGATGAATCTGGAAGCCGTTGTGACCGGTCCGACCGAAGCGATCAAGCGGGTCGATTTCTATGTCGGCTCGAACCGGATCAAGCAGGAATTGTATGCACCCTACACCGCGACATGGATGCCGGCGGATCCGGGGACCTATGCGTTGACCGCGCGGGTCATCAGCACCACCAATACGACGACGATCTCGGCAGTGAGGACCGTCACGGTGGCGCCGCCGCCGGTCACGGTCAATCTGGTCGTTCCAAAGGATCAGGCCTCCTATCCTTTTGGCGAGGCGATCGGGGTCGAGGCGCTGGTCAGCGATATCGCCGAAACGGTCCGGGTGGATTTCTTTGACGGAAGCTCGAAGATCAAATCGGAGTACTACAGCCCCTACGCGTTCAGCTGGACGCCGGCTGCGGCGGGGACTCATACGATATCAGCGAAAGTCTTCGATGCCGCGGGAAACACCCGGAATTCGGCACCGGTGGAGATAACCGTCGAAAGCCCTCCCGATGTCCGGGTGGTGCTGGAGTCGCCTTCGGCCGGTTTGTCGTTCCTGGTGGGTGAAACGGTGACGCTACGGGCTTCGGTCAGCGGCGGATCCGCCGTTCCGGCCCGGGTTGAGTTTTACCGGGGTTCGACCAGGTTGGGCGAAGATTCAAGTGCACCCTATGCATGGTCCTGGAAGGCCTCCGGAGTCGGCCCGGCCAGCCTCATGGCAAGAGCTGTTTCGCCTGCCGGCGAAGGCGTGGATTCACCGACCATAAGCGTATCAGTGGTCGAGCCGCCGGTGACCGTTTCCCTCACCTCGCCATCGGAAGGCCAGGTCTACCAATTTGGAGAAACCGTGCATCTGGCGGCTTCAGTCAGTGACGAAAGCCGTACCGAGCGGGTGGAGTTTCTTGCCGACGATGTGAAGGTGGGTGATGACTCTTCCGCACCGTTTGTCTGGGATTGGACCCCTTCGGCTTCAGGATCCCGGGATGTGATCGCGCGGGTGGTTGAAGTCGGAGGAGCAATCCGGGATTCGACCGCCAGGGTGATCACAGTGGACGATGCGACACCGTTGAAAGTCACCATGTCGACTCCCGTTGACGGGGCTGTGATCCGGATCGGCGAATCGGTCACGGTCAGCGCGGTGGTCGATGTTTCCACGGAAAACGTCGAGCGCGTCGAGTTTTTTGCGGGTTCAACCAGGATCAAGACGGAGTACTTCACGCCCTACGAGTTCAGCTGGACCCCGTCTGCGACCGGCACCTATACCATTCGGGCCCGAGGGCGCAACCTGGCCGGGACCCGGTACGATTCCGATCGGGTCACCCTGGTGGTGAAAAACCTGCCGGTTGTGGCCGAAATCGCCAGCCCGGGTTCCGGTTCCGTAATGGCGTTCGGACAGTCGGTGACGGTGGAGGCCTCGGTCAGCGAGCCTGCCCGGACCGCCCGGGTGGAGTTCCTGGTTGATGGCGCGGTAGTGTCGGAGGACTTTGAGGCGCCCTTTGCCTTTGTCTGGGAGAACCCCGGTGCCGGAGATCACCTGATCCGTGTCCAGGCGGTGGACCTGGATGGCGATGCTGTCCTCTCGGATCCGGTCTCGATCTCAGTCGAGGATCCGCCGTTGACCGTTTCATTGACCAGTCCCACCAACGGAATCCATGTATTCGAGGGAGGAATACTCATCGTCGAAGCCGTGACCAGCGATGTGGATCGCACATCACGTCTCGAATTCTACGTCGACGACAGCCTGATCGGTGAGGATACGGAAGCGCCCTTCGGAGTGGATTGGGTCGGGGCCGGTCTGGGGTCGCATACCGTTCATGTCAAAGCGCATGATTTGAAAGGCAACGCGTCGTTGAGCAAGAGTGCCATCGTCAACGTGGATGCCCCGTCGGGGGCGACTCCGGGCGTCTATCGAGGTTCGTTCATTGATCCGGCCGATGGTCTGGTGGTCGGGCGATTCGCCGCATTTGTGGCTGCGGATGGAGCGATTGCGTTTCTTGGCCACGTTGAGTCAGACGGAGCGGCGTTTTTCTCGGAGGCCCTGACAACGGGTGAGGACGGAGAGTTTCAAGTCGTCGGATCCGGGTCTTCCGGTCCGGTGGTCCTGACCGCACGGATCGGTTCCGAAATCATCGAGGGCGAGGTACTGGATCCGGCTCTCCGTCTGTCGGGCAGCCGCGTTTCCGATTCCGCAGACTCGTCTTTCTACAGCCTCGTCGGTGTCGGCAATGTGGATACCAGGGTCTACCTGGTATTGGGTCCTGATGATCAGGTCTTTCTCGGTGTCCTGCAGGATGGGCACTTTGCGGGACGGGAACTGGTGGCCGAACCTTCGGTTTCGGGAGCCTATATTTCGAGTGAGGATCCCGTACTTGAGATCACGGTCGATTCGGATAGCGGCTCGGCCCGGGGGTTCATGAAAACTTCAGGAGGCGGATTCTGGGTCTCCGGTTTACGGAGCGACATTCCGGTCGCGCAGCGTCTGGAAAACCTGTCCACCCGGGGATATATCAACCCCGGCAACAGTGTGATGATCGTGGGTTTCGTCACGGACGGCGCCGGGACGAAGGAAGTGCTGATTCGCGGAGTGGGTCCGGGGCTGGAGAGCTTCGGGGCCTCGACGCCCGTGGAGGATCCAGTCCTGCTGCTCAAGTCGAATGGCGAACTTATCGCCGACAACCAAAGGTGGTTTGATGAGGTCAATGGACCCGGGATCGAGGAAACCGCCCGGAAAGTCGGCGCATTTCCCCTGGTCCGTGGTTCCGCCGATGCGGCTCTGCTTCATCAGGTTGGTCCGGGAGTTTACTCGGCAGTGATTCGTGACGGTCTGCAGCTGGGAGGCGAGATCCTGGTGGAAATCTACGACGCGGACGAAGGCTTCCCATTGCTTTCAGAACTGCGCAGTCTTGCCACGCGCGGACCTGTGGGTGCGGGCAAGAATCTGATCGGAGGATTTGTCATCTCCGGCAACAGCCCGAAACGGGTGCTGGTTCGCGGTATCGGGCCGGGCCTGTCCCGATTTGGGGTTGCGGATGCTCTTAACTCCACGCGTCTCCTGCTCATCCATGAGGTGGATGGCGAGGATGTCACGATTGGTGACAATAGTGGCTGGTCGTCGGATCCTCAGGCCGGGCTGATTGCTGAAGTCGCCGCAACGGTGGGAGCCTTCGCGCTTGATCCGGACAGTTCGGATTCGGCCCTTCTTCTCTGGCTCGAGCCCGGTGCCTACACCTTCATCGTGCAACCCGGCACGGCCGGTCAGACCGGCACCGCCCTTGTTGAAGTCTATCAAACGGAATGACCTGTGGTCATTCCGTTTGATACGCCTCGCCAGCAAATCGCGCAGCAATTCCGAGAGAGACGTTGGACGTATCGAAGGGGGCGTCGGCACAGCGACGCCGCTGCATCGAATCGGGAGTGTAGCCGCGGCACTCCGTTGCCGCCCCCTTGAAGAATCCGGAGGAGGGTCACCCCTTCCCGATGCGATCTGACAGGCCTCTCCGAACCGTCCTGTCCCGGCCCGCGAAGTGGTGTCGGGAAAGCTCTACAAGTTGGAGGCGGGACAAGTCCGCTCCACTGGATATCGCCTGCCCTTGACTCTGTCTGCAGTCGGCATTGCTGAACCCTCCAAAGGGACTGAACCTCTCCCCACTCTGTCTCCCATAGGCTCTGCTGGCGTGCATACATTGGTCTCTCTCTAGGCAACCTTGGGTAGTTCTACCTAGTGCCCCTAAATCAGAGTCAAATTGTAGGGGATGCTCCTACGGGACTCATTCATTTGTGGGGAGAGTCGAAACGAAAGCATGGCACGTATGCCTCGACTTTCACTTTACAGCATCTCTGGAATCACATCTCGACTGGCGATATTTGCAACGCTTGTGCTGGCGACATCGTCCTGGTCGGCGGACCTGACCCTGAGTTGGACGGACAACTCGGACAATGAGACGGGTTTCAAGATCGAGCGATCTCTGAATGGGAGTTCATTCAGTCAGGTCGCCACGGTGGGCGCCAATGTGGAGAGCTATACCGATGCTGGTCTGACCGCGGGCACGCAGTATTGGTTCCGGGTGCGTGCGACCAATGCCAGCGGAGACTCCGGCTACACCAACGTGGCGAGTGCGACGACGGCGGGCAGTTCTCCGGTGAACACGGCACCGACAATCAGCAACATCACCAATCAAACGATCGCCGAGGACGGAACGACGGGATCGCTTGCCTTTGTGATCGGCGATGGGGAGAGCGCTGCGAGCGGTCTTTCATTGTCTGCGAGTTCCTCGAACGCCGGCTTGATCCCGGTGAGCGCGGTGGTCTTTGGGGGAAGCGGTGCAAATCGCACGGTGACGGTGTCGCCCTTGTCCAATCAGTCAGGATCGGCGACAATCACGGTCACGGTCAGTGACGGACTGCTTAGCGCCAGTGACAGCTTTGTCGTGACGGTCACGGCGGTCAACGATGCGCCGTTGGCATCTGATGACGGGGGCTACAAGACGCTTCCCAATCAGGCCCTGAGCGTGACCGCGGCTCTGGGAGTGCTGGCCAACGACTCCGACGTCGAAGGTACGATTCTGTCCGCGCAACTTGTCGCGGGTGTCAGTCACGGCAATCTGACCCTCAACGCCAACGGCTCCTTTGTCTATACGCCTGCACTCGATTACAGTGGGAACGACAGTTTCACCTATCGGGCAAGCGACGGGGTCCTCACTTCCAATACCGCCACGGTCAGCATCTCCATTCAGCCTCAGCCCGTGGGAGACTCCGATGCCCTGGTTCATCTGCTTTTGGATGAGGGCAGTGGATCGGTGGCGCTCGATGGCAGTGGAAACGGCCGCGACGCGACGCTCGCAGGGGGGGCGTCCTACGAGTCGGATACCGGGGATGGTAGCGCCTACGCTGTGCATCTGGATGGGGTCAACGGCCACATCAATCTGGGCAATCTTGATGTCGCAGGAACCGGCTTGACCCTGGCGATCGGTTTCAAGGCGGACAGCTACCCGGCCGACCGTGACCCGCGTCTGATCTCCAAGGCATCAAGTACGGCAGCCAACGACCATATCTTCATGCTCAGTACCACGGTCTCGGATTCCCAGAACCGTCTGCGGGGTCGTTTGCGCATCGCTGGCACGACCACGACCTTGATCGCCACCAGCGGCAACCTGACAGCCGGAGTCTGGTATCATGGCGCGATGACCTATGACGGGACCACCCTGCGCCTTTATCTCGATGGCACCGAGGTGGGCAGTACTGCGCTGAGTGGCATAATCGCCACGGACTCTTCAATGGGCGTGGCCGCGGGCAGTCAGCCCGACGGATCCCAGTCCTTTGACGGCCTCATTGACGATGTGCGCATCTATTCGAAGCCACTGACGCAAAGTGAAGTGCAGGCAATCTCTGAAGGAGCCTCTCCGCCGCCGGCCAATACGACTCCTTCCATTTCCAATATCACCAATAAAACCATTGCCGAAGACACCGATACCGGTGCAATCAGCTTCACCGTGTCCGATGCCCAGACCTCCGCAGGCACCCTGAGTGTCTCGGGCAGTTCGTCAAACACCTCCCTGGTTCCCAACGGCAACATCGTGTTCGGGGGCAGCGGTGGGAGCCGGACTGTCACTGTCACGCCCGCAGCCGATCAATCCGGCACCACGACGATTACCGTGACGGTGAGCGATGGCTCTCTCAGTGCAAGTGACACCTTCACTCTGACCGTATCGTCAGTCAACGACGCTCCGGCAATCAGCAATATCACCAACAAAACGATCGCGGAAAGCACCTCGACCGCCGCGATAGCATTCACGGTCTCCGATCTGGAGACGGCCGCCGGGAGTCTGATCTTGTCGGGCAGTTCATCAAACATCTCCCTGGTTCCCAATGGCAATATCGTGTTCGGTGGCAGCGGGGGTAATCGGACGGTTACCGTGACGCCGGCTGCGGGTCAGTCAGGGAGTTCGACGATCACCGTGACAGTCAGCGATGGTAACCTTTCGGCAAGCGACACCTTTACATTGACTGTGACCGGCGTGAACGATGCACCGACCATCAGCGATATCTCAAACAAGACAACCAATGAAGACACCTCGACCGCCGCGATCGCATTCACGGTCTCCGATCCAGAGACAGTCGCCGGAAGTCTGACGGTGTCGGGCAATTCGTCGAATACCTCCCTGGTTCCGAACGGCAACATCGTGTTCGCAGGCAGCGGTGGAAGTCGGACGGTCACTATCACGCCAGCAGCCGATCAATCCGGAACCACGACGATTACCGTGACGGTGAGCGATGGATCTCTCAGTGCAAGTGACACCTTCACTTTAGTGGTCGCGGCAGTCAACGACGCCCCGGCAATCAGCAATATCACCAATAAAACGATCGCGGAGAGTAGTGACTCCGGGGCTATTGCATTCACAGTGTCCGATGTCGAGACGGCGAGCAGCAGCTTGACGGTTTCGGGTAGTTCTTCGAACACTTCGCTGGTTCCGAACTCCAATATCGCCTTCGGTGGCAGTGGCGCGAATCGGACGGTGACGGTGACACCGGCGCCCGGTCAGTCCGGCGTCGCTACGATCACCGTTTCGGTAAGTGACGGCAATCTGTCAGCCAGCGACAGTTTCACGCTTACGGTGACATCGGTCAACGACTCGCCGACAATCAGCAATATCACGAACAAGAGCATATCTGAGGACGAATCGACCGGCGCAACCGCTTTCACGATTTCAGATCCAGAGACGGCCGCCGGCAGCCTGGCGCTCAGTTCGACATCCTCGAATACAACGCTGGTCCCCGAGTCCGGTATTGTTTTTGGAGGCAGCGGAGGAAATCGGACGGTTACGGTTACCCCCGCCGCGGACCAATTCGGCAGCACCACGATCACAGTTACGGTGAGCGACGGGAACCTTTCCGCCAGCGACTCCTTCACTCTGACGGTAAATGCCGTCAATGACGCTCCGACGGTCACCGATATCTCCAACCGGACGATCGCCGAGAATGGCAATACCGGAGCGATTGCCTTCACGGTATCCGACCCAGAAACGGCGGCGGCGGACCTCTCCGTTACGGGCGGCTCTTCGAACACGACACTCGTCCCGAACGGCAACATTGTATTTGGTGGAAGCGGAGCCAATCGTTCCGTTACGGTGACTCCGGTTGCGGGTCAGAGCGGCACGGCAACAATCACGGTGGCGGTCAGTGATGGCAGCCTGTCTTCCAGCGATGCATTCACCCTTACGGTCAGTGGAGTGAATGACGGACCTCTGGTCAGCAATATCGCAGATGTATCCATTCCGGAGGACGGTTCGACCGGACCGATCGCTTTCACCGTTTCGGATGCAGAAACCGGGGCTGCGGACCTGACGATCACGGGCACATCCTCGAACACCTCCCTGGTCCCCAATGGGAACATAGTTCTTGGCGGGAACGGCGGGAATCGGACGGTGACGGTGACGCCGGTTGCGAATCAATCCGGCACCGCGACGGTTACGATTGCAGTGAGCGATGGCAGTCTGACGGGTAGCGATACTTTTGAACTGACGGTCAGCCCAGTCAACGACGCGCCGACGATCAGCAATATCAGCAACAAGACAGTTGCCGAGGATTCGCCCACCAGCGCGATTGCGTTTACGGTTTCTGATCTGGAGACATCCGCCGGAAGCCTGACTGTTTCGGGCAGTTCATCCAACCCATCGTTGGTCCTCAACAGCGCGATCGTCTTCAGCGGCAGTGGCGGCAACCGCGCTCTCGTGGTGACGCCGGCTGCGGGTCAGTCGGGGACGGCCACAATCACGGTTACGGTCAGCGACGGGAATCTGTCGGCAAGCGATTCCTTCGTCCTGACGGTGACAGGAGTGAACGATGCGCCCACCATCAGCAATATCACGAACAAGACGGTCAATGAGGATACCGCGACTGCCGCGATCGGATTCACCATCTCCGATGCAGAGACTGCAGCCGGGAGTCTGACCGTATCGGGCAGTTCCTCGAACACCACGCTCGTCCCGAACGAGGCGATTGTCTTTGGGGGCAGCAATGGTAACCGGACGGTTACCGTTTCCCCGGCAGCCAATCAGTCGGGCACGGCCAACATCACGGTCACGGTCAACGATGGCAGCCTCAGTGCCAGTGATACCTTTACCCTTACGGTGACGGCAGTAAATGATGTGCCCACCATCAGCAATATCACGAACCGCACGATCGGTGAGGGAGCCACCACCGGAGCAATCGCCTTCACGGTTTCGGACATCGAAACATCGAATGGCAGCCTTACTCTCAGTGCCGACTCTTCGAACACAACCCTGGTCCCGGTCAGCGGGATTGTCTTCGGTGGCAGTGGCGGCAATCGGACGGTCACGGTGACCCCCGTGGCAGGACAGAATGGCAGCGCAACGATTACCGTGACAGTCAATGACGGATCGTCTTCAGCATCCGATGCTTTCGTTCTCACAGTGACGGCGTCGCCCGATCCCGTCACCGTGTCAGTCATCTCACCGGTCGAAGGAGCCACCTTTACCGTAGGTGACACGATCGCGGGCGAAGCTTTGACCAGCGATATAGCGAGAACCGCCACTGTTGAGTTTTTCCATGATTCGACGCAGATCAACACCGAGCGTCAGAGTCCTTACAACTTCAGCTGGACGCCGGACACCGCCGGGACCTACGCGATCAAGGCCATCGTCACCGACACGGATGGGGCGAAGACCGAGTCCGCGCCGATATCGATAACGATTGCCGATCCGACTCCGGATCCCCTGACCGTCTCGCTGACCAGCCCGGCGGACGGTACGGACTTTGCCTACGGCAGCACGATCAACGTCAGCGCGACCGTCAGCGATACCGCCCGGACCAACCGGGTCGAGCTTCTGATCGACGGAAGCGTGATCGGCCAGGATACAACCTCTCCTTACGTCCTTCTCTGGTCCGGTGGCACTTCGGGTGACCATACCATCCAGGTTCGAGCGGTGGATAACGATGGCGGATCGGTCTTGTCGGAAGTGGTGAATGTCACGGTCGGCAGCTCGGTTCTGACGGTTACCCTGACCAATCCGGTTGGTGATCGTGAACTCGAAGCAGGACAGGCCCTTCTCCTCGAGGCCGTTCCCAGCGATATCGGAAACACCTCAAAGATCGAATTTCTTGTCGATGGATCGATCGTCAACACACAGTTGCAGACGCCTTATGACTACAGCTGGTCATCGACGGATATCGGGGCGCACACCGTTCAGGCGAAGGCCTATGACGCTGACGGCGCATCGACGTTGAGCGCCTCGGTCACGATCACCGTCACCGATCCAGCCGGCGGCGCAGTCGCCGGGGTCTACCGAGGAACCCTGTCCACGACTCCAACCGGCGCCGCCCAGGCCGAGGGTTCGGCTACACCAGCGGCCGACGCGGCGTTGAGCGGCGAGTTTGCCGTCCACGTGGATGCCGAAGGTTGGATGCACTTCCTTGGATTCGAGTCGACTTCCGGTCTCGGCTTTGCCGATGGCCCGATCCAGGTGGAAACTGACGGATTCTTTACGCTGCCTCTGGCAGTCCCGGAGGCGCTTCAGTCGCTCTTTGGTGGCGCAGCGGTTGTGACGATCGAAGGGCGGATCACCTCGAAGGGCATTGAAGGGACCATCGTGGGAACGGACATTGTGCTCACGGGCTCGTTTTCGGGTTCGGCGGGTGCCACAGAGAATGCCTCCGGTTTCTATGAGCTCTTCGGAACCCGTAGCAGTGATACCCGTGTCCTCCTGATTATCGGTGCGGATGGGATCGGTCATGTCATCCGGATTCGGGACGGCGTCCTCGTCGGTGAGGTGGTCGACGTTTCGATCGATGGAGTGAATGCTTTTCTCGCGAGTGTGGATCTCGGCCTCGAGATCGTCATCGATACGGTCAGCGGGTCGCTTGAGGGCCTTCTCATTTCGAACGGAGGGGAAATCGCCTCCCTGATGGGCCTCCGCAGTGACGTCAGTCCTGATCGCCGACTCGAGAATATCTCGACGCGAGGCACGATCACTTCCGGCAGCGGTGTCATGATCTCCGGATTTGTCGTGTCCGGTGACGCTCCGAAGACGGTCCTCATCCGCGCGATCGGGCCGGGTCTGGGTCAGTTCGGCATCACCAACTACATGACCGATCCGGTTCTGGAACTGGTCGGAGAGGCGGGCCTGATCACCTCAAATGCCCGGTGGATCCTCGGCAACTTCGGTTCCATTGTGGAGACCGTTTCCGCCCGGATCGGCGCGTTCGCCCTGGATCCGGACAGTCTTGATGCGGCCCTGTTGGTCACGGTTGCCCCGGGGCGTTATTCCGCGGTCGTTCGCGATGCGGCGGGTCGGGGAGGGGACTCCCTGATCGAGATCTACGATGCGACGGATACGGTCGTGACCGGCAATGACCTGGTCAATCTCTCGACCCGCGGAGCGGTCGGGTCGGGCAAGAACCTGATCGGCGGATTCGTGGTCACCGGCAATGTTCCGAAACGGGTGCTGATCCGCGGAATCGGTCCGGGCCTGGCTCAGTTCGGAGTGGCGAATGCCCTGTCGTCGGCAAGACTGGTCCTGACCCAGCGGGTCGACGGAGTGAACGAACGGATTGGGGAGAACACCGGTTGGTCGACCAACCCGAATGCCGAGGCCATCCAGACGGCTTCGGAGAGTGCGGGTGCGTTCCTCCTGGAATCCGGAAGCGGAGATTCCGCCCTCCTCATCTGGCTCGAACCCGGCATCTACACCGCCGAAGTCCAACCCGGCACGACCGGGGCCTCCGGCACCGGGTTGGTTGAAGTCTACCAAACCGACTAGTCGGTTTGGTAGCGTCGCCAGCAAATCGCGCAGCAATTTTGCGAGAGACAGTGAATGATCGAGGAGTGATCCCGGGGATCACGGAGATGGAAGATCGTAGATCCGGCTCCTCTCTGATACGCCGTGACAAGCAGGAGATCGGGTTCCGATAGGCTGTGGCAGGAAGGGGGGCAGAGTGGTAGCCCCATATCCAAAGATTCCCCATGTAGAGCTGGCGCTCGCGCCATGCCGTCCGAAGCTCTGCTCCGCGGAAGGTGCGCCCAGCGGTCACGCTCGACCGAAGATTCGTGGTCCCGGGATAGGGACAGACCGCTGGGCCGTCCATCGACCTTTCTGTATCAAAACCTTGGTTACATTCGTTACCTTTGTAGTTCAAATTCTCAAGCGAAGAACCCCTTTCCGTTCTTCAGCGCGCACCTGTCCCGGCCCCACATGTGGTGTCGGGAGCGCCTTCTTACTGTCCTCCCCATCCCGTCTCCGCGTCCGTAGATCCCCGCTCTGTCTCGCTGGCGGATTCTACTCAGGTCGCTGAAATCCCCGTCAAACCGGTCCGGGTGACCTCACTCCAATTCCGGTGAGGCGAAGTACAGCGGTAGACCATGAATCGCTGTACCCATTTGTTACCATCTCTTCGCGGCTTCGCATTCTCTGGTCTATCGGCTGTCATTTTGGCGACATCGTCCTGGTCGGCGGACCTGACCCTGAGTTGGACGGACAACTCGGACAATGAGACGGGTTTCAAGATCGAGCGATCTCTGAATGGGAGTTCATTCAGTCAGGTCGCCACGGTGGGCGCCAATGTGGAGAGCTATACCGATGCTGGTCTGACCGCGGGCACGCAGTATTGGTTCCGGGTGCGTGCGACCAATGCCAGCGGAGACTCCGGCTACACCAACGTGGCGAGTGCGACGACGGCGGGCAGTGCGCCGGTGAACACGGCACCGACAATCAGCAACATCACCAACCAAACGATCGCCGAGGACGGAACGACGGGATCGCTTGCCTTTGTGATCGGCGATGGGGAGAGCGCTGCGAGCGGTCTTTCATTGTCTGCGAGTTCCTCGAACGCCGGCTTGATCCCGGTGAGCGCGGTGGTCTTTGGGGGAAGCGGTGCAAATCGCACGGTGACGGTGTCGCCCTTGTCCAATCAGTCAGGATCGGCGACAATCACGGTCACGGTCAGTGACGGACTGCTCAGCGCCAGTGACAGCTTTGTCGTGACGGTCACGGCGGTCAACGATGCGCCGTTGGCATCTGATGACGGGGGCTACAAGACGCTTCCCAATCAGGCCCTGAGCGTGACCGCGGCTCTGGGAGTGCTGGCCAACGACTCCGACGTCGAAGGCATGATTCTGTCCGCGCAACTTGTCGCGGGTGTCAGTCACGGCAATCTGACCCTCAACGCCAACGGCTCCTTTGTCTATACGCCTGCACTCGATTACAGTGGGAACGACAGTTTCACCTATCGGGCAAGCGACGGGGTCCTCACTTCCAATACCGCCACGGTCAGCATCTCCATTCAACCGCAGCCCGTGGGAGACTCCGATGCCCTGGTTCATCTGCTTTTGGATGAGGGCAGTGGATCGGTGGCGCTCGATGGCAGGGAATGGCAATGACGCAACGCTTCAGGGAGGTCCGGTCTACGAGGCTGATACCGCCGATGGCAGTGCCTTTGCAGTCCATCTGGACGGGGTCAACGATCACATCAGTCTGGGCAATCTTGATGTCGCAGGAACCGGCTTGACCCTGGCGATCGGTTTCAAGGCGGACAGCTACCCGGCCGACCGTGACCCGCGTCTGATCTCCAAGGCATCAAGCTGGGCAGCCAACGACCATATCTTCATGCTCAATACCACGGTCTCGGATTCCCAGAACCGTCTGCGGGGTCGTTGCGCATCGCTGGCACGACCACGACCTTGATCGCCACCAGCGGCAACCTGACAGCCGGAGTCTGGTATCATGGCGCGATGACCTATGACGGGACCACCCTGCGCCTTTATCTCGATGGCACCGAGGTGGGCAGCACTGCGCTGAGTGGCATAATCGCCACGGACTCTTCAATGGGCGTGGCCGCGGGCAGTCAGCCCGACGGATCCCAGTCCTTTGACGGCCTCATTGACGATGTGCGCATCTATTCGAAGCCACTGACGCAAAGTGAAGTGCAGGCAATCTCTGAAGGAGCCTCCGCCGCCGGCCAATACGACTCCTTCCATTTCCAATATCACCAATAAAACCATTGCCGAAGACACCGATACCGGTGCAATCAGCTTCACCGTGTCCGATGCCCAGACCTCCGCAGGCACCCTGAGTGTCTCGGGCAGTTCGTCAAACACCTCCCTGGTTCCCAACGGCAACATCGTGTTCGGGGGCAGCGGTGGGAGCCGGACTGTCACTGTCACGCCCGCAGCCGATCAATCCGGCACCACGACGATTACCGTGACGGTAAGCGATGGCTCTCTCAGTGCAAGTGACACCTTCACTCTGACCGTCGAACCATCAAGCGCCCAGTCTCCATTGATTGTGGAATTCCCGGGAGTCATCAATGGCTCAGAATTCGAGTTGGGATCAGTGATTGATATTCAGGTCAATGTCAGCGATCCAGCTCAAACGGAATACGTTGAGTTGATTGTCGATGACGTTCCAATCGGCCAGGATTTGGCTGCTCCTTTCGTTTTTCTCTGGTCTGGAGCAGAGTCTGGAGCGCATACCATTCAGGCAAAGGCCTATGATTTGCTTGGAGCGGCCCATTCCTCACCGATCGTGGTGGTTTCGGTAAGTGGTTCATTGACCCAGGTGGATCCGCCGGTTTCTGGCGTTTATCGAGGAGTGATCTCTTTGCCGACGACGGGTGCAGATGAAAGCAGTGTTCCCATGGACACCGGTGTTGAGACCGGACGATTCTCGGTGTGGATCGATCCTGCGGGCGCCATGCGTTTTCTCGGTTTTGAGCCCTCAACGGGAGTGGTATTCTCGGTTTCAGACGTCACCGTCGCTGAAGACGGAACGTTCGTTTTGACGGGTCTCGCAGCGGGCGAACTCGTGATCGCGAGAGGTCGGATCGACGCCAAGGGAATCACCGGAACCATAGATGGTAGCGATCTTGTACTCACCGGTCTTCCGGTTGATGCGGATGGACCGACCGGGCCCGCGACCGGAGTCTACGAGGCTTTCGGGGTGCACACTTCGGATGCCTGTCTGATTGTCATCTCAGGTGGCGACGGCCTGAGTCTAGTCACTGTCTGTCGGGATGGTGCCGTTCAGGCCGCAGAGGTTCCGGTGGTCATCTCTGGTGGCAAAGCCTATCTGGTCAGTGACGTTCTTCGAGTTGAGATGGTGTTTGATCTCAATTCCGGAAAAGCTGAGGGGACCTTGTCGATTGCAGGAGGTCAGGATATTCGGTTCCTCGGTCTCCGAGGAGACATAGCTGCTTTTCGACGTCTTGAGAACATTTCGACCCGTGGAACGATCGCGGCAAACGGCGGAAACATGATCACGGGTTTCGTGGTGACAGGCACGGAGGCTAAGGAAATCCTGATCCGGGCGATTGGTCCGGGCCTGGAAGCTTTCGGAGCCGCCAATGCGGTGCGGGATCCGGTCCTGAGGCTTGTCTCCGATGCCGGAACCATCGCAACAAACAGTCGTTGGGCGGTGGGCAATGTGGGCTCGGTCATCGAAACGGTATCGGCACAGGTGGGTGCGTTTCCTCTTGATCCATCCAGTCGAGACGCCGTTCTCCTCGTCACGGTGTTTCCCGGCCGCTATACCGCAGTGGTCGACGATGCATCCCTGCTGGGGGGAATCACCCTGGTCGAGATTTACGATGCCACCGAGGCGAACGTTGCCGGCAACGATGTGAGCAATCTCTCGACTCGTGGTCAGGTTTCGTCCGGCAAGGCATTGATAGGAGGGTTTGTCGTGTCGGGCAATACGGCCAAGCGGGTTCTTATCCGTGGAATCGGACCGGGATTGGCAACCTTCGGCGTCGTCAACGCCCTGCCGGAGACCCGATTGATCTTGTCTCAGCGGGTCGATGGAGCGGATGTTGAAGTTGGCCGGAACTCGAATTGGGGAACCCAGCCCAACGCCGCAGCGATCATTGACGCGACTGACGCGGCCGGTGCCTTTGCCCTGGATACGGGCAGCGATGACTCCGCCATGCTCCTCTGGCTGGAACCGGGCGTCTATACAGCCACCGTTCAGGCCGCCGCTTCTGGAATCTCCGGCCTCGCCTTGATTGAAGTCTATCAAACGGAATGACCTCGGGTCATTCCGTTTGATATGCCTCGCCAGCCCAGAGCTTTGGTCCAAACAAAGCTTATGGCATGCGCCAGCTAATCGGTCACGATTAGCGATAGCCGCCATGCGATTTTGCGAGAGAGTCTGAGGATGCCAGCAAATTGCGGAGCAATTCTGCGAGAGACAATGACCTCGGGTCATTCCGTTTGATATGCCTCGCCAGCCCAGAGCTTTGGTCCAAACAAAGCTTAAGGCATGCGCGAGCTAATCGGTCACGATTCGCGATAGCCGCCATGCGATTCTGCTCCTACGTCCACTTGTCCTGTGCTGACCGTTCACAGCCCCGGTCCACCGGTAGCATAGCCACCCTCCATCAGGGCAGAACCCCTAAACAACCCTCAGGCTAACCCCTAAGTATTTCTTCTCAGGTTGCTTAACGGATTCGCTCTGCTAGGAAAATGGTGTCGGATTGTTCGCGGCGCAGAGGGATTTTTCGGTGACCGCTGATTCATGGTCCGAACGACGTGCGAATCCCGCCCATCAGTTCAGCAACAGACCAGAAGGCCGATTTCCGCATTTCTCGCGCTTACTCGGACAGTATTCTCGTGGCCGTGTTGGGTGTCCTTGCGACGCTTCACGTCGTTTCCTCCGGCCTCTCTGCGGAAGAAATCAAACTCACGTGGACCGACCGGTCCCGAATCGAAACGGCCTACCATATCGAGCGTGAGATTGCCGGGTTCGATGGGTTCGAGGAACTGCCAACTGAGTTGGGTGCCAATACGGAGTCGTATACCTATGATGATCCAACCCAAGGCGGACAGCTCAGATTCCGAGTCTTTGCTTCCAACGAATATGGTCCTTCAGGCTACTCGAACCTGGCGTCGACGATCCCGCCGCAGACAATGATCGAAGACACGCCGTTCGACCTTATGCTCTTTACGGACGGGCATCCCGTCACGAACTGGGGCTCATACGAGCCTCGAACGGACGGCGAATGGCAGAGCGCGGTTTCGTTGGCAGTTTCGCATCAGCAGGGATCCGGAGGTATACCGGGCCAGGCTTACTTTGACGATATCAGCATCTACGATGGCGAAGGGAACCGAATCGGATTTGAGGATTTTGAGGATAATGGGGTTGGCGACTACCCCGGAAACTGGGCCATCAATCCGGATTGGCCTTGGAGTGAACCGTTCAACTCTGTGCAGGCTGATCCTGTTTCGCCTGACGAGGAT
Source organism: Opitutaceae bacterium (assembly GCA_041395105.1). Taxonomy (NCBI): domain Bacteria; kingdom Pseudomonadati; phylum Verrucomicrobiota; class Opitutia; order Opitutales; family Opitutaceae; species Opitutaceae bacterium. The sequence continues at coordinate 978,604 of JAWLBB010000002.1, read as the reverse complement.
AGAACCTTTTTCTTGGCGGGAAATGGTTCCAGTGTGACGGGGTCTTTCTTGCCTGGGAGTTACGATTCGGAAGCGATTGCAGTTGAGTTCCGGATCTATTTGCCCGGAAGCAATGGCATCGGGGGAAACCCAGCCTATTTCATATTCGGAGGAGCGAGCGCCATCGCCTATGTAAACGACGACCGGAGTGTATCAGTCCGTCTCGGACATGACGAGAATACCGCGTTGGACGGGCTGTCCCTCGATCGCTGGTACCAAATCCGGATGGAACTGAAACCAGAAACTGGAGTTGCTCGCCTCGTTCTTGTTGGTGAGACCAGAGTTTTCGATCAGGAGAATCTTGGCTTACAGATGGCGATCGATGGATTTTCCCTTGTTTCCAACCTGCTGTTTGCCCCTGCTGAGAGGGCGGATACTCGGATCCTTACGATTTCTCCCCAGGCAGACGCTTTCGGTTCGACACTCGTCACGATCGATCTGATCGCCGGTGATGAGCGGCTTGCCAAGATCTTCAAGTTGGGAATTGCACCCGTCAACGATCCTCCGTCCATTGGGGTGTTGAGTGAACAGGCGATGCTTGAGGATAACGTGAAGGTCGTCCCACTGCCCGTATCCGATCGAGATACCGATCTCTCCGAGCTCAAGGTGATTGCTGCAGCGGCTGAAGCGGATCTGTTCAGCTCGTTGACTGCAGATTACATTGATGGTGAGGGATGGGTCCTTTCAATGGTACCTGTGGCGAACCGAAATGGCAAAACGGAGATCGACGTCACAGTCGATGACGGAGAATTTGAGGTTGCTTCATCGTTCCTGGTCGAAGTCATCAGCGTGCCGGACGCCCCGGAGTTTGTCGCATATCCCGAGTCATTGACCACAACTCAAGGGTCCTTCAGCTTTGCCTTTGCAGTTGAAGTCGGCGATGTGGATACGCTGTCTGAAAGTCTGACCATCGTTCCTTCGATGGAGGATTCCGACTTGATCACGGCCTACAATGTGATTCCCGGGCAGACGGACGGCGAATTCCTGGTCTCAATGGTTCTGGATCCCAATTGGTCGGGCGAAACCATTCTACTCCTGGTGGTGACCGATGAGACGGGAGAATCGGCTCAAGTTGACATCGAGCTCATTGTTGAGCCGGGACCACGGGTTTTCTTTGGATCGATCGGGGAAAGCGGAATCTGCGCCCTTTACATTGATTCTGGTGGAGTCGGAACGTTTCTTGGATGGAACCCTTCGGGTCACGACGTCTACTTCAGCGAAGGCTTTGGTGTCGGGATGGATGGTTCTTTTGTCGTCGGTGGCAACCCGAATGGAGTGGGTGCCTTATCTGGCGAGATCGTTGGATTCGGAGTCTCGGGAGTTCTGGGTCCCATGGACATCGTCTTCAGTGGTCAGCAGTTGGCGATCGGTGGCCCCACCTCGGGCTTTATTGGTGGCTATCTGGGTTTTCTGAATGATCTTTCGGGAGGTATCGGACGGTTGATTGTCGGACCGGACGGTAGGGCTCTTGCGGTCTTGGAATCGAATTCGGATTCCGTTTCGGATGGTGCTTGGGTCGGTGTGGATGCAGAGGGTTTGCTTAGCGGTATTTGGCTGGATTCTCCCATGTTCGAAATGAGGTTGGATCCCTTGATGCGACGATTCACGGGTGATGCCGAGTTCGCAGGCCTGCACTGGGCAGTTGCTGCAACTCAGGATCCGAACGCTCGGGCTTCCAGAATGGTAAACCTGTCGACCCGCTCCTGGTCTGGGATGGGGCCTGAGGCGATTATCGCAGGATTTGTGGTGGAGGGGGCAGGGCCGATCGACCTGCTGGTTCGGGGAATCGGTCCGGGATTGATTCGTTACGGCGTGAACCCGGTTCTTGGCAATCCGGAGCTGGTGCTTCGGGATGGCGGAGGCGTGATCGCATTGAACAAGGACTGGGATTTGAATCCGGATCCTGAGTTCCTGACGGATCTTGCAGGGCAGTTGGGTGGATTTCCGTTGGACCCTGGCAGTGGAGACAGTGCCCTCTTTTCCGAACTCGGAACTGGGAGATTCACGGCCGTTGTCCGACCTGACGGTGACACGAATGGGGTGGCTTTGGTCGAATTGTACGACGCTACGTTTGGTGGGGAGTCTCAGCTCGCCAATCTGTCGACGCGTCTCGTGCTGCGACCATCCACTGCGGGAACGTTGGGATTCGTGATATCGGGTACGACGCGGGTCCAGGTCTTGATTCGTGCAATCGGCCCGGGATTGTCGAGTTACGGAGTCGAAGGTGTGTTGCCCGACCCAATGCTCAGGGTTTTCGATCAAGCCGATCCCCAAGCACCCTTTCTTTCGAACGATGATTGGTGGGATCCCGACGAGGGATTGATCCAGGCGGTTTCAGCAAAGGTCGGTGCCTTCCCGCTCGAATCCGGAAGCCCTGATGCTGTGGTCCTGGTCTGGCTCGATCCCGGGGTCTATTCTGCCAAGGCATCGGATGCCGATGGAGCCGGGGGCGCTGTTCTCACAGAACTCTACGTCGTCCCCTGAGCAGATGGGCGAAAAGGAGTAATCGACCGACCCGAATGGCGCCAGGACAAGCACATCTTTGGGATATTGGGATTCGGGGCCAGCCACATTCTCTTTCGTCCTCTGTGCCTTCGTGCCTCTGTGAGAGCTGCTTTCTGTCGGGTTTTTCTCTCACGGAGACACAGAGACACCGAGCGGATCATCGACGCTTCCGTTCCTGGTGCGGGTGCTATCGATCTCCATCAACGCCTTGGCCGGGTTTAGGAACCCAACCCATTCTCCTTCTTCCTCCGTGCCTTCGTGCCTCTGTGAGAGCTACTTTCTGTCGGGCTTTTCTCTCACGGAGGCACAGAGGCACTGAGCGGATCATTTGGCCGCCGGTGAGAAGCCGGCCATAGGGCTTCAGCTCTTATTGACTCATGCCGAAGAACATGGGAGTCCTTTTACTGTCTGATTGGATTCCGACCATGTTTGCACCGCTGACCGCCATTTCCCGCCTTTTTGCCCGGAAGACCACCGGGTTCTCGTCTCTGCTCTGCTTTGTCATCCTTGTCCTAAGCGGTTGTGAATCAACATCAACGCAGAGCTCGACCTCCTCCTACCCGACGCCGATGGGCGATGTCGGGGCGCCGCCGGTGGAAAACCTGACCCTTTCCGAAGGAGACGTGATCCTAGTATCCTTTCCGGGCGCGCCGGACCTGAATATCACACAGACCATCCGCCGGGACGGGATGATTGATCTCCCGTTGATCGACGAAGTGTCAGCCGTGGGCAAGACTCCGGACGAACTCGAAGCCCTCTTGGTCCAACTCTACGAGCCCCAGCTCGTGAACAGTGAGGTCCAGGTGACTGTCGTCTCTTCCTCCATTCCCATGTTCGTATCCGGATCTGTCGCCCAGCCGGGAAAGATCCTTGTCAGCCGTCGGATAACGGCCCTGGAAGCGATCATGGAGGCCGGCGGACCCATCATGGGGCGCTCCGATCTGAAGAACGTCACCGTTATCCGTGAAGAAAACGGAGTGCGCTCCAACTTCAAGCTGAACATCAAGGATATCCTCGACGGCAAACCTGCCGAATCCTTCATCCTCAAAGCCTCCGACATCGTCTACGTCCCGGAACTGAAGTTTTAGGCGGCAGACCCGCCCGGTAAGAGCGAGGAGGGTAAGGGGTAAGGGAGCGGCCGTAGGTCGCGGTTTTGCGTTATTGGGGTAAGGATCGGGAACAGTGGACGCAGCCCAGAGGAAGAGGTTGTCGCCACCGCGCTGTGTCGCGGTGTTCTCCAACGGGAGCGGAACGGCGACACAGCGCCGTTGCTACAGTTCAGATCCTGCTCGACCTCCGCTCGATCCTTCTGCCGCGACCGCGGCATCCCTGCTATAGTCTCCGTTTCCCACTTTCGTTCATTGCTTGTCCCGGCGTATGATCCAGGAGCCGGACTTGTCCCGGCGAATCAGCGAGGAGCTGGAAGTGAAGCGAGTGTGAGAAAAATCCGACCTGTCCCGGCCCGAAGGCGTCGGGAAGAATCCCTCGCCGAGTCGTGGAACGTCGACATAGCGACGTTGCTACAATTCGTGTCGAGTCCTACTCCGCTTTCAGAACCATCCCGTAAGTCGCGCTCCCGATCTCTTCGAACCGGGATTTCGCAGGGCTCAACTTCATTTCGCCTGCCCTTAGTTACCTTCGTTACCTTGGTAGTTCATTCCCTCCTTCCGAAGAACCCGATCTGCCATCTCCTATCTGCTACCTGTCCGGGCGTATCGAAGAGAAGCCTGATCTCCGCGAGCCACGCTCGCTACTCAAACATCTTTCTCCAGACCGGCTCGGTCAGGGCCATGCGGACCACATCGCGCCGGGCCCCATCGACCACGACATCCTCAAAGAAGACCCCCTCTAGGATGAAACCGAAGTTCGCATTCAGATTCAGGTTCCGGATATTCGCGTCCAGAGTGTGCAGGTAGATCTTCTCATACCCTCGGATGGCAAAGGCGTGGTAGAGAAAGAGGAAGGTCGCCCGCTTGCCGATGCCCTTTCCGCGCATCTGCGGCTTGCCGACCAGCTTCCGCATTTCGGCTTTGCCGGAAGCGAGATCGATTGTCTCCGTGCCGATCGTGCCGACGAATTCGTCCTTGTAGGCAATGGCCAGGTATTCGCGTTCCGGGGCGAGAAGGTGACGTGCCAGATCCTCCACGGAATCCGGGAAGAGTGGATGAAAGCTGTCGCGAATCCTGGGAATCTGCAACCATTCGAGAAGGTCTGGGATGCTCCTCCCGGAGGGAAAATCGTCACGTCATGGACGGACAATCGGTGGGTTCCCAGCCATTCCTGACATCCCGGAGTCTGAACAGACGATTGTAGGCTTCGATCGGTTTGGATTCAGGCGGGCTTTTCAGGGACCACATTGTCGAGCAGATGCCCCGCGACGGTCACGATCTGGGGCTCCTTGACGCCGTAATTGATGAGTTCCCGGTAGAATCCCCGGGCAACCAGCCGCAGCATCTGCTCATGGGGATCGGTGCCGTTCTCGACCCTGTTGTCAGCCATTGGTGGGCATGATGAGAGACTTCAGGCGTTCAGGCAATGCTTTGCGGATTGAGCGGCGTTACCGCTGTTATTGGTTACTCGTTGTTGGTTATTTCTTGCATCGATCGACATAACGTATTACGGTTGTTGGATCGATATGAATACCGTGACTGTCTCACCGAAATTCCAAGTCGTGATTCCCAAGAGCGTTCGCGATGCCCTTCAGCTGAAATCGGGCGAAAAGATGCGGGTGGTCACCTACCGGGATCGAGTCGAGATGATTCCGGTTCGGCCGATCGAGAAGATGCGGGGATTCCTCAAGGGGATCGACACCGTGATCGAGCGGGATGCCGACCGTGTATAACGTCGTCGATTCCTCTGGTTGGCTTGAGATTGCGGATTCGCCCGTGGCCGGGCATTTCTCCGATGCGCTCGAGGATCCAGAACGGCTGATCGTTCCGGTGATTACCATCTGCGAGGTCTTCAAGAAGGTCCTTCGCGAAAAGGGAGAGGGTGAGGCCCTGCAAGTGGCCAGCCTGATGCAGTCAGGAACCGTCGTGAACCTGGACCAGGATCTGGCCTTGGAAGCCGCGCGTTACTCCTTGCCCCTCGCCGACAGCATCATCCTTGCCACGGCCGTCGCTCACGAGGCCGTGCTCTGGACCCAGGATGTTCATTTCCAGAACCTGCCCAATGTTCGGTACTTCCCGAAGGAGTGAGATCGGAGATCGTAGGCCTGTCGCAGGTCTGAGCGCCCGGGAGGCCGCTGTCACAGGTCGTATCCGAATTGTAGCCACGCCTCTACTTGTCCTGGCGTAGCATTGTGAAGCCGGATGCGGCAATCCTTGTTTGAAATCTCTCTACTTCGCCTGCCCAGAGCCCGCCTTTGGTTCCTTGGGCTCTGTAATGAATGTGTCGTTACACTCGGTACTTCGCTACGCTCGTTGAGGTGTCACTTCGTTCGGTAGTGGTCATGTCGTCTTCGACTCGGTAGTTCCTTGGCAGTTCAAACCAAACTCCAACCGGGCCTCATCCGAACGAAAAAGGACGCGGCCGAGGCCGCGTCCTTTGAGAGAGCAGGATTTCCCCGAAGCGATCAGGCCATAAATCGCCGCCGGATCGTGGCCAGGCCGGCCAGGCCAAGCCCGAGCAGCGCCAGGGTCATGCCTCCGTCTGGAACACCGAGGTAGACGAGCTGGTCCTGCTTGTTGACGATTGCGCCGGCAGAGTCTCGATGGGTCAGGTTCATTACCCGGATGGACGTGCCGTCGTAGTTGTCAGCGAAATTCGCAACGTTGGCCTCAATCCAGTCGAAATACACGTTGTCGTTGTCAACCGGTGTTTCGCCTTCCAAGCGCCAAAATGCGTTCTGGAGCTCATCATTGGCGGATCCAGAGGAATAGGAATATCCAGCGATAACCGAATTCAGCTGGCCCGTGGCGAAGAGTCGATAGAGCTCGGCAGTTCCCTTGGAGATCGGATCACCCACTCCTCCTCCCGGTAGTGATTCGTACGGTCCGCCATTTCCGCCTGCTTTGGCGTGGAGGCTCAGTTCGACCTGCAACACCGTTGAGCCGGGAGTGAAGAACTCGTTTCTCTCAAGGCAGAACGTACCGAACTGCGTGGTGTTTTTCGCACCGGCAGCGTAGTTGTCCAGCACCGAGGAAAATTCCCCAAGTGGTGTCGCCTGGTAGTTTCCGGGACCTGAGTTGCTAGCTCCCATGGTAATCAGAAGGCCGAATGCCTGGGTAAGGCCCATCGCACCGACCGCCATAGTTGTCAAAATCAGCTTTTTCATAAATGGTTCCCTCGTATGTATTGGTATCTCCGTGACGCCGATAGTTTCGCAAGTCCTTTACGGTTGGGTCAATCTGCGAATCGAGTGAACCCTCATGAACAGGGAAACCCGGTGTCGAAACGGTATGGTTCCTCCCGTGGGGTACCTAAGGGTTTCTCCTTGTTTTTACACTTGGGCTGATTCTTCAGAGATCGGAGCGAGCTCGTTTTGCAGTATTGTCCCGGAGGCGGGTGGGTCCCCAGTTCATAGATACATTGTGATTCTGGTTGGGGCTGCGGACTGTTTCCGAGTCCGAGCCGGTAGTCTCACAGACGCCAGGCGGGCATCAAGCAAGGCGTGATCGCGATTCTGCGTGGTCGGTCAGATCAGCCCAAGTTTCACCAGACAGATCGCTGTCCGAGGCTGACGAAACCGGTGCGACTCTCGGCGGGCGCGAGAAAAAGTCGCTCCAGCGACGGGAATCGACCCGGGTGCCTCTGCAATAGCGGGTAGGTCTCGAAACCCGCCAGAGCAAAGACAATGGCGGCTAAATCGATCAGGGAACTGTCGTGCGCGTGGGCAGAAGTCTGGAGGTTGCTCCGATCGAAAGAAGACCGAGGCCGAGAAGCAACAGGGTGGTGCCTGAGTCAGGGACCCGGCGAACATCACCCCACGCAACCAGTTTGGCCTCTTTGAGGTAAACATCCTCGCGGCTGTGGGAGGAGTCCGACAGCTTCTGCTGAAGCCGCACGGTGTAGGCGAGTTTCCCATCCGCTTGAAGGCTCCCCATGAGAATCCCGATGCCGGAGATATCCTTTACGTGCCAATCGAAATTGGTCGCCGGGTGAGACCCGTCAACCTCAAGGTCATTCCAGATCTTGGTTGAATCCAGGGTGATATCAACCCACTCGCCAGCGTCGTTTCCGTCATCGGCAAAGGAAAAGCCGACCTTTGCTCCGGTGATGAAGTGAGCCAATGGGTCGAAGCCGTCATTCAGGATGTTGAAAGAACCCTGAAAGCCCAGATCATAGGTCGTGTCCCCGGATCCATAGGGTTCATTCAGAAAATCCAAAGCCGTACCGGTCTTCTTGAAGCCGTCGTAGTCCTTCCAAGTCAGGAGGGCCAGCGCTTGGGAATGCAGGGCGAAAAGGACGGTTGCAATTGCGAGGAGTTTGCTGGTGCGAGCCATCGGAGTTTGGTTTGGAGGAGGGGCGGTCAGAGAGGGTTTCGGGAGGGCGAAAGCTTAATGTGTGCCACGATAATGAGAAAGCTCGAAGCGAGTTGGCAAGTGTGTTTTTAACTATCTGCTAACCAAACGCTTATAAGAGAAGGCCAGCGGGATGAAAATTCCCCTCTCACACGCCCTTCGATTGGAAAGTGTAAACGAAGCCGACGCACCATCGAAAGATCAGGGTCCCCTGGCGGGGCAGGGTTCGCTCGTTTTCGGCCGGACTACTGAATGAATACGGCAACATGAACCGGTCGCGGCTTGGGTTCCTGAGCTTGTAAGTAGCTAAATAACAAATAGTAGTGACTCATTGGGGTTCGATTCCAGACACCTGTGCGACCCGGCGAATCTCGGGGGGATTCGCACTCAGAGCGGACGGGTAAAGGAACTCTTCGGCCTCATTCCTGAGTGTCGGATCAGTTTACAGCTGATTCATCGCTGTGGGAGAAACCTTACGAGCAGCTTCCGATGGACCTAATATTCTGCAGATTTGTAACATAATATGTTACAAACCCGCAGGGGGCGTTCGGTTCCAGGTGATCGCTGTGGCGGTTCGGTCGAAATGTAAAATTCTACTGAAAGGAACGGTATCCCATCGCGGTCCTCATCTCGTCCTTCCCCTTTCGTTTTCCCGACGCTTTCGGGCCGGGATGTTGCCAGGCTCCACTTGAGCGAAGCGGGTATGAACCAATCAATCACACCATCCTCTCGCCCCCTTTCCGGCGCCAGCGCCGGGCCTACACCGCGGTCCTCCGTCGACCGTCCACAGCTTGCCCGTCGAAGCTCGAAGAGCGAAGTCGGGTCCACCGGTGGCTCAGCCGCCTCTCTCAATCCCCAATTTCCCCATTAGATCATAGAGGGTGGGCCGGCTTATGCCGAGCTGCTCGGCGGCTTGGGTGATTTTGCCTTCATTCCGCTTCAGAGCGTCGGTGATCATCTCCCGCTCAAGCGCTTCTCGGGCCTCTTTGAGGTTGGTGGATCTGGCCCGGCCGGATCCATCGCCCAATTCCAGATCCTCGGGCGAGAGTTGTTTCCGGTCGGCCATGATGACCGCGCGTCGGACCTTGTTCTGAAGTTCGCGGACGTTGCCCGGCCATTCGTGCCGGGAGATCGCGGTGAGTGCGGATTTCCCGAAGGTGACTCCGGTCTTGCCGTTTTGTTCGGCGTATTGCTGAAGGAAATACCTGGCCAAGAGCTGGGTATCGTCCCCGCGGTCGCGCAGGGCCGGCAGCTTGATCTCGACCACGCCCAGACGGTAGTAGAGGTCTTCGCGGAAGCTGCCATTGGCCATCGCCTTGGTCAGGTCGATGTTGGTCGCGGCAACCACCCGGGCTTCGACGACGATTTCCTCCCGGCCGCCCACCCGCTCGATCCGCTGTTCCTGGAGGAAGCGCAGGAGCTTGACCTGGATCGGGGCCGAAATCTCGCCGATTTCATCGAGGAAGAGGGTGCCCCCGCTGGCATGCTCGATCCGTCCGAGCCGCTGCGCATGGGCGCCGGTAAAGGAGCCCTTCTCGTGACCGAACAACTCGCTCTCAAGCAGAGTCTCGGGAATGGCGCTGCAGTTGAGCGCGACAAAGGGCCCATCCGATCGTCGGCTGCGGGCGTGGATGGCCCGGGCGACCATTTCCTTGCCGGTTCCGCTTTCGCCGAGGATGAGGACCGGGGCATCGGCCGTGGCGACTTTGCGGATGGACGAGAAGACGGAATCCATCTTTGGACTCGAACCCAGCATGCCCTCGAATTGATCGGTTGGCTGACTCTTACGGATCTTCGAGAACTCCCGTTCGAGCGAAGCTACATGGAAGGCCCGTTTTAGGGTGGGGACCAGGATGTCGACGTCGACCGGCTTGCCCATGAAATCGTAGGCCCCGGCCCCGATGGCCTGCAGGGCGATGGCCTTGTCGTCCTGCCCCGTTATCACGATGACCTTGGCCCGCGGGTCCTCCTCGAGGATCTCGGCCAGCGCCGCCAGACCTTCCTCTGGGGTTCCCGAGTGGGGAGGGAGACCGAGATCGAGAAGCACGACGAGGGGCTTTTCCGAGCGAAAGACCTTCAGCGCCGAGGTCCGGTCCTGGGCCTGAAGGATCTCGTAATCCTCCGCCAGCGCCCAACGCATCTGCGTCCGGATCTCGTCGTCATCATCGACTATGAGGAGGGATTGTTTCATCTCGGGGAGACGGGATAACTGCAAAGGAACGAAGGTAACAAAGGTTTGAACCGAGAAGAGTTTGGGATGGCTTGGATCAGGAGGTTGCTGTTCTAGATCTGAGGAATTTCTCCCTTTATGATCGATTCTATCTTGATCCGGACCTTTGTTACCTTCGTTCCTTTGTAGTTCAATCTTCTTCCTGCTTGGAAATCGGCAGATAAATCCGGAACGTTGTTCCGACGTTCACCTCGCTCTCCACCGAGATCCTTCCGCCATGGGCTTCCACGATCGTCTTGCATTGGAACATACCGATACCCAGTCCCTGTTTCTTTGTCGTTTGAAACGGCCGGAAGAGCCGGGTCCGGATGAAGGTCTCATCCATCCCGGATCCGTCATCCGTCACGGTCAACTCGATACCGTTGTCCGCCACCTCGGATCGGATGTGCACGCTGACCGGATTCCCGGTCGACTGGATCGCGTTTAGGACCAGATTGCTCAGGACGGAGCCGATCTGCTCCCGGTCGATCTCGATCCGCGGGAGGGTCCCAAGGTCGGTCGTCACCGTGGCACGGGGGTGGTCGCCGATTCGGTCGAGAGCCTCCTGGATCACGCCGTTGAAGTCGGCCGGCTCCGGTTTGATCTGCATCTGTTGACGGAACTGGGTCATGCGCGCGATCAGGTCTTCGATCCGGTCAACTGATCTCGAGACCGCCCGGACGGCGTCCTCTCTGAATTCGGGATTGGCATACTGGGTTTCCAGATTCCGTGCCATCAGACGGAGTCCTGAGATGGCGTTCTTCAGATCGTGGACAAAGAAGGTCGCCATTGTCTGGAAGGCCTCGATCTCCTTGATTTCCGCCATTCGCCGGGAGAGGCGAAGATTGTAGAGGCTGGCGGCAAACTGGTTGCCGACGCTCTGGAGGATCTCGAGGTCCTGGGTCCGGAAGGGGATGCCGCCGATCCGGTCGCCGATTGTGACGAGTCCAAGAAATTCCGACTGCACGGTCAGCGGCAGGGCGATGCGTGGCGCATGAAATTCGGGGAATTGACGGGGCGTGCGGTCACGCAGCTGAACAGCCCACGCTTGAGTCGACGACTCATAACTGAACGGTTCGAGGGCTTCGCGATAGGAGTCGATGGCGTCCGGATCGTCGATTCGCTGCAGGTCTTTGTCGGAGGTTCGGGCGGCTCCCTCGGCGGTGGACGCGGCCCGGTGGAGGGTCGGAATTGAACCATTCTCCGAACAGCTCCAGTAGGTTACGCTGTGCGCCTCGAATACCAAAGCGATCAACTCAACCATCCGGGTCCCGAGCTGGTCTTGATCTGTTGCCTTGGCCGTGGCCTCGGTTACTTTCTGCCAGATCGAGCGGTAGTCATGGAGAGGACGCTGGAAATGGCGGCTGGCAAATTGCCGGACGCTGACGCGGACGCGGTCCGACTGCAGCACGAGGGCGGTGGCGACCAGGGCGACAAGAACGAAGAGAGCCTTCAGGGTGAAGCCGGCGTCACCTCCGAGAAAGGCGACGATCTTGGCCATGACACCGACGACAAAAAGATAGAGCCCGGCAAGGAGCAGGGTGATCGATCCGTAGACCACGGTTCTTGGCGGGTAAAGTTCGGTCTGGAAATGGCCGACACGGACCATGGTCCGTGCCATGAGCAGGCCGCCGAGAATGAGACCAAGGCCATCGATGCCCAGGATGGAGAAGTCGATCGCCCGGAAGACAACGGCTTGGCTGCTTGAGTAGAAGAGCACGGCCCAAACCAGCGCGGTGCCCATCAGCATGAACTTGATCCGCCAGCGGGTGCTCCCGACGGAAGCCCGGAAGGTCCGCTCGAGGTGCATCAGGATCAGGACCGCCCCGATGACCACTCCCATGTGAATGGCATAGCCGGTCCAGCCGAGTGCGAGAAAAGCAAGCTGCCCGTCGTCGTCCATGGCCAGCTCGGTGAAGAGCCCGTTGTTGTTGAATATGAAGAGCGCGAGGGGGAGAGCGATCAGGGCGATCAGGCCGAAGGTCCACTGACGGAGGAATGCGAGCTTGTTTCCCCGGGCATAGGTCAGGGCAAAGGCCAGCCAGAGCGCGGGAGCGAGGGCGAGGGCGAGGTGACGCCAGCGCTGGAGGTAAACCGCATGGGCAGGATCGCGTTCCAGCAGACTGAACCCGAGGAAGAAAGCATCGGCGGCCAGGGCGACCATGCCGGCGGCGAAGAGCCAGTGGGTCAGGCTGCGTCCCCGGGGAATGACCGCACTCAGGGCAAGCAGGCAGGCGAGACCTGCTGCAGCGAAGGCAATGATCTCAGTGAGGGACATGTCCGGAATTGAACTGCAAAGGAACGAAGGAACCAAGGTCGAGACCAGAAATAGGGACCCGAATCTGAGTAAGCGAATGGTTTTGCGAATCGATCAAACCAAGGGCACTGAGCAATTGATACTTCGCTACCTTCGTTTCTTCGAGTTCAATTACACACAAAAAAACCGCCACCCCGGAGGGTGACGGTTTGGGAGTGCTGATTTGGTTCGAACGCAGAGGGCCTACGCCTTCATGAAGCGCCGGCCGAATGCCAGACCGGAGAGCCCGAGTCCAAGGAGGATCAGGGTGATTCCTCCATCGGGAACTGTGTTGGCCTGAAGCATGGCTCCCCGCACGTAGAAATCGCCGAGGGTTGACTTGACGCTCCAGTTGAGTGTACCAGCGGTGCCCAAGAAAACGAGAAAGTCCAAGGCGTCGGCACCAACTTGGATGGTTGTCGTCGACCCGTTATTTAACCACCCGACCCAGTCGAGAGGAATAATTCCCAAATCGATACGGGCCAATTCGCCTAGGCCGTCGCCATCATCACTGAGCCAGAAGGTGGCAGCTGCATCGGTGATGGGTGTAAGCGGGGCATAGCCGCCAAGGTCGGAATATCCTCCGAAGGAATCGGTCCCGGGATTGACGATGTCGAAGACTCCCGAGACTGATTGTCCGGTGGATAGTTTCGTGCCGATACTCTGAACGTCGGTGAACGTCACCGCAAACGCACTCGTTGAAAGCAGCACCGCTGCCAAGGATATAAGTTTTTTCATTTTATGGCTGGATATTTTGGTTGGATCGTAAGCGTTCGGTAAGGAAGCACACGCCATGCCAACGAATCTCCACGGCTGAATCCGACTCGGTTGAATATTGCAATAAACAATTGATTATAAGTAATTTAATGAACTTTGTTAACGTGATCTTGCTCGAATACTCAGGAGAGTTGACTGGGGTCTTGTGTAAAGAACTCCGACTGCTTGTCGGATGATCGACGGTTTCAGTGCCGTCCCAGAAGCGAACCGATTGACTCTGGATTCGACTTACAAACAGAAACGCGCCCGGCGAGGTGCCGGACGCGTCTGCAAGAATCGGTCTCTTCGGGTGTGGTATTACCGCCGGAACCGCCGCGCGGCGGCCACCATTCCGAGCATGGCAAGCCCGAGCAAAGTCAGGGTCGAACCCGCTTCCGGAACCGCAGTGGTGCGAAACGCGTGCAGACCGAAGTCGGATTCGTTCTGGGTGGGGGCCGAACTTAGCGGGTAGAGCCTGAGCTGGGTCACGCCGAGAGCACCGAATGGATTGTCAATCCGCCAGGCACCGCCTTCGCCGTTGACCGCAGAGCCGATATTGGTGACGGTGGCGCCTGCAAATCCCGTCCAGGTGGCTGAGGTCGTCCCGGTGGCCTTCAGGGTGAAGACGGTCGCGGATCCATCGGTCAGGGCGGCGGCAATCTCCATATTGTCGTTGTACTCGGGTCCGTCAAAGAGCAGGCCGAGGCTCAGGGAGTCAAATCGCTGCGCAGCTGTGAAATCGATGAGCAAGCTCTGCCCGATGTCGATCTCGTTGCCGGACGGGCCTCCGGTCACCCCGAGGATGGTGAATCCGGCTTGGGACTTGGTGCCGAGGCTTCCACCGACGGCAGTGAAGGTGGCCCCGGACGGTGGCGTCGTCAGGTCCGTGTTGGCGTAGTAGACAATCGCCGGGGCGCTGCCGGCCCCGAGTGCGATCGCAAACAGTGTCGTGATAATGATTCGTTTCATAGTGTCTGGGATTGTCCTGGCTCCTGCGGTCCCTGGTTCTAATGGGAATGTTGATTTGTGGGCGCGGCCGCGAATGCAATTCGAATGCCACCTGATTGGCAAATGATGGAAGCGTTTCCAAAAGAAGGAGTTAATTGGTCCCTGTGCCTGTCGTCAGGGATACCCTGAGGGGAAATCTGTAAGATTGGCCGACGTATTGTCGGGAAATCTGACAGCTCGGGCGGTTAGCCTCTGATCGCTGAGGGTGATTCAGTTCTCACCCCGCGTCGCTTGAGGGATCGCAGATCTCGAATCTCTTCCAATCGTTGCCCGTTGATCTGCGCGTTTCGAGCGGACCTGTCCCGGCCCGAAGGCGTCGGGAGACGAGATGACCGGGGCCCGCGGGCGTGGGCAACTTGAGCATGGGAAGGAATGAAAGAGAACGACTACAGAGCCACAGTCGACCAGGTTTCGCTGGGCTACGCCCGGCAGGCATGACCACAGGAGCCCAGGAACCAGAGAACATAAGGTCCATCTCGCCTTTCAGGGCTCCTGCTCGGCGGGACCGGGCCGTGATCGTTCGATTGTTCGGCGCGGCCCAAGGGCCGGCCTACAGGGGAGGTCCCGGAGAGGTTGCAGCCACGGCAGTCCCTTATCGTGTCGTTGGTAGAAGACGCTTCAACAAGGCAAGGCGACGACAAGACCGTCCATAGTCCATCGTCCTCAGTCCACCTTGTCCCGGCGTATCACCGAGAAGCCAGACCTGTCCCGGCGTATCACCGAGAAGCCGGACGTCCTCCGCCCTCCGACCTATTTTCGTGCCCTTTGGTGCCTTTTTGTGGCTATTGCCATCCTCCGACCTCAGTTTGCCCGTCGAAGCTCGATCAGCGAAGTCGGGTCCACCATCACTCTTCGAGCCTTCTCATGGCCATCGAATCCGCAATTGGCACGCTTTCGTTATCTTCTGTTCCTTGGGCTCTGTTATGAATGTGTCGTTACACTCGGTACTTCGCTACGCTCGTTGAGGTGTCACTTCGTTCGGTAGTGGTCATGTCGCGAAACGCTCGGCACGTGTTCGAACCTCCCTCTACGAGCCGGCCGCGAGAGCGGCCTCCGCTTCCTGGCGGAGCGGCTGGGCCAGACCCAGCTCCATTGCCCTTTCCAGAGAGGCCCGGCCGGCCGCGGTGTCGCCGGACTTGACCTGGCTCATCCCGAGGTAGAACCAGGTGGCGGCTGTTGCACTGGGGGCCCGGGTCGCTTCACCGAGGAGGGTCAGGGCACGGCGGAAATCGCCTTTCAGGTAAGCGAGCTTGCCGAGGGCGGCGGCGACTTCCGGGTCCTGGGGGAAGGCTTGGCGTGCTTCAGATGCCATGGCGAAGGCGGCGTTTACGTCGACCGGATCGGTGGCCATGAGGAGCGCCAGGTGTCTTTTGGCCGGCGAGAAGGCCGGGTAGACGGCCAGGGCACTACGGAGATCGGCCATCGCATCAGCAGGCTCACCTGAATATTCCCGGGCGATGGCCCGGGCCATCAGGGCGGGAACGTTATTGGTGTTCGCGGCAATCAGCTTGTCGAGTCGTTGCAATTCCTTTACTGCCTGGAACGGCTCGTCGATCAGTTGGATCAAACTGAGGAGTGCGTTGGCGTCACTGGCCTGAGCTGAGTCGCGGTGCTTCGTGACAATCCTCTCCAGCTGTTCGCGGGCGACCGCCACCTGGCCGACGGCGTAGGAGGCGCGGGCGACGTCGAAGGCGATCGCGGGATTGTTCGGTTGCGCCCGAGCGGCGGTTTGGAGGACGTTGGCCGCCCAAGTGTATTCCCCCGCCTGGTAGGCGAGGCGGCCAACCGTCGCCGCGACTTCCGGGTCATCGGGCGCGAGCCGATACGCATTGCGGGCGACTTCCAGTCCCCGCTTCGGGTCCTTCTCAAGCCGGGCCTGACCGATGAGCGCCTGCACGTAGTCTGGGTTGGCCTTGAGCGCCGATTCGTAGGCTTCAACGGCGGCTGCTGCGTCGCCCTTTTTTTCGCGAATCCGGCCCAGCTTGGTCAGGGCAACCGGATCACCGGGGTTTCCCTTGATCACCCCTTCGAGGACTGCCACTTCCGACGCTCCAGCCGTGATAGGGTCGATGGCGAGTACGGACTGACGGATCCCGGCTTCCTCATGACCGGAGAAGGTCGGATTCAGCTCAAAGGCCCGGTTGAACGATCCGGCCGCGGCTTCGGTCTGGCCGGCCATGTAGTGGGCCATGCCAAGATGGTAGTGGACCTCCGGCTCGTTCGGCAAACCGTTGGCGCTTTCCTGCAGCAGGCTTATTGCCCAGGGGTAATCGCCGCGCTTGAGGACGATCCAGCCCAGGGTGTCGGCCGTGAACGGGTCTTTCGGTGCGACCTGACGTGCCCGCTGAGCGAGTTCGAAGGCCCGGTCCAGCTCATCTGCTTTCTCGGAATAGAGGTAGGCGAGGTTGTTCAGGGCGGCCATCAGATCGGGATTGATCTCGAGGATGCGTTCATAGGTCGCCCGGGCGCCCGCTTGATCGTCCTTCTGTTGCTGGATCATTGCCTTCAGGGTGAGGGCGCCGACATCGTTGGCGTTCTGCGCGATGAGGGTCTCCAGCTGCTCGAGCGCCTTATCCTGTCGGCCAGTCTGCAGGTAGAGATTGACCAGCAGCATCTGCGGGGTGCGGACCTCGGGGCTGATCGCGATGGCCCGCTTGAGGCTGGTCTCGGCTTCGTCCGTCCGATTGGCGGCCAGGAGGATCCGGGCGAGGAGGAAGTGGGATTCCTGCCGGTCGGGGTAGCTGACGACGAGGGCGCGGGCGCGGGTTTCGGCGGCGGCGGCGTTCGGCTCGGCCAGGTCGAGGTTGATCAGTTGTTCGGCCGCGGGCATGTAATCGGGAGCCACTTCGAGGGCTTCTTCGAAGGCGGTCCGGGCCGCTGAGCGGTTCCCCTGTCGAACGAGGATGAGGCCCTCGGCCAGATGACCCTGGGGGCTGTCCGGGAAGCGCTCGGCCAGGTCGCGATAGACCGCGAGGGCCCCGTCCAGATTGCCCTGGGCCTGGTAGGCGTCGGCGAGAAGGATCCGGGCCTGAGTCAGCTCCGGCTGCTTCTCGATCAGAGACTGCAGTGAAAAGACCGCATCGGTGGCGGCGCCGGTGCGGATCTCGAGCTGGGCGAGAAGCAGGATGGCCTCGTTGAAGTCCGGGGCGAGGGCGACGGCCTGCTTGAGATTGGCGATGGCCTTCTCCCGGTTGTTCTCAGACAGGCAGGCAAGGGCGAGTTGATGATGGATGCGCGCGTTGCCCGGGTAGAGGGCGAGCATGCGTTCAAAGGTTTCGATCGCCTCGGCCGGCTTCTTTTCGATCAGGGCGAGGCGACCTTTCAGCTGCAGGGCATCCGGGTAATTCGGTTCACGCGCCAGTGCTTTCCCGAGTGCATCGGAGGCTGCCGCAAGATCATCTTCGGCGAGAGCGAGTTCGGCGGACAGGGTGAGGGCAGGAAGGTAATCGGGCGCGGACCCGATCAACTGATCCAAGTAGGTCCTGGCCTCTCCGGCTTTCCCGTTCTGGCGGAGGAAACGGACGTATTGGATGCGACGCGGCGAGCGGGTGGGCGAAAGCTCAGCTCCCCGGTCAAGGGACACCCTGGCGGCTTCCTTCTCTCCTCGGGACCATTCGAGGGCACCGAGGGCGGAGTAGGCCGCAGCGAAATCTGGGTCAAGTTCGAGGGCTGCTGCGATGGCAGCGGCTGCGGAGGTAATGTCGTCGGCCCTGAAGGCGAACGTGGCGAGGGCAACCTGAATCGACGCTGTGGGTCCATGTCTTGCCTCGACCTCGGTCAGGGTGGTTTGGACTTCGGCCCGGGTTTCGGCGTCGACGGCGCTCTCAGCCAGGATGATCGGTGCCTGTGGGTCGCCGGGGCGTTGCTCGAGGACGGCGAGGGCCTCCGCTCGAGCGTTGTCAGGCTGGTTTGAGGCCAGGAAAGCGAGGGCGAGGTTGACCCGGTTGTCGAGGTTGTCGGGATTCTGCTGGGCCACCCCGTAGAGAATGGGCGCGGCCTGGGCGAGCCGGCCCTGCTCAAAGTAGATCTGACCCAGGAGGGCCGCCGCATCGGTGCCCTCGGTATCCAGGCGGATGGCGTTTTTAGCTCGATCTCGGCCTTGTCGTATTCACCCGCCGCCATGTAGACCTGAGCCTTCTCCATGTGCCCGGCGAGTTTCTTCTCCGCCGAACAAGCCACGAGGAGGAAGGAAAGGGACGATAGGAGGATTACAGATGCTCCAGTCTTTAGGGAGAAACTGCTAAGGAACAAGGGGCTTCGCATGGTGGACTTGGTTCAGGTGGCAGGAAGAGGTGGGGGACGAGATGAGGAGGATGAGAGCTCCGGATTTTTGGGAGGAACTACTAAGGAACGAAGGTTGAACCTTGGGAAATCCCTATTCGAAGAGATCGGGAGCGCAGCATGCGGATGATTGTGTTGGTCACGAGTTGGGTTCGGATGAAAGGAGATCCGGACGGATGATCCGTCTGATCCCGTTCTTTAGGTGGTTTTCGTTGAAGTTGATCACGAATCCGAGAGAAATGGAACTCAGTTTCAAATACGTAATGACTTGAGCTTTGTGTATGGGCTGGAGCTTCTCAACGGCTTTCAGTTCGACCAGAACGACTTCGTCTACGATTAGGTCTGCCCGGAATCCGACCTCGAGTCGCACTCCTCGGAACTGGATTGGAATTGCTTTCTCTCGGTCCACCCGATGCCCCCGATCCGTTAGTAGATAGGCCAGGCATTCCTGGTAGGCGCTCTCGAGTAGTCCTGGACCCATTTCGCTATGCACCGCATAGGCCGCGTCAAGGACGGCTCTTCCAGTTGTTTCAATCCGATCTGACAGATTATCCATACTGATAACATGAACAATAGTTCACCATCAATGCCACAAAAAAAGAGCATCACGCTCCTAATCTCAATTTCGATTCATCCATCCGGAAGAACCTTCGTTACTTCGTTCCTTAGCAGTTTGATCCACCTCGAAGAATCTCTCCGAGCCGTCCTGTCCCGGCCCGCGAAGTGGTGTCGGGACCTGTCCCGGCCCGAAGGCGTCGGGAAAGCTCTCCGAGCCAGAGGCCATCACCCTGAAAACCTACCCAGAAGTTGCGCTCCCGATCTCTTCGAACCGGGATTTCGCTGGGCTCAACTTGGGCTCTGGTGGTCATGTCGCGAAACGCTCGATACGTCACCTTCCGTTCGTTAAGCGAAGCGGGCGTGCTCAATCCTTCTAAAAAACCTTCGCCCCGGCTTCTTCGGGAAACGCGTCAGCAGAGTGACGCGGCTCTTGCGGCTCAATCCATCCGTCCACCGTTGACAGTCTACCGTCCACTCTCCGAGCCGCTTGGATCAACCTTCGTTCCTTCGTTCCTTTGCAGTTCATCCCTCTTCTCCGATTTCCACAAGATCCACAGCAACAGAAACAACGGCACCAGGCTCAACGCGAAGAAGATCGGACCACCGCGATGGTGAATTGCCGAGTCGATCATCTCCGGACCGATCCGCACACACAACTCACCCAGGACAAAGATACGGAAGCCATTCCGCAGCATCCCGAGCGGAATGATAAAACCGACCAACACCGCCCGTTTCCAGTTCGTCCGGAGGAACATATAGCTGGCCAATGTGCTTGTGATGAAAAGCACCAGGCTCGACCGGATCCCGCTGCACTGTGGAGCCACTTCAAGGTTGATCCCCGGCAACTGAAGCAACAACTCCTCCCTGAAGACCGGTGTCCCGGCCAACCGCATCAAACCATAGGCCGCATCTGCGGACCCATGCTGCAGAAACGTCTCAATCGCTCCGAGCACGGCAGGAGGGAAGGGAACCATGAAGACCAGGAAACCCAGCGGAAAGAGCAGGCCCTTCACTTTCGCCCGTGGCAAAGTGACCAGGCAGATTCCCCAGAACGCGAAGAGAAACGCCCCCATCTGCCAGGCGAGCCGCGACTCAATCGCCGCCTCGGCCCCCAGAATCCGGTCTCCCCCAAACCAATACACCTGAATTGCAATCACCCCGATTGTCAGAAGCGCGACGCCGAGTGCGGTCGCTCGTCCCAATCCGACCTCTGAATCCGCCCTATCTGCCATCTGCCATCTCCGATCTCCGCGAGCTCCGCTCGCCGATATCACAAGATAGATCGAAACTGCCGGTATCAGCACAATATGCGAATAGAGCGAACCGCTGAGCGAGAACGCCACCAGCTGAATCAGTGAGCTGGCGAACAACGCCAGCACCGCCGCCGCCCCGAACCAGAAACGCTTGGGAACGGAACGCAATGAATCCAGCATGGTTCCTGACCAAGATTGTTTAATTGGATCTGGAGTAATGGTCTCAGGCATTGAGAAAAATCGGAGGGTTTGAACTGCTAAGGAACGAAGGTAACGAAGGGCAAGGCGAACGGGTTCTCCATGGTTCGAATTTCCGCAATCCAATGCTCTCACGCCCTGAGAGATAACCTCTTTTGGGAACAACCAAGATTCCCAAGAAAGACTTCGCCGCAATCAGCACAGAAGTCGCGCCCTTCGTTACCTTCGTTCCTTTGCAGTTCAATTCAAACCGAAGAATCCGACCACTCAGATGTGGAGCGCTTCGCGACAAGAGGCCAAGAAAGAGGAGTTGACTCATACACACAAATAGTCAGGTTGCTGTGTATGAAGCGGACAAACATAGTCCTCGACGAAAAGCTTGTTGGAAAGGGCATGAGACTCACCGGCATCGGAACCCAAAAGGCCCTGATCGACTACGCATTGAGAGAATTGGTCCGGAGGAAGGAGCAAAAAAGGATCCTCGACCTGAAAGGAAAGATTAACTGGGAAGGCGACCTTGCGGAAATGAGAAGGAATCGTTTCCAAGAAGGCCCCTAAATGGTTATCGTAGACACCACCGTCTGGATCGACTTCCTGAAAGGCAGGGAAACTGCCGAGGTCGAAAAGCTGGAGCAGCTTCTGGCCGAAGAGACCGACGTCTTCATCACAGGACTCATTGTCCAGGAGATCTTGAGCGGGGTGAAAGAGAGTAAGGATAGAGCCAAGGTGAGGAAGGAACTGGAACACTTCATTTTGATCAACCCCACCCTGGAAACGCACATTCAAGCGGCTGAGATTTTCGATGCATGCAGAAAGAAGGGATTCACAATCAGGAGCATCATCGACTGTCTGATCGCTTCACTGGCTCTCGAATTCGACCTCGCCATTCTGGAAAACGATAAAGACTACGCTTTCATTTCAAGAGTCTTTCCTCTCAAGACATTCCGGAAGAGCTGAGAGGATGTCCCGGGCATTGAGAGGATTCGGAGAGATTGAACTACAAAGGTAACGAAGGAACGAAGGTTCAGACTAACGGTTTAGTTTCATTGGTGGAGAAGTGATCAGGGTGGGTAACTTTCTCAATACTAATTGCGTGAAATCCCAGAGGGTTAGCTATATTGTAGATCCAACGATCAGGTGAGATGAAGTCTGACCACGATAGACAAACTGTTGTGCCCTTCGTGAATCCTGAACCGGATATTCCCCAACCAAAGATTATTACAGAAGCAGCGCCCTTCGTTCCTTCGTTACCTTTGTAGTTAGATCCTCCCCCTACGCTTTCCAGACTTGCCCCTTCTTCGTTTCGATCCCGACCATCGCATTGCGCGTATCCACAATGCAAGCCGCCCAATCCGCCAATTCCTGGTAATTGATCTCTGCGTGGTTGGTGGCAATGACGACGGCATCGAAACTGCCGATCGTCTCCTTGTCCCAGACCACCGACTTTTGGCCGGCCCAATGCGGGTGTTCGCGGGTGGGCTTGATCACCGGCACGTAGGGGTCGTAGTAGGCAACCTCGGCTCCACGCTTGTCGAGGATGTCCATCAGGTGGTAGGTGGGTGACTCGCGGTCGTCGTCGACATTGGGCTTGTAGGCGAGGCCGATCAGGAGGACCCGGCTGCCGTTGACGGCCTTCTTCCGGGCGTTGAGTGCCTCGGCCGTGCGGTTGATCACATACTCCGGCATGGCGGTGTTGATCTCGCCGGCCAGCTCGATGAACTTGGTATGGTGATCGAATTCCCGGGCCTTCCAGGTGAGGTAAAAGGGATCGATCGGGATGCAGTGTCCTCCCAGTCCGGGACCCGGATAGAAGGCCATGTAGCCGAACGGTTTGGTCTTGGCTGCATTGATCACCTCCCAGACGTCGATGTCCATGGCCCCGTAGATCAGCTTGAGCTCGTTGACCAGGGCGATATTCACGCTGCGAAAGATGTTCTCGAGCAGCTTGGTCGCTTCTGCGGCACGGCAGGAAGAAACTGGGACCAGGCGATCAATCGCCTTCCCGTAGAGTTCAATTGCGCGCTCCAGACAGGCAGGCGTGTACCCACCGATCACCTTCGGAATCGATTTGACCACGCTTTGCGGATTTCCGGGGTCCTCGCGTTCCGGTGAAAAGGCGAGGTGAAAGTCGACGCCGGCCGTTAGCCCTGATCCGGCCTCCAGCACCTTTCGCAAATCCTCGTCGGTTGTCCCGGGATAGGTGGTGGACTCCAGAACCACGAGCTTGGCTCGTGGTTCGGTGGACGGAGGACGGTGGACGGAGGACGGAGATTGAAGATCTTCGCCTACCGTAGCGCCATCTCCTGCTCTTTCACTGTCAACTGTCGACTGTCCACTGTCCACCGATCGCAGGTACGGCGCGATCGATTCCGCAGTGCGAAGCACGTAGGAAATGTCCGGCTCCCGGTTCTTGTTCAGGGGTGTCGGGACGCAGATGATGACGGCTTCGACTTCCTTTACTCGAGAAAAGTCAGTGGAAGCCTCAAGCCGTCCCGCCTGGCTTTGCTCACTGACGGCTTCGCCGGTGATGTGCTTGATGTAGCTTCGGCCGGAGTTGATCGCATCGACCTTGGCTTGATCGACATCGAGCCCGAGTACGGATACGCCGGATCGGGCGAATTGAAGAGAGAGTGGAAGGCCGACATAGCCGAGGCCGACAATAGCGATTTTCATAGAGAAAGAGCGGGTTTGCCACAAGAAGGCACGAAAACGGAAGACAACGACTGCCCGGGAGATTTCTGATGTGTCTTGGGAGCAATCGAAAGATGAACGTTCTAAAGAGATCCTCCAGAGAGGGATCGGTCAGGTAATTTTCTTGAAGGTTTGGGTTGGTTGGTCGACTAATTCATCGGGTGCCCGGTTGGTCGGGTGTTTCACTTCTGTTATGAGTTCAACCTGTTCAGTTTGCGGGGGTTCGGATACGACCCCGTTCTTCGAGATACCCGCGATGCCGGTGTCGATCGGTGTGCAATGGCCGACCTTGGAGGAGGCGGTTCGTTGTCGGAGAGGAGACATTCGGTTGGTCTGGTGTCGAACGTGCGGGTTCATCTGGAATGATCGTTTCGATCCGGGAAATCTTGAGTACTCACAGCGTTACGACAACTCCCTGGACTTTTCGCCGGTCTTCCGGGAATTCGCCGACGGCCTCGCTCAGCGTTTGATCAACAGTTACGGGATCCGCGGGAAGAAGGTCATCGAGATCGGGTGCGGGAAGGGCTATTTCCTGTCGTTGCTTTGTCAGAAGGGGGACAATCATGGTCTCGGTTTCGACCCGAGTTACGAAGGTGCCAGGATGGGAGATCTGGAGGAGGATAAGATCACCTACATCGAGGATTTCTACGGAGAGAAATACGCCCAACACCGCGGCGATCTGGTCTGCTGCCGCCACGTCCTTGAGCATATCGTGGATCCAATGAGTTTCCTCGATACGGTTCGCGGGACGATGAAGGACACCGACTCCTGTGCGGTCTACTTCGAGGTTCCCAATGTCCGGTTCATTCTGGAGAAGTTTTCGATCTGGGACATTATCTACGAACACTGCAACTATTTCAGCTCGGAGTCGTTGGGTTTTATCTTTGAGAAGTGCGGTTTCGAGGTTCTGGGACTAGAGGAAGCGTTTGGCGGTCAGTTTCTGTCGATTGACGCGAAACCGGTTCCGCCTGCCGTTCGGCCAGCGGGCTCGCTGAGAGACCTCTCCGAACTTGGAGAACTGGTGGATGCGTTCGCGATAGCGATGAAGAGGTTGACCGCCGAATGGGAAGGCCGGTTGGAGGCCTATCGCAACGCGGGTCAGCGGGTTGTTCTCTGGGGAGGCGGTTCCAAGGGAGTCAGTTTTCTTAATCTCCTGAAGAACGGAAATCAGGTCGACTACGTGGTCGACATCAACCCCTACAAGCAGGGGCGTCATATTCCCGGGACCGGTCAGAAGATCGTGGCGCCGGAAGAATTGAAGGGAATCGCTCCCGATATCGTGATCCTGATGAATCCGATCTACCGCGGAGAAGTTGGCGGGACGATGAATGGGCTGGGTGTCTCGGCGGAGATTGTGGCGGTGGGGTAGCTGGCGCAGATCTGCACGACTGAAGCAGCGAGATTTGTGCCTGTCCGATAGCGTGTTGAGATCTGATCGGGGGATCGGGGTGTAGCAACGCCAGTCCACCGTGAGCCGGTCGAACGGCTGTGTCGACGTTCTTGAAACCGATGAATACACTTCGGCACAGCGAAGTGGCTACAACCGTCGGTGCTGAGATTGCCTCTCAGAATTCCAGTCAAATTCCGGAGATTGCGGTGCCGGCTATACCGGAAGAATCTCGGGATAAACCCCCAACCCATTGAGCATTTCCCGGACTTCCTTTTGATAGACGGGATTCATGAGAATGACGACATCCGGTTTGTCGGCGACCAATGCGTCCGGACCTTTCACCGCATGGCCTGCTCCCGGAATGAACTTCCCGTGCTTGTGCGGGTTGATGTCCACGACATAACGGATTTCATCTCCAAGTCCCAAGGTGGTCAGGAACGATACGGCTTTGCTGCCGCCTCCCCAAAGAATCACCTTCCTGCCCGAATTGTGGTGGCTACTGATGGTGCCTCGCCATTGGTCGGCGATTTTCTGGAACCGGGATGGGAATGACTCGACATCGCCGGCCAGTTCCTCGAGATCATCCTCCAAGGGCAGATTTGGGGTGGAATCTTCCGGAGAGGAGGGTTTGCCGGCGATGATGATATATTGGCCGTCGAATTCCAGATCCAACTCCAGTGGAGTGAATCCAGTCTGGCGGAAGAGGCGTGCGAGAGATCCGCAGGAAAAATAGGAGCAGTGTTCGTAGTAGATATCCCAGAAAGCGGCCTCCTTGAGGACCCGGTGAACATCCGGCAGTTCGAAGAGCAGGGTGGTATCCTTCTGGTCACCAATTGTCTTCTTCACCATTTCCATGAACTGGTGGGTTGGGGCGATATGTTCCAGGGTGTGCCGGCAACAGACCACATCCGCTTTCAAGTGAGTGTAGCGCTCGCTGTAGAGATCCTGGATGAACTCGATCTTCTCTACCGCCTGGCTGCCGAGACGCCCTGGAATATAGGCGGGGTCGATGCCGATTCCACTACCCATGCCCTGTTCAATCATCTCAACGAGGAATTCGCCTTTCCCACAGCCGATTTCGAGAATGCTCTTACCTCTCAGATTATAATCCGCGACCCAGCGTTTGGCTAGAGCGCGGGCAAAGGCATTGAAGGTCGGAGAGAACCCCTGGGACTCTTCGCAGGACGTCGAGTATTCGTGAACCGTCGGGTCGAAGGCGGTATTGGCGATGAATCCGCAGGCCGGACAGAAACCCAGCTTGAGGTCGCGTCGGGGGTAGTTGAGGGCCTTCTCCCGTGTCTCCATCAGAAGCACACTGTGGACGGGAATATTGCGGACTTCATAAAAAACCCGCATGCCTTCCTTCAGGCAGTTCGGACAGGTGATCGGATTGGACGAATCGGTCATTAGGTGGATGGGTTTGGCAGGAGTTCGGGCTAAACTCTCTGGGCCCGCGATTTTTCGATAATTGGTGCGAATAGTGAGACGAATCCTGTAGGAGAGGCTTTACGCCTCGATTCTGCCGTCGGTATCGGGATATCGAGGCGTAAAGCCACTCCTACAAAGGGTTGAGTTGGCTATGGATCGAGGCGTAAAGCCTCTCCTACAGGGATCGAGTTGGCTATGGATATCGAGGCGCAAAGCCTCTCCTACGAGATTATCTGGTGGAGGTGAGATGTCGGGGGTTCTTGAGTGCGCGTGGACTTGCACCATGGATCAGACGATCCTGACCTCCGGGATCGGGATGATGAACTTGCCTCCCCGGTTGCGGTACTCGGACTGTTGCCTAAGGATCTCCTCCGAGAAATTCCAGGGAAGAATCACAACGTAATCGGGCTGGTCTTCGAGCAGCTTCTCCGTGGGAAAGATCTCCAGATGGACGCCAGGCATGAACCAGCCGTGCTTGTGGGTATTGCGGTCGACCACATAGTCGATGGAGGATGAGTTGAGGCCGGCGGAGTTCAGCATGATGGTTCCCTTGGCGGCAGCGCCGTAGGCCGCGATCCGTTTGCCTTCAGCCCGAAGGCGATGGACGAGGTCGGCCAGATCCTTGCGGATAACCTGGACCCTGCGGGAGAAATCCCGGTAGTAGGCGTGGGAGTCTATCCCGACGTCGTGTTCCTCCTTCAGGAGGGCCCGAAGCCGGTCGCTGGGACTCTCGACCTTCTCGACGTAATAGCGGATTGAGCCGCCATGGGTGGGCAGGCGTTTGGCATCGTTGAGGAAAAGGCCGTGACGACGCATCAACTGATCAACCGATGTGAGGGAGAAATAGCAGAGGTGCTCGTGATAGATGGTGTCGAATTCACAATGATCGACGAGATCACGCAGGTAGGGAGCCTCGATGGCCACGATGCCATCCGGCTTGAGCAGGGTATGGATGCCTTCAACGAAACCATGCGTGTCGGCAACGTGGGCGAGTACATTGTTCCCGATGATGACGTCCGCTTGTTTTCCCTGTTTCTTCAGGTCCGTTGCGACTTCAGGATCGAAGAAGGTTTTGAGGGTCGGCACGCCGATCTTCTCTGCGGCAGCAGCCTGACGGGGAGCGGGATCGATCCCGAGTACAGGCACGCCTCTTTCGACGAAGTTCTTCAGGAGATATCCGTCATTGCTGGCCAGTTCGACGACGAGGCTCGAGGCACCCAGTCCACGGCGTTCGATCAGGTCCAGCGCGTTGGCGCGGCAGTGGTCCAGCCAGCTTTGAGAGAATGACGAGAAATACATGTAGTCGTCGCCAAAGAGGTACTTCGGGGGGACCGTTTCGAGAACCTGGACCAGTGAGCAGCTCGGGCAGAACCCGACGTCCAGAGGGAACCGTCGTTCCGGTTCCGCAAGCTGGGCTCTGGTCAGAATGCGGTCGGAAGGCGGCATCTGGCCCAGGTCGAGGACGGGCTTCAGCCCGACCTGGTCACAACCGCGGCAATGGGCCTGTTCACAGCGTTGTTCGAATGTATTCATTTATTGAGTATGGTCAGAAAGTCGAAAGTCTGAAGGTCGAAGGTCGAAGGGTGGAGGTTGGCGGCTCCGCCGCCGGGAAGAAGCCGGAGGTCGGAAGTCAGAGGTCAGATGTATTCGAAGGTGGAAAGTGGGAGATGTAGCCGTGTCGCTCAGTCAACGCGTGTCCATGTATTCCTGGACTCTATGGAATTTCCTCCATGAGTTCGTCGCTGATCGCTGACCTCCGACCTCTGACCTCTGACCTCTAGGCATTCTGGGGCTGGAGGAAACGGAGGTCGTTGTCGATGACGTGGCCTGAGAGAAGCTTCTTGATGTGGGCGAGACGCTGGTACTTGGGCCCTTCGAACTCTTCCAGGGTCACGCCGTACTTGATGTAGGCGGCGTAGCATTCTTCCACACCCTTTCTGGCGTTCCAGACGGGTTTGAAGTGCTTTAATGTGTGGATCGCCTTGTCGAACGAAACCCGGTAGCAGCGCGTATCCGCGGAGGCGCCTTCGGCGAAGCGGAGCTCCGAGTTGGGGACGACGTCGCGGACGATTTCAGCGATCTGCTTCACCCGGTAATTCTCGCCCGGCGCGCCGATGTTGAAGGCCTCATTGTGAATGGCATCGCGGTCCGCCTTGAGGACTGCGATGAAGGCGAGCGAGATGTCGGCGATATGCACGATGGGGCGCCAGGCGCTGCCATCACTCTTGAGGTGAACCTTGCCGGTGGTGTAGGCCCAGGCGGTCAGGTTGTTCACGACGAGATCGAACCGAAGCCTCGGTGATACACCGTAGGCAGTGGCGTTGCGCAGGAAGGTCGGTGAGAAGGTGTCATCGGCCAGAGCTCCGATATCCCGCTCGGCCAGGACCTTGGACTCGCCATACGGTGTCACCGGGTTGAAGGTTGATTCCTCCGTTCGCAGTTCCTCGCCTCCGGCGCCGTAGGTGCTGCACGAAGAGGAGAAGACGAAGCGGGGGACGCCGGCCTGCTTGGCGAGCTTCGCCAGGTGAGCCGATGCGCGGTAATTGATGCTGTAGGTCAGCTCTTTGTCGATGTCACCCAGAGGGTCGTTAGACAGTCCTGCCAGGTGCAGGACGGCATCAAATCCCCTCAGATCTTCGACGGTAGCGTCGCGGATGTCCTTCTGGATATTAGGGACCTTGACGAGATTGTCGCCAAATGTGCTGTTGCGGTAGAGATCGCTGTCCATGCCAACGACGTCATAGCCCTCATTGAGCAGCATGGGTACGAGAACGGTGCCGATATAGCCGAGATGTCCGGTTACGAGTATTTTCATATTGGAAAGTTGGCGGCTTTGCCGCCGGTAAGAGGTAAGAGAGAAGGGGGAAGTCTAAGGTCGAAGGTCAAAAGTCGAAGGTCGAAGGTCGAACGCGCTGGTGGGCCCTCGTTATTCGTTAGTCGTTACTGGTTATAGATATGTGAAAACATGTGTTGCAATCGATTGCAAAGAATTCAGCCCGTCCTCTGTCCTCTGTCCTCTGTCCTCTGTCCTCTGTCCTCTGTCCTCTGTCCTCTGTCCTCTGTCCTCTGTCCTCTGTCCTCTGTCCTCCGCCATCCGACCTCTTCCCCAACCCGCCATCCGGCTCAGTCACTCCACGTCTTCCAGGGGGCGTTGCCTTTCTGCCAGAGGGATTCGAGAAGGACCTTGTCCCGCAGGGTGTCCATGCATTGCCAGAAGTCGTCATGCCGGTAAGCCATCAGTTGACGTTCCTTGGCGAGACGGACCATGGGTTCATGCTCCCATTGAGTCGCATCACCCTCGATGTAGTCGAAAATCTCCGGCTGCAGAACGAAGAAGGCACCGTTGATCCAGCCTTCGGACGCTTGAGGCTTCTCTGAGAATTCCAGCACCGTGTCCCCATCAAAGGTCATATGACCGAAACGGGCCGGCGGGCGCACGGCCGTGACGGTGGCGAGTTTTCCATGGGAACGATGGAATTCGAGGAGCTTGCCGAGGTCGATGTTTGAGACGCCGTCTCCCCAGGTCAGCATGAATGGTTCATTCCCGATGAAGGGCTGAAGGCGCTTTATCCTTCCGCCGGTCAGGGTGGCATTCCCGGTGTCGATCAATTCGACATTCCATTCCGGACTGTCGTTACCGTGAGGGATGACCGAGCCCGATCCGAGCTTCACCGTCAGGTTGCTCTCAAGTGAACAGTAGTCGACGAAGTACTTCTTGATCACCTCGCCCTTATACCCGAGTGCGATCACGAAATCGTTGAACCCGTAGTGGGCATAGTGCTTCAGGATATGCCAGAGAATCGGCCGGGAGCCGATCTCGACCATCGGCTTTGGTTTGATCTGGGTTTCTTCAGAGAGGCGGCTTCCGACGCCGCCTGCGAGGATGGCAACTTTCATAAAGTGTATTCGATTGAGGCAACTGGTGCTCCATTCATTCTCTTGAGGGATGGCACAGACTCAAGGCTGGGTACGACCCGGCACCTCTGTGAACGGCTCTTTGAGGGTTTCCCTGAGCGGGTCTCTGATAGATTCCCGGAGAAGGGGATTCGCTTACGTACTATCGGGCGGCGGTTGTCGCCGGAATCTGGGCCCAAAGGTGAAGAAAACGGAATTGGTTCCAGCCGATGGAAACGATCTCCGGATGACCGTCATTGTCCAGATCCACGGTCCGTGCCCCCAGGTGACTGCTGTGGGGGCCGCGTTCGACAACTGTGGGTATCCACGATCGGGATTCGCGGTCGTTCAGGTAGACCAGAGTCAGATTATCGACGGCTCCCTTGCTCTCGCGAAGATCGGTGTGTTCGGCCACGGCGATGTCGACGGCCCCATCGCCATTGAAATCGGCCAGATCCATGCTGTTCAGAGAACGGTGGCGGGCAATGATGGTGCGATCCCACACGTCCAGCTTTGGATTCCCGGGACCGTGAAACAGGGTCAGATCCGCCATGATGGCCCCATCCTGTCTTTCCTCGGTGACGACGAGATCGAGTCGACCGTCGCTGTCGAAATCGGCGAGGCCGATCCGATCGACCCATGGCTTACCGGATCCGATGGGATGTGTCTCCCATGTGGTGCCCAGAGTCCCTGGGTTTTCCAGCCAGACGAGATGTTCGCCGTCGGCGAGCGACGCTGCCAAGTCCAGGTCTCCATCATGATCGATGTCGCCAGCCGCGATTGCCTCCTCGGATGTCGCGGTTGAAAGCAAGTGAAGGGGCCAGGGCTCTGTTCCGGGAGCGGCAGGAATCTCGAGGCAAAAGAGGTGCTCGCCACGGGAGAATACAAACTGAGGCCTTGGGTTCTCCGTCAGATTGGCAAGAAGGTATCCCTGAGTTCTTCCTTCAGGAATCGACGCGACCGCGGTGGATGTCCAGGGCCCCACGTTGTCGGCAGGCGCTTCGAGCCAGACGATGTTCGGGCCGTCTGATGCCAGGATATCCGTCCGGCCATTGTCGTTGATGTCGAGGGAGACATAGCAGTCCGGAGAACCCGGGAGGGCGGTTCTCGTCCACGGATTGGCGAGGACTCCGGCCGGGTTGAGGTAGAGAAATCCACCTGCGAGTATGTCGGAGAAGCCGTCCCGATTGGCATCCGCAAAACAGAGTCCCATTTTGCCCTGCTCGGACTTTGGCCGGTTCTGATCGACCGGTATGTAGGTCCACGCATCTTTCGGACTCGCGAGGTTTTCCCACATTTCAACCGATCGGCCGATCCCACCGTAATTCTTGCCCACGATGTCGGTATCGCCGTCGCGGTCGATGTCACCGATCTGCATATTGTGGGAGCCCTCCGCGGATAGAACATGAGGGGAGAAGTGGTCTCCTTCATTCAGGTAGAGGATGACCCGACGATCTCGGGAGGTGTGCATCTCGGCGGTCAGAATATCGATGTCACCGTCCAGGTCGAAATCCGCCGTCTGGAGCGAGTGAGCGCCTGTGAGGATGCCCTCGGAAACAGGGTGCTCGATCCAGCGACCGCCTTTGGGCTCTTCCGGGTTCTCAAACCAGGATAGGGGGCCTTCGCCTTCGGAAACGGAGAGAACCACATCCACCCGACCGTCGTTATTGAAGTCATCCAGTGCGACGCGGGTTTCCGCAGGCCAATCGGGAGCGAGATCGTGCTCGGACCACTGTGCTTCGCTATCTGGACCTGGGTTCTCCAGCCAGGTCCCGCCATAGACGATATCCGGATCGCCGTCCCCGTCGATATCACCTTTCGCGAGGCCTTCTCCGGGTCGCCTTAAGAGTGTCTTTTCGACATACGATCCATCGTGATTGTACCAAGCGACCACTGCATTCTTGTCACAGGAGATGACGTCCATATCGCCGTCTCCATCGAGATCAGCGACGTCCAGGTCATGAGCGTAAGCGGCTCCGATCACATGAAGTGGCCAGGCATCGGATTCGGGATGACCGGTGTTTTCATACCAGCGGATCTCACCGTTCTGGCCGGTCAGCGTTCCGATGGCGATGTCCAGATCCCCATCTCCGTCCATGTCTGCGACTTCTCCATCTGTGGTGAACTCACCTTTGGCGACCGGATGTTTTTCCCACGAAGGGAATTCGTACCAGACGAGCCCCGGGTCGGTGGCCTGCTCGGCGCCGAGAACGATATCCAGATTCCCATCCCCATTGATGTCGCCCAGGGCAAGGATATCCGAGCAGCACTCTCTCCCGGTATTCGGATTGGGATCAATCACCCAATGCTTGAGAAACGGGACCTCATCAGTCTTGGGAGGGCAACCTCCTGACAGGAGAGCCAACATGACGATGAGCGCCGCGATCGCATTTTTATGATATGGATTCAAAAAGTTCCCTTTCGAGAATTGTAGGGAATAGGATCCGAATAACCAATAACCAATAACCAATAACCAATTCCCAATAACCAATAACAACCAACAACCCTCAAACTCCTCTCCCTCACCGAATGCCGGTGGCTTCAGAAGCCGCTCTTTCCTGCCCACTCGAGACAAATCCCAGAAGTAGCGGGTAAGCAGTGCAGCAGGCTACGAGGTTCCAGAACAGAAGATTGAGATGGAGCGGTCCGCCGACTTGCAGGCAGGTGGCAAGAAAGGGTAGCGAGCCGATTATCATAACTGTGGACAGGGCGATGGCATGGCGTGAGACCGGCGGCTGGCGATGAAGAAGGAGTGACAGGGGCAGACCGACCAGGCAGACGAGGAGCAGGGCCCCGGCGATCCTTCCTCCTTCGTTGGCGCCCAGCCCAAGGTAGACGAACGGCTCCCGCAGATCGACAGAGCTGAGAGACCGTCCGGTCTGGTCGCGGATGGTGGAGACGCCGTGATCATAGGTGGCGAAAAACCGCTGTGGACTCGCATCGACTGCGCCCCGGATTCGCAGGGCATGGACAAGGCCGTTCTCACCGTTGACCCCGTTTCGGACCCGGAACTCAAGGTCTGCGCCATCCTGTGCCAGGGTGAAGTTTCTCCGATACGGGCCGTCCGACCAAGTCACGATGCGGGCGGGGCCGGTTTGAAGGGTATCCATTGCCTTTATCCCTACCTCGATGCTGAACGCACCCGATTCGATCAGACGTTCGGCCAGAGGGCCGACTGGATGGTCTGGTCTCAGGGATATGGGCTCATCGATCACCAGTGCGGACGGGTTGCTCGTGGTAGAAATGTACTCATCAGGTAATGGGATGGCGAAGTCCGGTGAGGCGATTGTTCCTGAGGGCAGAATCTGGCCGGAGGGAGACTCGTCAAACGAGTAGCCCAAGGCGAGCCCGAGGCGGATGCGGGCGGCATCCCGGTCTTCAGGGGACGCAGCCTCGTTAAGGTCTTCAACAGCGGACTTGGAAAGGCTTCGATCATAGAGACCGACGAAGGCGAGATTTCCCAGCCACGGTCGTGATCCGTCCGTTTCATTGACGAGACAGAACTCCATTCCCGAGTCCCAAGATTTGGTCTGGAGAAAGAAAGCCGGATACAGACCGGCTGAGATCCAGGCAACGAACCCGATGGTGAACAATCCCGCCATCCAAAGGTCCATCCTTTGAGTGAGCACACGAACGAGGGCCAGACGCACCGGCTTTGTCGCATCGAGACGCCCGAGAAGCAGGATGGCTCCACTCACCGCAGTGATGTTGCAGATCAGGTCGACAACCCGGGCGTGTCGATCGGATTGGATGAATTGGAGGGTTTCCACGATCAGGCATCCCAAGGCGACCAGGCAAATCAACGGGAGGATGCGGATCTCGCGGAGTCGTGGGCCGAATGCGAGTTCGATCGCTGTTCCGAGCATCAGGAACGCGAAAAAATGTCCAACGAGTTTCAATCCCAGATCGGGTGCCTGCGGGTTGAACGCTTCTCTCAGTCTGTCCGGGAATTCAGCGACGACAAGAGACGGCTCAAACGGTGAGAGCGAATAGACCAGAACACCGATTGCGATGACAACAAGAGCGAAACGGGTGGCTGTCTGAGTCGACGGGGAGTTCCTTGGGGGCGGAGCGAGTGAACTCATGCCGGATCTGAGTGCGCCGGAATATGCGTGACGCGGAACACTTCGCAGTCATCGAGCAGGCATTCAAGGAATTGGCCATTGGAGACATCCGAGAGAATGGGCCAGTTGGGTTCGTTCTGCAATCGTTCCATCTGGGATCGGTGTGCTGCCAGAGCAGCGCGTTTCCCCTCCAGATGTTTGCTGATGTCGGTGCCGGTTGAGAAGTGGCGGAATGAGGTCAATCCCAGTCCAAACCTCATGGAACGGGCCACCTCTTTCGGGAGCTCCCGAGAGAGGCGGAGTGGAAGGGAAACCCACGGCCATTGATTCCAGAACCAGATCGGGTATTCGAACAGGGTGACACCGTAGTCGATGTCACAGAGTGCCTCGGTCACGATCGCGTAGGTAGCTTCGTGATCCGTGGTGCCATCGAATCGGTAGGGGACGAAGATCTCGGCGGGGCGGTGAGCGAGCAGTCTCTTCCTGACTTCCGTCACGGCGTCCTCGTGGTGGTGACCAAGTCGGCCGTCCGGAAACCTCAGGAAGTCGACCTGTCGCGAGTGAAGCCCGAGAATCCCGGCCGCGTTGAGTGCTTCTTTTTCCCGCAGGACGCGAAGCTCATCCTGGCTGATAAACCTGCTGTGGGATGTGCTGCCGTCGGTCATGAAGACCAGATGAACTGGGGTTCCCAGGGCGGATTTTTGGAGAATTGTGCCTCCGCACCCGAGAGTCTCGTCATCCTGATGGGGTGCAAAAATAGTTGCTTTCTCATCCGGACCTGGACAGCGAGTCATCCCGTGTCTTTGGTGGAGGACTCGCCTGAGCAACTCAAGACGAGGAAGGTTCAATGTTATGCCTCCGAGTGACAAGGTCTGGCACGGTAAACCTCAAGAAGGAGGTCCGCCGATCGCTCCCAGGAGAAATGCCCAACGGCTCGTTTCCGGCCTGCTTCCCCCATCTGTCGCGCAAGTGCAGGGTCCTCAAGCACCTTGCAGATGGCCTCGGCCAGCGCGTTCGGGTTGGCCGGATCGACAAGAAGACCGGTCTCGCCGGGAATCACAGTATGGGCCATTCCGCCGACCCGGGTGGCCACAACCGGTTTCTTTAGCATCATGGCCTCTACCAGACTGATGCCGAAAGACTCGCTTAGCGATGGATTGACGAGTACTGCGGCATTCCGGTAATGGTCTGAAATCTTGTCATGGTCAGCACGACCCTCGAAGGTAATTCGACGGCCGAGTTCGGGTCCCGCTAGTTCCTCGAGGGTTACTAGATAGGGATCCTTTCCGTTCGCAAGTGGCGGCCGCTCGTAGAAGCGGCTGAGATCCTTGACGTAGGGCACGTCGCTCAGGCCTACCAGGTATTCGATGGGTGCGGAACCGGCGGCACCGACCAGATGGAGACTTGCTTCCGGAAATCGCTCGAGGACAAGGTGAAAAGCGGTTATCAGGTCGTGGATTCCCTTTTCGGGAGAGATCCGGCCGACAAACAGGACTTTTTCCCCTGCCGGCACGGCGGCGGATCCCTCGGGGATGACATCGGCCGAATTGGGTACGGTGACACACTTGTCTGCGAACTCGGGAAACCCGTCGGCGACCAACCGGGTGATGTACTCGCTGCATCCGATGATCAGGTCCACCTGGCGCAGACGTGGCTCAATCACTTTGCGAGGAAACTGGGTCAACCACTCGCATTGCATATGCAGGGCGATCCTGACGTCGGGGTAGGCACGCCGGATGACGGGGACGAACTGGGAGTAGCCCATGATGTGGACGACGTCGCATTTCGCGTTTCGAATGTGGCGCGCTACCTCCCGGGCGTAACCCCAATGATGCCAGCCCGCGTTGGTCGAAAGATTTGTCCCCCGCTTCATGCCGATAGCACGTAGCGCGTTTTCCGCGATCCGCCCTAGTCGATTCACTCCCGAATCGACCAGGGTTCGGGTGAAGACATACTCCACTCCATCGTGGCGGCATTTCTTCGAATGGAGTCTGCTGCCGTGGTTCCCGAATACGGTGACTTCATGCCCTCGCCGCGCACAGATGCGGGCCATGTAATAGATCCACATGGACAACGAACCGCCTCGGACGGGCGGAGTCATGTTGTCAAATGGCTGGGAGACGAACGCGATCTTCATGGAATGGACCTGCTGGGTCGAAGGTCTGAAAGGCGAAGGCCTTAGGTCGCAGGTCACCGTTCGAGGTAAAGAGGCGATTCGCCGATCGGAAAGCCGGATCGTAGAGACGGCGGTTCCCTTCCTGATTCAGGCGCTGCTTGATCCGGAGGAACTCTCCGATTCAACGAGGCGTGCCTTCTGGTCGGCGATCACGTCTTCAATAATATTCTCCAGGCTGCGGCTCGGTTGGAACCCGATAAGCTTGTTGATCCGGCTTATATCCGGCTTGCGCCGTTGCATATCCTCGAATCCGGAAGGATAGGCCTCTGCGTAGGGGACCAAGCGGACTTCTGAATCGGAGTGGGTCATTGAGACAACGAGATTCGCGAGATCGCCCATGCTGACCTCGCGGTTCGAGCCGACGTTGAAGACTTTCCCGTAGGTTATGGGGCGAGTGATCAGTTCAACGAGAGCCGGGACCACATCCTTCACGTGGCAGAAACAACGCGATTGAGTGCCGTCACCGTAAACGGTAATTGGAGTTCCTCGAAGAGCTTGTGAGACGAAATTGGGTATGACCATGCCGTATTGCCCGGTCTGCCTGGGACCCACCGTGTTGAAGAGCCGGGCGATGGTGACCGGCAACCGGGTTTCCTGGTAGTAGGCCATGGCCAGGAATTCATCTGTGGCCTTGGAGTTGGCGTAACCCCACCGCGCCTTGTCGGTGGATCCCATGACCGTGTCGTCACCCTCGGCAAAGGCCTCCTTCGTGCTCTTGCCGTAGACCTCGGAAGTGGAGGCCACCAGGACGGTCTTCCGGTAGCGTGAGGCGCTCGCCAGGACGCGCTCAGTGCTGACGATATTGTTGATCAGCGATTCGGTCGGCCTCTCGATAATCAGTCTCACGCCGACGGAGGCGGCAAGGTGATAGATCCGATCGCTCTGGCGGATGAGTTCGTCTATGAGGGACGCGTGACGTATATCCTCGATGAAGACCTGGAATCCGCTGCGGCCTTCGAGGTGTTGGATATTGTCGTACCGACCTGTGCTCAGGTTGTCGATCACGATGACCTTCTCCCCGCGATCGAGGAGATAGTCAGCGAGATGTGAGCCGATGAAGCCTGCGCCGCCTGTTATGAGGTGTGTTGCCATAAGAAATCAGTTTGAGAATTCTGTTTGGAGGAGATGGGAAACTCTTCTTGAAGCACCAGTCGTGCATCAAGGTTCTTTGGAGGCCATTTTTGGTCAGGTCCTGATGTGTGCTTATGAGTTACTTTCGGTGGTGGGGACAAATTTGGGGGCCTCCCTACCAGAGTCGCATCTGGACCAGGCTGCAAGAGTTCGATTGGAGCAGACGTTCCTATCAGCTTCTCAGGGTGCGGAGAAGCCCGCGCCTGGCAAAGCCATGGGCTGCTCGGTCCTTCGGATACTCAGTTCTTGCACCAATTCCCGGCAGAGAACAACTCCACATGGATCGCCCTGAAAGGTTCCCGGGCGATCCCGATCCCTGCCAAGCAACCTAATAGATCACGTACTTTTGGTTGAGGTAGGCTTCGACCGACTGCCTCTCAGAATCGTCGAGAGCCTCGTCGAAGATCAGCACCTCGAAGTATTCGTAGTTGTTGCCCGGCCAGCGTGGTTCGCCGCGCCCACCCAGCACGATGCGCTCGGCACTCAGATTCCCGGTTGAGGGACCGGGGATGCCCGGAACTCCATTGATGAAGCTCATGATCGTGGATCCGTCAAATCTTGTGCCGTAGGTGAAGGTGACCCCGCTTCCCGGGTGCGGGCGAGTGCTGAAGACGATATCGTCCCTGACATCGTAGACATCTCCGCTGTCGGCGGTCTGACCAACGACCAGGGAATGTGGATTGTTCCAATCGTGGTTCTCGAAATCGTGGATACTCAGAATGGCCTCGAGCCACTTTTCCGAAACTCTTCGTGCAACAACGAAGACTGTGTAGTTATTGCCATTCAGACGAGCGGATGTCGAGCGAAGGAAATCCCCAGACCCGTCAAAGCGGATGGAGGGCTTTCCGTTCTGTTGGTTTGTCGAGAAGATCGGTCGATTGCTGTCACCCCCTCCCGTAATGCTCACATGCCACGAGTTCTGGCTCTTGTCGTTCCATCGCCCAACAAACTGGCCATTTGTCGTCACTGGCTGAGTCCCTGCCTCGTTCTGGAAGAGTCCGGTTGAGTCGGATGAGTCGAGCCAGAAGATGACACGTGAATCGCCTATCGGAGAGTAGCCACCCGAAGTCACAACGTTGATGTTGACGGGTATGGAGGAACTGGTGGCTCCCAGATTGTCCGTGGCTGTTGCCGAGATTGAGTAGGTCCCGGCGGTGACACCGTTCCAGGTGAAGCTGAATGGGCTGGACAGATCGCTGCCGATCAGGGTGACGCCGGAATAGAAGTCAACGCGGACAACCGAGCCGTTTGCATCTGAGGCAGTGGAGTTGATGACGATTGACGCCGGTGCGGCGAATTCCGTTCCCGAGGACGGACTCGTGATGCTCACCGTGGGCAGGGAATTGACGACAGAGACCTGGATCGCTGGTGAGGTAGTTGAGGCCCCGAGGTTGTCTGTCGCGACCGCACTCAGGCTGTAGTCTCCAAGAGCCATTCCTGTCCAGTCGAATTCATAGGGGGCGGAGGTATCGGTTCCCAGGAGGGTTGACCCTTGGAAAAACGCGACACTAGCAATAGTCCCGTTGCCGTCGGAGGCATTGGCTTGTATGGCAATCGTTGCGGGTTCCGGGAAGGTTGCTCCGGCTGAGGGACTGGAGATGCTGACTGCCGGAGGCGTATTCTGAACGGAAACCGGAACAAGGGTTGAGGTGTTGCTTGCTCCTTGGTTGTCGGTCGCGACAGCCTGAAGATCATGATCGCCTATCGGGGGATTGATCCAGGAGAAGCTGAACGGACTGGTGGTGTCCGTGTGCAGGAGAGTCGAACCGGCATAAAATGCGACACTTGTAACGATCCCGTCGGCATCAGACGCATTGGTTGAGATCGTAATCGGGTTGGGCGTAATGAACAGGGCTCCAGGAGCCGGGCTGGAGATCGCAATACTCGGTGGGCTGTTCGGAAGGTCACTCGGCAGAATGATCAGGTTCTGGTATTGGCCGGTTTCACCAAAGACCGGCAGGAGCCCTCCTTCGACAAAGCTTCTGTCGAGAAGGTGACGTTCGGCGGATTCCGTATTGAAGCCCACTCCGGCGTCGACCGGAAGGAAGGCACTACATTCTCTGAACGTGGCGGATCCCTGTGCGTAGAACGCACTGAGAAAGAGACTCGAACCTTCGCGGGTCGGGGTGACCACGTCACGAACAACGCAGAACTCAAACACGTTGCCGATTGTGTCTTCGTCGCCAAGAGCGGCGAAGACCAGACTCTCGTGGGAATCGCCTTCGCTGACATATTGACCAATCGCCCGCAGGGCGGTGAGATTGCGGGCAGTGCAGTAGTTCCCGTTGAATTGGACGGCGTGAACGTTGCGGGCATCCGCCGGCAGCGAATTGCAGTCGATAGTCAAATCTGCGACAGTGACATGGTCACCGAAAGCCCTGATCATGGACGCCTCCGCATCTCCACCAGTTTCATTGAAGACCGTGCGATCGCGGATCAGAGTTGTATTGGCGACGCCCGACCCGATAAGCCGGGTTCCGGGACCCAAGGTCCATTTGGATCCGATAGAGGAATCGATGTATCCTTGGGTTTGGTAGGTTCCTGGAGCCAGTTGGATGGTCTTGATGCCTGAGGCAAGAGCGTCAGCCATCAGTGTATCGAAGTCAGTCGCGTCCGAAACCCTGAAGGGATCTGTGTAGCTACCTGTTCCGCCGGGTCCGGTTGGATCCGAAGAAATCCAGATTTCCTTCTGCTTGTTGACCGATACCGTCCATGCTGAGGCAGGATTCGGTGCGACCAGAAGGCCGAGGGCCAACCAGACCGGAGAAAGCGGGAGATGTGACGTCTTGCGGGAGAATTTGGAAAACATAGGAGATTGTGGTGTTGGGCTTGGTTTCTCAAGACCCAGAAATTTCGTTCTCAGGTCCAAGGGAGACTGGACCGAGGAGCCGCGACGGTCAACTCGGCATGAGTGTGGGCCAGCATGAGGTTCGCTTAGGGGTTTCCCGCAGAAATTTAGGGGATTTCCTTATCACAGCAGTTAAGTCGGTGGATCCAGTCTGGTTCATACCGGAGGCTCGGGGTAGATGGGGCGGGTTGCCGATGAGCCGGCGGAGATTTGCGCGAGTGGGACTGGGACCCGCCAATCAGCTATCATCCGCCGTCGTTGCCGGCGGGGACTGTGTGCGGCGTATATCGGGACGGCAACGGCACGGCGACAAACCGGGTGATGAGTCCCCGGACTTCAGGATCCTCCCAATCCCAGTTGCCTCTCTGCAATTTGCCGAGGCTGTCTGGGGTCAGTTCGACTTCCGACGGAATGAACTCCTCAACCGCGGCGCATTCAGAGGCCATTACCTTGTTTGGCCACTCGAAGGAGGCCCTAAAAGCAGATCTGGTTCGATGGACCTTGAAGATCGGATTGATCTGGAGGTACTGGCTGATCGGGTTGAGTGCGGCAAGAGAACTGGAATTGATCTCAGCATCGCCCCGCAGCCCGCCTATCATGGTGAGATTCGGACATCCGGTCAAATCCCGCGGATCGGAGCCCGTCTGCCAATCGGGTGGCCTGCCTGCACTCAGGGACCTCAGGACGGCTGCCTCATCGAATAGCTTTGGGTTGGCCGCTTCAAAACACTTCAGATAGCCTTCGGGCGAGAGAGGTATTCCAGCGGTGAAGTTGGGTTGGAGTTTGTTGTGAAGGTGCGGGAAGACCCAGGCTCCCGACGCCTTAAGTATCCGGGTCAGTTCAGTTACGATGGCTTTCTTCGACCGAAGATAATGAAAGGCATCAAGGCAGAATACGGCATCGAAGGAATTGTCGGGGAAAGGAACCGGCACCTCCGCATCAATGCAAAGGTGGATGGCCTCCGGCGCAAGAAAGCGCCGTGCCAGATAAACGTTCACAAAATCCTGATCCGCCGAGACAATCGACGTTTCTGGGTAGAGAAGGCTCATCAGGAAAGTGGCGTGCCCCGCACCGCATCCAACGTCGAGGACCCGAGGGGGCATGCCGTCGTCCGATTGTCCAATGTTCACGAGCGATCGAATCAGCAGAAGGGGGCCGATGGCGGATAGGAAACTCGTATTTGCGTAACGATGGACGAGATAGTCTGCGAATACCTTGGGGCGCCTCGCCAGTTGGGCGGCGGTGGTGAATGCCATGCGCTTATCGGAGATCAGCCTCCGGCAGTTCAGGTGGTAGTGAACCTGGTGCCAGCGCGATCTCTGAGCCCATGTAATTCGGAACAGGTTCAATGCCTGGAGCAATGCTTGGGTGGCGTTACCCTCTTTGACCAGACTTGTGACGGAAGAGAGGCCGTCGATCTGCTGGATGATTGGAATGCCATCGACGATCGGATACTCGTAGCACTCACAGTTTAGGATTCCGGAACCAGGCGGGTCCGATTCGCTCTGTGGGTTCGACACAGTGCGGTCATGGGAAATCTCGAAACGATTCCCACAATAGGGGCAGACCAATTCAGACAGCAGCTGGAACAGCGAATTGGTTCGTGGGTGTCCGGGTGGAGGGGCGTGATTCATGTTTCTAGATGAGGAATCTGGCGGGCGGCCCGCATTGAGTTCGCCATGGGTGGTGCCCCATACGACTTCGCCACGGCTGTCGCTTGGTGAACGATCAGAGAGCCTCCAGGTTTAGGGAGATGGAGACAGGGGGCAGATGTCGGCCGCCTGCGTCAGGCCGCTCAAGGCAGCGCAAGAGAATGGCCCACAAACCAGTTCGTGTTGGGATAGGAACCCGTAATCCTTTTGATTTGATACCCTTGACTCTGGACCAGGGCGTCCAGATCGTCCCACCGTCGTTGAAGTCCGTCCGGACTAGCGTCGTCGACCTCGTAGAGCAGGATCGGCTTGAATTCCTTCAGAATGGTCCGCATCCCTTCGATCGCCTGGTGCTCCGCGCCTTCAACATCGATCTTGACGAAGTTCGGCGGCCGAAGTCCGTGAGCGAGAGCGAACCGATCAAGTGTAACGACTTCGACTCTGCATTTTCCGGCCATTTCAGTTGCGGGTACGGAATCCTCCAACAGGGATGAGCCGCCCTGCCACTTCGCGAGAAAGAAATCGGCGAATCCTGGCTCTGCACCGACGGCAAGTTCGAAAGTCTCGAGGTTGGTGAAGCCGTTGATTCGGGCATTTTCACGCACGTAGCCGGCGTTCTCCGGGACCGGCTCGAAGGCATAGGTTCTTCCGGTCGGACCAATCCGCCGTGCTGCAATTGCGGAGAAGAATCCCAGGTTGGCGCCGACGTCGTAGAAGACGTCGCCTGCCTTCAGATTTGAAGCGATTGCCCGTTGAATCGGCAGCTCGCTCGTCCCGGAAATGAACTCGGGATTGTGGGAAACCCGGAACCTGAGGCCGGCTCCCTCGCCGGACTCGATCGTCCACGCCCGGCGATGCATCAGGCGATCTCCGACCGAGCCCAGACACCCGGAACGGAGAATCCTCAGCATGATTCGTTGGCAGGTCATGATTTGTCTCGGGCGTTGAAGTTCTCGAAGAGTGTTCCTGTGTCATTCCCCCACTCCCAATTGGCAACAAGGCCCACCTGATTGATGCTCAGGGATTCGCAATGCGGATAAATATCTGACAGCGCCCGATAGAGAACAGGCTCACCGTTGACGTAGCAAAGGAACGTTTCGCCGTTGAAGACTACGCGAAAGTCATAGGGGATGCCCCAGAAGACCCGATCCCCAAGGTTGGTCCAGATTGCATCGAAGAGCTCTTCGTAGCCATCGATGTGGAAGAAGGCGGCGATCGAAAAGCCGTAGTAGTCGTCGACAAACGCACTGAAAGTCAGGTAATTGGCGGCGTCCTGCCATATGATGATGCCCCCCCGTCCACGCTCCCGCTGGCCCCGACCGGTTCCCGGCGGAGTGATGCGAACGGCAATGTCGGCGAAGCCCGAGCTCGACCACGGCACGGTGTAGGCGGTGCGACCGGGGCACGGTTCTTTGAGCGAACCTCTGACTTTCAGTTTTCCGTTCCCGGTCAGTTCGAAGACACCGGTTCCTACCGGCCTCTGCCAGGTGAGTCCCCCGGTGGGCGTCGTCCGCCCCGCCAGGTCGCCGCTCCCTCCATCGAAGTTGTCGCCTGCGACAACGCGGTTGCCGCTTTCGATCCAGGCTTTTCCAAGGTCAAAGCAGTCGGGGATCGGGACGACTCTCGGGTGTCCTTCAATCGATTGAACCGTGACGCGGCCGTCGTCATCCAGAATCTCGAAACCCAGACCGGATTCCTCCGCGAGCCGCGAATCATGCAGGCGATTTCCCAAAATGCGGTCGCCGTTCAAGTAGAGAGCGAAGCTTGCGCCATCGTCAGAGACCTGAAGAGAGTTCTGGGCGTTGGGCAGGAGCCGGACATCAGTAGTGGTGGGGAACTCGATGATTCGACCGTCGAGTTTCAGTGAGAGCATGCATCCAATTGTACCTACACGTATCGACCAGTAGTTCTGAGAATCCCGAGCACGCCAGATCAATCCGACTCCCGATACTGGCTCGGCATCTGTCTGAATCAGGAGATGAACGACGCCTGCGGGTTCCTTCTGTGTTTGGAGGAGAGCGACGCTGCACGGGCACGTGGAGATGACACCGTCTTCAGTTCTTTGCAGGGATCCCTCGGAGACCTTCCATCTGCCACCGGTCTCAGCGGTGGAAGCATCCAGTTGACCTGTACCCCTGAGTCCGTCGGCTGCGAAGGCTGAGCCATACCAGTTCTCGAATCCCGGCAGCTGGGCAATCCGCGTGCCGTAGACCCTGGTTTCGGCCCGAAAGCCGATCTGGCCAAGTGCGCTCTGGTGG
The DNA here is from genome assembly GCA_041395105.1 of Opitutaceae bacterium. Lineage (NCBI taxonomy): Bacteria > Pseudomonadati > Verrucomicrobiota > Opitutia > Opitutales > Opitutaceae > Opitutaceae bacterium. Next base: position 934,507 of record JAWLBB010000002.1, on the reverse strand, counting down.
ATGCCGGCATAGAGCTGAGAATCGGCATGAAAGGAGTCGATTGCGAGAAGTTGCATTCCGGGAGCGGCGACGATATTCCGTGCGTCTGGAATCGAGGCGGCGTAGTAGGCCGCACCCTTCTCTCGGAGCACCACGAAGTAATACATGGGAATATTCTGGAGGCCTCGAATCGTCCGGCGGCAGAAGTCACCCACGCGGAGCCAGACTTCGCCGCATTCCGGGCCGAGTGCATGGATGATGATTCCATTTCCCTGGACAAGGGGGTTGTCCGGCGCCTCCTGAGGGAACCAACCGACAGCGAGATTCTCATCGACCGACTTGGTTTGAAGGAATCGTGATCCCCCGATCAGCCAATGCAGTAATTGTCGGGGAAAGTGCCGCTTCTGTCTGCTCCTGATCCAGACGAAGAACCTTTTGAGAGGTGCCTGTGTCTCGCTCCCGAGGATCCACCGTCTGATCCGCATGTAGACGCCTTCCAGAATCGGACCGCTCTGAGAGGTATTGTGGCAGTTGGACAGAAATGCCCCGAAGGCGAGACCGTTCTGGCGTGGAAACGGGCCATAAGAGACTCCCGCGCGGTTCCATCCAGGACGGACGAGTGGCCGAATTCGAAGAGCCCCGTGGTCAATGGCGAGCACTCGTTCTCTGTCAACGCCTCTGCGCAACACGCCATTAACCGCAGAGCCGATTACTCTTCCGGATGGCCGATCATCTGTGAAGCGGTCGGTCATCCTCACCTCATGAGAGTCGTGATGTTCCGATCGGGAGACGTTCGTGACGTTTAAGCTGCGATTTTTCACTTGAGGGTATGGGAGCAGGCGCTTGGTGGGCCTGAGATATCTGTGCGTAGAAGACCGATCCAGTGGACTTCTGCTGTACGACCCTAGGTTTCACCCCGGAATCCGAATCGATGCAGGATTGCCGCAACCCTGGGTTTCGCCAGGAGGTTTGTAATGAATTGCCTTGACGGTGCGCCGGGTCCACCAATGAGCCAATCGGAGCCGAATAGCGAGATCGTCATAATCCCCGCAAAGCTTCCGCCTGCGACAATCAGGATCGGCCAGTTCATTGCTGGAATCATCGATCGGATCGTGACAAGTAGCCAGTAGGCGAGGGCACCCACAGCGAGAGGTAGGCAGATCATGCGAAGAAACCCGGGGAACGATCGGCCACCAAATAGATAGAACCAGCCGTGAATCACAGCGAGCATTGCTGGGACTGACGCAAGCGCATACGAATAGCCCGCTCCTTCGAGGCCGATCCTCGGGATCAGAATAAGGCTTGAAAAGAGCATGGTCAGTCCTGCGAGGAGGACGGTGACCGTGACCATCCACGGCTTTCCGATCCCCCGGAAGTAGGTTGCGACCGGGGCGTAGGCGCCTTGAGAGATGTAGCTCAGTGCGACGAACTGGCCGACGAGGGAACTCGCAAGGGCAAACTCCGGATCAATCCACAGGGAAAGGAAATCCGGCATCAGGACGATCAACGGTATGAGAAGGATGAGTGAAACGGAGAGTGATGACCACGTACCGTTGCGAAAAAGGTCGCGGGCGACGTCGGCCTCACCTGTTGCGCTGAACCGGGGCATCAGCGTCTCACTTCCACTGGCGACAACCATGTGAAGTCGAAGGGAAACGTTGTCGGGAGTGCCGAGATAGGCAACCGGAGTCGGCCCAAGCTTTCCGGCGAGGATCATTTTTCCGGACTCACGGTGCAACATGAAGAACAGATAGGTAAGAAAGGAAAAAACGCTGAACCCGAAGATCTCCCTCAGTCCATTGAATGAAAATGTGGGGGAGATCCTTACCCCGGGCGCGAGCATCCGGATGACGATGGCCTGGACCGAGATCGTGCCGATCAGGGTGAGCAGGTCCCAGGCGACAATATGGCCGAGCCCGAATCCCGAGACCGCCAGGATGATGTAGCCACCGGAGCGCACGACACTCTGAACCACGCTTATCTTTCCGGTTATGTCGTAGCGGTGAAGCGCCATGGGAATGGCGCCATAGGCCCGCGAGACGATGCCGAGGGAGAAGACGAGGGCAGAAATCCGCAACAACCATTCCACCAGTCCGGTCTGGTCGGCTGGTATCTCAAAACATTGACCAGGTAGGGAGACCCGAGAAAGAGACCGGTGCCTGCAAGCAGGCAGACGACAAGATAGAAAGTGAGGGTGGAGCCCATCACGCGGTTGACCCCGCTCAGGTCGTCCTTGCCAAAATACAGCGCAACGTAGCGGAGAGTCGCCTCACCCATCCCGAAGTTCATGACCCCGAGCATTCCGGTCACGGACCAGATTATCAGGAGAATCCCGTATTGATCCGTCCCGAGATTCTTGATCAGCAGAGGCGCGAGAACGAAGCTGATGGCGATGCCCCAGAACGTTGAGAAGGCATTCCATATGGCATTCCCTGCGGCACTTCGTGGTCCCTTGTTTTTTGTAACAGGCCTATTCATGAAATCACGACAGTTCGTCAGATTCCGGGCGTTGTCCCCCTCGTGGGAGCCTGCGCGGTTGGTTCGGGATGGCGTTCACCGCTCGAAGTCCGACTCCCTCCAATGGCGTCGGTCGGCCCGGATAAGGACGGGAAGAATCGATCTCGAAACCGAAGCACAGGCCATTCGATCACTCGGCTGATGAATGCACCTGAAGCGATCACTCCGATCGTAACCAAGGTGGTGATGAGGAGCCATTCCATAGTGGTCACCTCTCCAGGTGTAGTGAGAATCCGGTCTGAGATGACGCGTTCAAGTATGCCAATCGTCGTCACATGCCAGAGGTAGATGCCGTAGGAGAATACCCCAATCCAGCTCACGACCCTTGCCGCAGATGTTACGAGTTTACGTGAACCGGCGAAATCAGAGGCATGTGTATGAAGGGTTGCCACGAGAAAGGCGGCGGACCCAAGCAGGGTACCGGTCAAGCCGAGTGTCCTGACAAATACGGTAGATGGATCCAGAATGAAGTTCGGGAACCAGCAAGCGAGGCCGAAGATAAGCAATGGAAGGCGCCACCGGCGGAAAGCGGCAAACCGGGCAGGGTGCATCTCGGCAATGCCGCGCAATCCCACCCCGAAAAGAAGCGCCTCAAGTCTCAGGTGGGTGGCGGCCATTGACACGGCATAGGGGTTATCGATGTAGACAGAGAAGCAGCGAAAGCCCAGGAAGACTGGAACCATGAGAATGCAGATCGGTATCAGCCACCTGATTCGTTTGGTCGCGATCAACGTTACGAGTGCGAAGGGAAGAATCAGGTAAAAGTGTTCCTCGACGGCCAGAGTCCACGTGTGGCCTGCAGGGTTCGTTCCGATGTAGTTCTGAAGAAAAAGAAGATTGGGCCAGTAGAGCGACCATTGGGATGTGAATGTCGGGAATAGCTCGCCACCGGACTTGAGGGCCTTTACAGCTGGCCACAGAATCACGTAGGCAATAAACAGGAAGTATAGAGGATAGATCTTTAGACCGCGTCGGATCAGGAACCGGCTTATCCTGATTCTCCCGTTCTTCGCGAATTCTTTGATCAGAAGGCCTCCGATCAGAAATCCGCTGAGGACGAAGAATAGATCAACGCCTATCCATCCGATCTGATACCAACGGTAGGCGAACTCCCCTGCAAGCCCTCCTGGTCGGGGAAGTTCCACGTGCCGACCGATCACAAGGAGGATCGCGATCCCACGGAGGATATCCAGTTGTATATTTCTGGAGGAGATCGGGTTCATGGAATGACGATCAGGAAGAGCGAGATCGGCAGAAGCGTCTGGCCGCAAGGCGAAACTCCAGGCGGATGGATTCGCATCCAAAGGCCTAGCTTCTTGCGGTCCTGTTCAGAAGTCGGGTCTTGATACGCCCGCCAAAGTTCCTGAAACGGCGCCAGTAGTGGGTCGAAACTGCCGCAAGGCAACAGGTCAGGCGGGAATAGGTCGGAATCTCAGCCCTCAGGGCGGACCGGGCCATTTCAAGGATCATTCGGTCCCAGTTCGGCAGTGGAAGTTGCCGCCGGGTTCCATCCGTTGTATACCAGGCTGCCCTGGCTTTTCGGGTGGCGTTGGCCTTCATTGACCGCTTCTGGTGCGCCCGAAGGCGGAAGCAGACGTCCGGGATTTCGTGAATCTGGCCAAGCATCGCCAGTTCACCCAGCAGAACATAGTCTGCCCCGAAGAACGGTCCGATCAGTTGCGTTCGTCGCAGGCAGTCAGCTCGTATGAGACCGAAGACGGGATCGCACATGTTCAGTGACCACAAGACGCGGGACAGCCTTCGGTAGGGTCGTGGATCGGAGGAAGCAATACGATCGAGCGGACTCTCAAGGGTGACTCCTTCTTCGTCTATCAGTTCCCCCAGTGGATAGACCATCGCAACATTTAGCGGTGCCGAGTCGAGGTAGCGGACACACTTGCCGATCATCGACTGATGACACTCATCATCGTGCGCCGCCCATTTGAAATAGGAGCCCTGGGCAAGCTGGAATGTCTTGTTGTAGTTTCCCGCTGCTCCGACATTCGACTCGTTTCGGAAGTAACGGATCCGGGAGTCCCGCTCGAGGTAGGAACGACAGATAGCCTCGGTTGCATCGGTCGAAGCATTGTCTGCAACAATCAACTCGAGATCTTCGAAGTCCTGTTTGAGGATCGAATCGATCGATCGTTCGAGGAAGTTGGCACCGTTGTAGACGGGCAATCCAATGCTGACGCGTGGTGACATCGTCTCAGTGCGTAGCTTGGGCGACTACCAGGAAGTGGGAGGCCAATTCGAAGGCTAGATGGCGAAAGCCCCGCTCGACAATGGCACGCCGTCTTTCAGTGAGTAGAGGTTCGATGGTCGGCGATTGAAACCCAGCTTCCCGGAACCATTGGCGGAGCATTTCGGGATTGACCGGGTGGACACCGGTTCGAACGAACAAGCTGGAAAGAGGCTGAAAGGAACCTTCTTTACAGAGGTCACGAATCCACTCGAGACGGTTGCCCCCGTGGGCCACGCAGGCATAAACGGATCCGTTTCTATTCAAGTACTTCGGTAGAGACCGAAGCCATGAAGCTGGATCGGGCACCAAGTGGAGGCCGTCGGCCATGACGATTGCATCGAATTGGCGCGGACTGAGCTGTTGGAGAGCCTGCTCGAATGGGGCGATGATCGCTGGAATGCCACGATTCTGGAGAACAGCGCCGAAGACGGCATCGATGGGAATCGCAAGTACCTCATGACCGCGTTCCTGCATCCACGCTTCGTTTGAGCCGTTTCCAGATCCGATGGAGAGGATCTTCGAGGCTGCAGTCGGCAGCTTTCGAAGCAATTCATGGTGCTCGGACGAATACAGATCCATCGACCACCGAAATCCGGGTGCGCGGCTGGCGGGTGAGATTAGCCGGCCTTTCCAGCCGCCATTGACTTCGAGTGCTTGGAGCGTTTCAGTGTGAACACGCAGTTCCGATTCGGCAATTCCGAGAACGGGGTAGTACTTGTTTGGCATGTGCGGAAGGACGAAATCATCAATCCGCGAGAGATTGATCAGACGCCTGAATCCGCAGTTTCGATAGAGGTCGGAAGCTGCGGTCTCGAGCATCCCGTAGGTTTCGGCGTGAGGAGGCACGAGGAAGCCGCCTGAAGCGATCGCTACCCTAAGCTGGTCCCGTGTTGCAAGGAAGCAACCGGAGTGATCATTTGAGAGACGGGCAAACTTCTGACCGCCGCGATCGACAATCGAGTCGACCAGCCAGTGGAAATGATGATGGATGCTGGTTATGTATCTGTTGCCTTTGGGGTCTACCTCCGAACGAAGAAACCCTGCGATCTCGTCGCCATTGAGCAACGACTGGGAGTCCAGGAAGGCGTCGACATGGCGCTCTGTGATGTGGATGTCATCCTCGGTATAGATGAAGAGATCAAACTCTTCAACATGCTGCGCAAAAAGCTTTCGATGGGCAAACGGGAGGGAGTAGGGGTTTCGAGATGGCAGACCGACCAGTGTCTCAGCGTCCTCGAACCTCTTGTCCAGGTTTGACATTACGACGATGCGGACAGGGTGCCGGAAGCCCCGGAACTCCTCGATCATTCGAGCAAGGAAGTGATCCTGGGAATGACCATGGGATGCGATTCCCACAAGGATAGATACGGCATCTCGTGGGACCGGCGGACGGGGTTCGCTCGCTATGGTGGACGTATTCAAGTGAGGAGTTCGTTCGGTCGCCGGTCCTCGACGCAAAGTCGCCGGGATCAGTCTCTTCTCAGTTCCTGCGGCCTGTAGTAGCCTCGGGTGATGACCCGACGAAGTGTGCCAACTGTGGAACGCAGTTTCTCTGATAGCGTCAGCTTCATCCAGTTCTTGAAGAGCGAGAATCCGCGGAGCTTAGGAACAGGGAGTCCGATCGCACGCATGGTAGCCAGCCGACCCCAGACGGCGCCGCGTTTGGCAACGAGACCCTTTTGGGACGCTAGCAGCTTCCACGGTTCGGCGGGTTTCAGAACAACGTAGCCGGCTTGAATCGCCTTCTGCAGGATCTCTCTGCCGCGTTCGGTCCGAACCAGCACCAGCGAACTTCCGGCTTCACCCGCCTCAACGGGACGATACCATGGATCGCCGCAGGAGATGTCTGCATCCTCTCCGGTCCCATCCGGGCACAGATGGGTTGAGAACGGTCGGTAGGCCTGAACGAATCCCCAAGATTCGGCATACGACATCAAGGGTCGAGCCTTGGGTTCATCTTTCAACTTGACGGTGAACATTCCGGGCCAGCCGTTGCCACGATAGCGAAAGGACTCGACCGAGTCGGGGTCGATACCTGCGGATCTCAGGAGATCGATAGTCCCCTGGGTGGATGGGGAACCCGCGCAAAAGAACGAAAGGACGAGTGCAAGGTTGCCCTTCAATCGAGGACGAAGCTCCGCTGCCTTACGAGACGCAGTCGCTTCTGAAGGCTGTCCGATGAATACGCAAGGCGCGGGCGCGTCCTCAATCAGTTGTAGTGATTCACAGGCCGAGGCCGGTGCATACCGGGAACCGGTGCGGTTCAGAAGATCCCGCCGGGTCCGGCTCAGAACGGTATGGTTCCGAAGTGGGCGGGCGGGATCTTGTCCTATATGCAGGACACCATGAAATCCTTCGGCCTCGAGGCAGAAGAGCGATAGAGCGGTCAGGATTCCGCCGGAGGACCCCGTGAACCGGATCTCGGGATCCGTCGCATGTCCCTCCCAGATTTCAAGGACCGGACCGAACGCTTCCCGCACCTCAGCGATCAAACCCGAACGGGGGAGAGGCTCTTTGTGGTCAATCCCATGGGCTGGGCAGACAGTCAGGCAATCCCTGCATGCCAGGCAATACTCATCTGCGACCAGTGGCCGTATACCCTCGGATGCGCAGTCGAAAAGCGAGATCTTGTCGTCCGGACAGATATAGGAACACGCACCACATCCGAGGCAAAGGCGCCAATCAGCAATCTGCCTGACAGTTTTCGCCTTCATCTCGGATTGTCTTCGTGATGAGAGTGTAAGTGTGAGGTAGACCAGTTTGTGTTGAAGCCCGGACGGTAGGCTATGGGCAATTTGGTCACTTGAGAAGCGGTAGGTGAAGCCGGAGCTTCGGTCTCTAGTGCTGACTTCTTGCGGGTCACCATTGATTTCACAGATGCGATCGAGCCCAGGGTAAGGTAGAGAAAGACGAAGGACTGATCGAAATAGGAGACTGAGATGCAGGTCGCTGCGTTGGCAAAGAGCGAGGCACCCAGCGCCCATACAAACCGCTGGCTTTCCTGCTCCGTCTCAGGTATCGCCCTGATGGATTGACCGACATAAGAGAATCCGATCACCATCACCACGATGAACAGGATCATCAACGGCAGGCCTCCGAGTACTCCCATGGCAAGGTAATGGTTGGTTATGTCTGTATGGTTGGGATTCCAAGAGACTCCAGTGGGCATCCAGTGCCGGGTGTAGTCCGTTCCGGCCAACCACCACTCGTCGAGATGACGGATTCCCGAGTTGATCAGTTCGGCTCGATGCCACCCGGTGCTCCCACCTGCCAGGTCGAAACGTCCCAGGAGATAGTAGGCGGGAACCTTCATGACCAGGTCCAGGCCGATGTAGGTGAGTACGGCCATCCACCTCAAGGTTCGCATGTGAGTGCGGTAACGCCAGAGAAAGAGTGCACCGATCGCGAAAATGGCGCTCATCATGGGTCCAGATGACCCGCAGGCGAAAACCATTGTCAGACAGGATGCAGAACCCAGGACTGCGCTCCACCGGTGTTTCTGCCAAAAGCCAAGCAGTAGCGGCAGGCAGACGGCACCAACTGTGCCTGCCAGGATCGGATGCATGAACGGACCTTGCGCACGAATCCTTCCCTCCCGGACGGCCGACTCCAGAGAGACGCCTCCGAAGACCGAGAAGCTGTTCTGCCCCGTGAGCTTCTCGGTAAGCATCTCGAAGGCGACCGGAACCAAGAGGAAAGCGCAGACTCGAAGAAGGTGGACAGCATCCTCGACATCCCGGCACCACGTCCGAACAAGAAGATAGACGCCTCCGCAGTCATAGAAGAGGCCCAGTCGATAGATAAGGGCTCCGGAAGGATCATCGTGCCCGAGGCTGCTGACGGCTGCTGCCAAACCCCAAGCGATCATCACCCAGTCGAGGACGATGAACCCTCCCACAATCCTCTCACCGCGCGAGATAGCACGAACGAAACCTGTGAAAATCAGGATTCTGACTACGGTAAAGTTGAGCGCTCCAACTTCAATTCCCTGACCATAAGTGATATAGCAGACCCCGGCGAGCAGTGGGAGGAAGGCCCAACGCCTTGGCACAAGGAGAAGTGCGAGCGCACTCAGGAGAGTGAACGTCAGGGCCAAACCGTTCATGGTGGTGAAGATACCTTCACAAAAACCAGTCCCTTCTGTAAGCGACTGGCCGGGGACTCCTTCTTCGTCGGGTTATCCAAGCAAGATGCGGGGGCAGGCACTGCAACGACCGAATCGGGATTCGATCTCCAAAGCAACCAGTCGGTGGTCCGCCAAGCCGGAGGGCTTACAATCCCCAAAAGAAGCCCTGATGCTCCCGAAACTTGGTGGTCGAGGCGCAGAACGCTACGGGTCCCGTGGATTCCCCATTTGATCCGCAAGACGTGGCGCCTGTATCCAGAAAGAATCTATTGCACAACCAATCCGGTCGGTGCGACTGGAACGGAGGCTCCGGAACTGAATTCCAAATAGCCCGTATCCCAACTGCCGCCGCTACCTCGAGAGGTGCCGTTTCGATCGATCAAGAAGTCGAAATCAGGGAAATCGGTGACCGGCAGATACAGGACGGGATTGGCGCCTGAGTCTACGGCAGGTCCTCCGGATTTAGGGCTCCAATCGGGCTCAGGCGGTGAAGCAAAGATGTCAGTAATCGATGAGTAGGCGCTCTCCGTCGATGAAAGACTCCAGCCTGGTGAACCGACGAAGATGTTATGCTCGTGCTGGATGGATGCGGGTCCTCCGCCATCCAGGATATTGTTTACGAATACATACTGAGCCGATCCCGGGCTGACAACATAAAGAAAAACAGAATCCGGGTTCCTGGCAAAGGTATTGTTGATAAATCCAACGCGTCCGCTCATTCCGAACCATTCGCTCACCGGGCGTGACTTATCCCCGCCATCAATGAGATTCCCATAGAACGTCAGATCACTGCTATCCTCAAAGGTCAAGGGAAGTGTCGCTTCAGAAACAACATTGTTTGCGACTAGAATATCACTCGAACCACTGTAGATCGAAATCGCATTGGAGTGGCTCCCTTTGATATCAGTTACAGTGTTGTTCGCGATGATGCTGCGCTTTGCGCCCATGAACCAGATTCCCTGTCGTGAGGTCCGGCTGACAAAGTTGCCGCTAACGGTCAATCCGGTCGCACTCGAGAGAATGCCAACAGAACGCATGCAGTTGACAATCTCATTGTCTTCGATAATGGAATTCGAGGCGTTGATAAAGATTGAGTATTTGTTGGCGGAACGTAGTCGGCTCACAGAGTTATTCCGTACAATGACACCGGTCGCAGAGGTGCTGGAGGCAGCAACACCCTGGGCGAAGTGCCGAATATCAAACCCCTCAATTACGACATGGCTGGCTGAAGAGAGAGTGAAGGCTGTATCGCGAACCTGGACCGAGTAGAGGTGACTGCCGGCATCGCCGGAGGATCTGGGCCAGACATAGAGCCTGTTTTGAGTGGAATCGTAAGCGTATTCGCCGGGCCTGCTTATAAGGGAAACATGGTTGAGGAGTGAATAATAACTGGGGCGGTCAGTGTAGGGCGCGGCGCCCAGATCCTCGTGGGTGACGGTGTTGCTCGAAGGTGAAAACCCTGTGATAGCCTTCACAGCGACAAGGTTTCCCTGAATCCAAGTGGCGATATGAGCTCCACTCCAGAAATCGCTCTCAGTCTGAGTCAATCGTGTCGCATCAGTGAGGGTTGTTCGGGTCTGCCTGATTGCAGTACTGCCCTTGGGGATAGGGTAGTATTCGGAGATATTGTCATAGTAGAACGGGTCTGCAAGGTCCGGGCCCTGCGAGTACCAGAGAAAGTCCCCGTCTTCGAAGATGCCCGTTAGAAAGCTCGGGAAACCCGGTGGGGAATCTGTGTAGTAGATATTCGCGTAGTATGGATTTCCCTTGGCGAATGCTTGAGAGGGACAGGGGGACCAGGTTGGGCTGATGGGATCTGCGCCTTCAATTCGCGCTTTCTCAGGTCCCCAGGCATTTCCGCTGTAAACGATTGGAAATCCGGGACTCCCACTGCTGGTCACGGAAACGGATCCTCGATAGACAACTCCGCCGCGGAATAGAACCGTGTCTCCCGGGGAGAGGATCGTTCCACTTGGGATCCCAGTTGCGTTCGGATCACCTGGGCTATGCTTCCAGGCACTTGCGGGGGACTGGCCGTTGTAAAAGTCATCTCCCTCGTCAAAATGAACGTAGTAGGTTGCGGCTTCTAGCGGTGCGCAACAGATCAGGATAAAGTAGAGGAGCGAGACTCTGGTCATCTTGATGTTCGGAGTTCCAGGAACATGTACAATCAGTAGTCTATTGGATTTGTAGATCGGACGGAGCGGTCGGAGTGACGCCAATACCAATTGAGAATTCGTAGGCTCCAACATCCCAGGCACCATCCGCACCCCTTCTGTTTCCAAGTCGATCGACATCATAGGGGGGGCCACCGAGTTGGATCCCGGAATTCCGTGCCTGGCTGGATTCGTGCAATCTGAAGTCCATGGAAGAGAGGTTCACGAACGGATCTGCTGTTGCTCGGAGGTTGTTGCTAGCACTAGAAGCGCTTACGTCACTATCTATGCAGTCAAAGAAGAGATTGTTTTTCGCTTCTGTTGAGGATCCATTGAGAAGTATCATAGGGAAGACCGCTGGTTCGACAAAGCCCACAAAGGTATTGTTGTAGACCTTCGTATTTGCTCCGCCGGCGCCTACCCAGCTTGATCCGTTGCCACCCACTAGTATCGACGTGTTTCTTCCTCCGGTTACCTTGCTGTAGAAGATGTTGCCGTAAATCTCATTATTATCCCAAGAGGGACCGTCCCATAGTGCAATTTCTGCGGTCAAGCCAGAAGTGGAATCCTCTGGGTCCGTTTGCGCCGCGTTATAAAAGATATTGTGACGAAATGTAGTATTTGTACAGGAAACTTGACCGCGGATTGCGACCTTGCCCCAACTCGGGCCAAACCAACAGAATTCAACAAGACTATTGGAGACTCCTGCAAATTGCACCATCGTCCCGACAGAGTTGTGAATGAAGCATCTGCTAACAGTCCAATCCGTTTGGGAATAGGCTACCTTGATTGCGTCACCCATTCCGCTGTAATAGGTCTCACTGAAGTTACCGCCCATATCGCAGTATTTGACTGTAATATGGTCACTAGCATTCCCGAAAGCAATTGAGTCGGACGTTATACTGGGCAAACGAAAGCCGTAACTGAGCCCGTTATACCAATTGCTCTCGTCCCGTTTCGAGCCATCGATTACGTAATAGTCGGTAATCATCACAAAGCCTCCCGAGAAGGAAGCTTGTCCGTCCCCATAAGAAGAGGACCAACCGATAGTTGTCCCGTGTTCAGATTCGGTGGCCTTTTTGATGGTTATCTGCGAGGTTCCGGTATTAGGGTCGTCAAAAGTGTAAGATGGGTAACTGCCGTCAGCGATGTAGTAGGTCGCACCCCGTACGAGCGTTGAGGGGAGAGACCCGTAAGCGTTGTTCCAATCGGACCCATTGCCATTCGCACCTTGCCTGACGTGAAAAGTCTGAGCGATGAGTAGTGGCGAGAGGCCAAAGATGGCCGAGACAAGGATCGTGAGGCGAAGGTGGAGCGAGATTTTCACGTTTGCTTTGGATTTGGTTGAATGATCCAGTTACTGGATCAGGTCGTCTGCCCAATTGAGGGAACGGACGTGATTCCTGAAGGTAAATCGAAGTTCTTGCCTTTTACAACACGCTGACAGTGAAACGGTGGATCGATGGCAAAGGTCAGAAGATGCGGAACAACAATGAGATAGCCTTGATGGATTGCGGATTAACGGCGATTTAGGGCGAACTCCGGGGGATCAGTGCCGGCGTTTCGATTTTTCTGAATTCCAGCCCAGATCTCACCTTGCGACAGGAGTATCCAAGACTGGTTCCGTCAGGTGATCGAAGAAGGAGAGGACTCTTCTTCGCACCCCGGGGACGTTCTCGATCAATAGTCTGTGAAGATTGGCGCGGTTTCGGAAGGCATCTAGTATTCTCGCGACTATCTCTTGCGTTTCAGCTGATCGGAGATCCAGAACCTGGTCTGAAAGGCCGACGGAGTTGAAGACGCCACGAAATTTCGGGCTGTAGGCCAGACCGACAGCCGGTATGGTTTGGGACAGGGCGGCAATGCAGGCATGCATTCGCGCGCCGATGAAGAAGGAGCAACTGCCGATAATCGCCTTGAGTTCGTGCTGGTCAAAGTCTCCCGATACCATGGTGAGGTAGGGAGTGAGGGTCGGTGCGAGACTTGCGAGTACCTCCCGGGAAGCGTTCACGTCACTCTCGGAATTTGGGCCGGTACCAAAAACGTGTGGAATGAGTAGGACCTGTGCGCCACCTTCAATCAACCGGTTGATGATCCGATCGACTAGCTCTTTGTGACTGGTCCGCAGTCCGAACATGTTCTCTCGTGTTAACCACCCATGTAAAGGAGTCCACTGATGTTGAAGCCCACGATGGGTCTGTCGGGCACGGTTTGCCCCAAGACTGCGGTCATACGATCCGAATCAATGAATGGCTCGAGAGCAAAGGCCATGTCTGGAGAGAATCGTAGCTTCTTCTGACAATCGGTCCTGACGAGTGTCCGCGCCACTTGGATACTGTCAGTTTCCCTTCCGTAGACCACTGTACTCCGCTGCATGATGAAGCTGGCGATGCGTCGTGAAACAGATCTTCGAAATGGGCCGATTGTCTGAGGAAGAAGAACCAGATCCTTCGCAAGCAGAATCGCCAGGATTTGTGGCAACGCGACGTAAACGAGGCGGCCGAATCCGTAAATGTCACTGAAACTGTCACCGCCGGCGATGGAGAGGACTGTGTCAGCCTCGTAAAGGCTCTTCAGTTCCGGGTATTTCGGAAGGATACGTTGTTCCCAATAGTCATTGGGCAGCAGTCTCTTGAGGAGAGCGACCGCAATGAGGTGTGCGACGTTGTTTCTGAGGAGTATGCGTTTTGAGAAGCGGATATTGACGAGGTCAATTTCGCAGGGACCGATTGTGCTCCGTATGACGGTAGTTGTGGGTTCGTAGCCGTAGTCCAGAAGAAAGACCCGATTGTCCGGGTTTGCCTGGATAGCAGCGTTGATGGTCCCAGCCGCGAGTGCAGATACACCACGATTGTCAGTACCAAAGGAGGCGCCGAGGAGGCAGAGTGTTTTTGGTTGGCGTACGGCTGTCGGCGAAGTTTCAGAACCGCTATTCGTAACGGTTTGTCCGGAACGGCAACTCTGCCCACTCTTCAGATCTGTCTTCAGCATGTTTGCTGTTGAGTGGTCTTTTCTGATCTTTCTGGACCCTGCGAATTCCCGAGGACCTGCTGATGGCACAATTCGAGGACCAACAGAGAGAACAAGTCACTGCCGGTGTCACCGGGTGCTTTGAGGAGGTCCTCAATGGCCGATCGGTTCAAATAGGTCGTCAGGACGGATTGTGGGGCTAGTAATGTGTCGTGTACGTATTCACGGAGTTCGCCACTCAGCCAGCGGCCAAAAGGGACAGGGAATCCGGTTTTCTTGCGTCGTATGATCTCTGGCGGAACCCGGTCGGCGAAGGATCTCTTCAATATTCTCTTGGTCTGACGGCCCTTCACCTTGAAGACCGGTGGTAATGCGGCGGCGAATTCGAGGACTTTGTGATCCAGAAACGGTACGCGCAGCTCAAGGGAGTTGGCCATGGTGATGCGGTCCGCCTTAATCAGGAGGTCGTCTGGAAGCCAGGTCTTGGTATCGACGTAGAGCATCTGATTCACGGGATGCTGACCGGCGACTCTTGCAAAGTGCCTTCGGGTTTGGGCCGTTGCCGCATTCGGGCGCAGTTGATGAAGGAAATCCTGATTGTACAGGTCGTGGCGGTTTCGATTGAAGGTGTCGTTCGGACTCGATACCCGACTGTAGTAGTAGTCGGGCATGTTGCGTTGGGCCAGCGCTCCGTACTTTCGGATTCGTTCAGAGGATGTTGCCCGGCCGATCAGGTCGAGAGCGCGACCGGTCACGCCTCGGACCTGACGAGGGAGCAGGCCTTTCATCCTCTCGAGAAGAGCGTAGTTCTTGTATTCGGGATAACCACCGAAGGCTTCGTCGCCGCCTTCGCCGGAGAGGAGTACCTTCACGTGGGAACGAGCTAATTTCGACACATAGTGGAGTGCGATGGCGGGTGGCTCGCATACCGGCTCTTCCATGTGCCAGACGTAGTCTGGCAGGTACACCTGGAAGTCCTGTGCGGACATGGTGATCTCGTGGTGACGGGTTCCGAATCTTCTGGAAGCCGCTCTGGCATAGGGACGTTCGTCAGCGAATCCCTCCCCGGAGAATCCGACGGTGAATGTCTGGATCTGTTTGCCTGTCTGCTCGACGGCATGGCTGAGCAGAGCGGTGGAGTCAACACCGCCACTGGCAAGAAAGCCGACCGGGACATCACTGATCATATGATCCCGTACGGTCTGACCGAGAAGGTCCTCCAGGGCTTCGGCCGCTTCGTCCATGGATCGCCACGAGGTGCGCTGGGTGAAATCGAGGTCCCAGTATTCGTGGTCGACTATCCTATTGTCACGAAGGAGAAGATAATGTCCAGGAGCGAGTTTATGGACTCCCTGCAGGAGGGTATCCGTGCCAGGCAGGTAACGGAACGTCAGGAACAGGTCGATGGCGTTGGGATTGACCGTCCGGTCGACATCGGGGTCGGTCAGGAGTGCCTTGATCTCCGATGCGAAGAGAAAGGCGCGCGAGGTGCGGGTGAAGTAGAGGGGTTTTATTCCCACCCGGTCGCGCGCGAGGAAGAGCTGCTGATTGCGTTTGTCCCAGATTGCGAATGCAAACATGCCGCGGAGGAACTTGAGGCAGTCGACGCTATACTCCTCGTAAAGGTGAATGATCACTTCGGTATCAGTGCCAGACCGAAAGACGTGGCCTTGGAAATCAGGAAGTTCCTAAGTTCCCTGAAATTGTAGATCTCTCCGTTGAATACGATCCAGACTTTGCCGTTCTCGTTGCACATCGGCTGCGCACCGAGGCTGCTGAGGTCGATGATCGAGAGACGGCGGTGACCCAGGCCTATTGGTCCCTCCGTATAGACACCTTCGCCGTCGGGACCGCGGTGCGCGATTGTTGAAATCATCGCTCGGATCGCTGCCGGGTCGACAGGATGGGCTTGATCAAAGTGGAGTCTTCCGGCGATGCCGCACATAAATAGGTCGAAGCGAGACGGGTGAAAAGTTTATCCTAAGCCTTGTAGAAATGTCGGATCGATGGATGCGCGTGCAGGCTCCATCGGAGCACGGCCCACCACTTGCGGGATGGTGAGGCGTACTTGTGGTTCGATTGACGTGCGGCCCGGCCCGGCCACAATAGCAGAAGCGCTGTCAACCTGCACAGTGCGGAAGTAAACATCGCGGCTCGGTATCCGGCCGCGTATGCAATCCCACGTGTTTTTCGCAAAAATCTCCAGATTGCTTCTCGCATCATCACGATTGAGAAGTCATTGATTGCCTTCTCTGTGCTGCTCCCGCCGTGGTGCACGACTTCTGCGCCAGGCACGTAGTAGTTGCGGAATCCGGCCGAACGGGCTCTAAAGGAGAGGTCAATATCCTCGCCGTACATAAAGAAATCCTCGCTGAATCCGCCAATCTCCTTCCAAACATCTCGACGGAGCATCACGCAAGCTCCGGAGATCGCCTCAACTTCATGTGGTCCTTCGGTGACTTCGAACAACGCGGACATGCCCCAGAGCTTTGAGTGGGGCCAACGGCGACGGAGGAATTCGGAGTCAGCGAATTGGTTAGGAATCGTTGGGATCGCCTGAATACAGCTTGTCTGAACGGTGCCATCAGAGTTCAGCAGCCTGCAGCCCACGCACCCGGCATCAGCATGGGATTTCAGCAGGCTGAGCATACGCGCGAATGCGTTTTCGTGGATCTCCGTGTCGGGATTAAGAAAAAGAAAGTTGCGGCCGCGGGCAATTTCGGCAGCGCGATTGTTTGAGCCTGCGAAGCCGAGGTTTTCGTGGCTCTGAATGAAGATGACCGTGGGGAACTCGTCATCGAGCATCCGATCGCAGCCGTCAAAAGAGGCCGAATCAATGACAATCACTTCGAAATCGAACCCGCTTGTGTGGGTAAAGACCGATGCGAGACATTTCCGGAGAAACTCGACAGAGTTCCAATTGACGATGATGATGGAGAGATCCATCCAAGATACCCATCAAGTTAGCTGCGTTAAGGTTTGCATACTTCCGAAGCAGGGGACGTTTCTATATCCTTGTTGCCCAGATGAATCCTGAGATATCCTTGTAATTCGAAAAGCGTTCAATTCGGAATCCAATGGATTCAAGCTTCTGGCCAAGAGCTCGTCCGGTTCGACCACTTTTCGCTTCGAAATTGTGGTATTCGAGACGTATTTGTCGAATTTGCCGAACACAGTTCGGAGGGGCTGTCTCGAATATCTCATATTCAGCGCCTTCGCAGTTTATTTTCATCAAGTCGATTGAGGTGAAACCATTAGTTTCGAAGATCTCTTCAAGTGTTGTGCATGAAACCAGTTGCCGCCCTTGTAGATCAGGTAGGTCGATTAGTGTATTCAGTGGAGATTCACCTGTGTTCATTGATCGTGAGCCTCTTGATGAAGCAACAGCAGATCGAAATGCCGTAACGAGTTCCGGATTGGTGTTTCTGGCAAGATTGGCGGAGAGATACTCAAAATTCTTCCTCTCCGGCTCATAGCAGACGATTCGGGCTTCGGGACAGGCGCGGGCAGCATAAACCGTAAAGGTTCCCATATTTGCTCCGATGTCGACGATCGATCGGCATCTTTGAATCAAGCCGTATTCCCTTCGAATAAAGACGACTGCAAACGTTCCCGCTAATGTGCCTGTTGCATCAATGAGTTGGTGCCCGGATCGTAGAATGTATGTCGCTGGATTCTGCTTCCGTGAGAGATAGTTTTTGAGATATGTAGTCCAATTTTCGAGTTCGCAGATCGTTCTCGGCAAATAGAATGGGAAAGTAAAGTAGTGGGGAGATATCATAGATTCACGCTTCCTGTCTCTCCGGGAAATGGTATTGGTTGATTGTGAACTCGGGGTTCGGGTTCGTCGAGGGTTCCTCTATTGTCTATTTTGACTCCAGGGAGCTCGAAGCCTGTTTCGTTGTTCTGATCTGAGGAATTGAACGACATCTGGTTCCAAGATAGGCCCTTCACCGGAAATCCGGGCACGGAAATAGCCCACGATCTCAGCAAATGATCCCAAAACGGGGGGGGCGTCAGATATTCGTGAAAGGCACCGCAGTAGCTGAAACAATGCACTGTATCCAAGAGAGTTGAATCTGCGTCCGAGTCTGTATCTAGAAGAAATCAGTCCGGTCGATGCAGTGCCAGTCATTCGGTGTTCGTATGCGTGCAGATCCGGATTCTTCTTGACTTGCCAGCCGTTCATCCTCGCGAGGATTTCGGCTGCGGCGTCAATCCCTCCGAATGGCAGATCGAGGTAGGATGCTCCTATGTCCCGGAAGCATTGGACCCTGAACATCTGAACGGCACCTGCAACACTGTGGAGGGAGTTGTCGTATGAAATAAACCGACGCCCATTCTTGGTGAAGACTCTTCCGCCGGCGATTCCAAGTTGCGGATTGCATGCGAACATCCGTGCTATAGACGAGAGGTAATTAGAGGATACTGAGATATCGGCATCGAGGTTCCCAATAAAATCGAACTTGTCTAGATCGAGACCTTGTATTGCGAAATTGAACGCTCGGGCTTTGCTTCCAAAGGAGTGTCCACCCGGTCGAACTGTAGTTATGAGCCGTACGAAGTAATGCGACTTGGCGAATTCTCTAGCGATTTCCAACGTTCCGTCCGTCGAGGAATCGTCGATGATAACCCACTCTTTGGGGAGAAGGTCCTGACAGGATACGGCTTCCAGAAGACGATGGAGAAGTTGCGACTCGTTGTGAGCCGGAGTAATCAGGAGGATTCTATTCATTGACCGGTGGGCAGCAGGCCTTTAGGAATTGTATCAAAAGATATTTCTAGATTTGTATATCATCATGCGATCTAGGGACGAGGGTTTTCTTCTCTATTCGTTTCATGATCTGTTGGAGCCAATAAAGACAATCATAAGCTCCTTTCAGTTTTGCGGTCATCAACTTCATGTCGTCAGCAGTGTTCGCGGGCAGTCGAGGGATTTGCAGCGGATGAGACTTGCCGGAGCATCGCCCGATTTTGGTTGTAGCATTGGAGGAATAGCCGATGGCTCGAAGGATCCCACTGAGACGCCGAGTGAACTCCCTTTTCGCCTGTGGGAAAGCATAGGGATAGGCAAAGTTGGTGATTTTTTCCTGCAGTTCGTTTTCGAGATGTTCTTTCGAGACAGAGAGTTCCGATTCAATTTCGGGCCACGGGAGGTCTACGAGTTTGGGATGAGTGTGCGTGTGAGATCCGAATTCGACGCCTTGAGACCGGAGTTCGCGAACTTCCGTCCAGGTGAGGCAGTCGCGCCCGTGAAATTCCTTGCGATTGGTACCGATGTAAAGAGTGGGCAAGTACATCGTGGCGCCGAATCCATGCTTACGCAGCACAGGCCATGCTTCGGTATGAAAATCGCGGAAGCCATCGTCGAAGGTAATCGCGACGGGGAGCGGGATGGATGTCGAAGGTCGAAGGTCGACGATCGGAATGTGTGGGTCATGTGGTCGCTCCGGGGCGGCCGAATTTGAGGCATTGAGGTTTCTCTTTTCCTGACTTTCGACTTCCGACCTTGGACTTTCGACATCATCCTTCAGCCATTCCAGTCCTTCGGACAGTGTCACTCCGCGGTAGCCCCAGTCCGTGAGCCACTGCATGTGTTCTGCGAACCGCTTTGGAGAGGTGCAGACCTTGTAGTAGTCACGTGTCCCATTCTCTGGGTCGTCGCTGATGCTGTGGTACATCAGGACCGGCAAGTGGCGGCCCCGTTGTGGAATTAACCGCGAAAGCGGGCGGCCCAGCAATAGGGAGATCTGTCGATCCAGGCGCAAGGCGAGAATGAGAGGGGAAGGCGGCGAGGCTGCCTGTCGAAGGTCGCAGGCCTGGGGCCAATTGAGCCTGTCTAGCGCAGGAAGCAGAAGGCCGGAGCAAAGCGTAGGGAATTGACCGGATGCTTGGGTTGCCTGAATCAGTTGGCAACGTCTGCTGTTTCCTGGAGCAGTTGGGGTCTCAGGTAACTCAAATCACTCTTAACCAGGCGGTCGTCGATGAGATTGTCCACCAACTCGAGATAGGTCTCTTGCCGTTTGGTCCATGAATGGGCCGCGACGTGCGCCCTTCCGCTTTCGGACAGGCGGCTGGCGAGGCTTCCATCCGTGAGGACCTCGACGAGGGCCGCACCGAGTTCGGCGACGTTGCCGGATTCGAAGAAGCGGACCTCGTCTTCGGAGAAATAGAACTGATCGATCTCCGTTCGCGAAAGCACGACCGGTATGCCTTGGGACATGAACTCCATGATCTTGGTGCTGTAGGCACGATTTCCGAATGAGTCCGCCCGCTTGGCCACGACCCCAACATCGGCATTGGCAATGAGGTCGGGGATCCTCTCGAGCGGAACAGGTGGATGGATCCGCACGATGTTCTCGAGAGAGAGCTCCCGGATGAGGAACCGCAGGTCCTCCTCGAATGATCCCGAACCGTAGATGTGAAACTCGGATCGCGGAACAATTGACCTGACTGCCGGCATGGCGCGGATGACAAGGTCGACACCCTGGTGTTGCGAAAGGGACCCGTGAAAGAGAATGATGCGTCGGTCGTCCAAACGTGTTCGTTGCCTCGGGTGAAAGTTCTCAGAGTCGACGTTGTTGATGAAGACGGAGCATTTTTCCCTCTCGATGGACCGTCCGGTGACTTCCTTGACCCAGAGATGATTGGAAATGATGACGTGATGAGCGAATGCGGCGGAGAGGCGTTCCTCCAGACGAAGAAGGCCCGCGGCAATGCGGGCCTTCAATCCGGTGGTCTTGTCCGCGAACAGCTCAGGCACAAGATCATGAAGATCCAGGATGAGGCGCGCCCCTCGCAGTCGAGCCATCCATGCCGTGAAGACAAGAAAATCGGGCATGTTGTGGACGTGGATGAGATCGTAACGATCGCGGAACGTCCGGAATGTCAGGGCGCCGGACACCTGCAGAAAGAACCGACTGACTTTGATGAAATACGCAAGAATGCTGCCTCGAAGGCTGGCTTTCCTGGAGAGCTGTGTGACGTGGACGCCATTCAGTGTGCTTTTCCGACTGCGGCCGAAACTTCCCTGCACAGCCAGAACCTCAACGTGGTCGCCGCGTCGGGCAAGGCTTTCTGCATAGCGCCGGACCCGATTGTCGGTCTCGTAGTCGGAATAAGTGACCATGCCGATGCGTCGGGAACGTCTCGGACACGGAGTCCTCTGAATCGATCTTGAACCTCTGGCGACCTGACGAGGGAGAAGATTCGCGAACTGGTCCCTGAATCGCGCCGCGATGTCCGCAAGAAACTCCCCATAGTGCGAGGATTCGATCTGGTTATTGCCGGGGCTTCGCGTTCCCGGGAAAACCATATAGTCGGGATGTGCGTTGAGCAGCGCCATCCCGCCATGGGCGACGATCCAGTCCAGCTTTCGTTCCCAGAGTCGGGTGGATGTCTCCCAAAGGAGAAAGAAGAGCGTGGAATCCTGCGGCAGGGTGTAGGGAAGCTCAACGTAACCGCTTCGCGGCTTGTTGAGCTTCTCAGAGGTCGGAGGTCGGAGGTCGGAGGTCAGGGAAGAACTGGATGAGGAAGTCGTCCGGCTACTCGTTGATACGCTGGGACAAGAAGGTCGAAGGTCTGCGCCGATTGGCGCTGTTATGGGTGGGGTGTTACCGGTTACTGGTGTATTCGCTATTGATGAGTCTGAATTCTTGTGCTCTTGCTGGCCTCTGACATCTGACCGCTGATCTCTTGCGGCCATCTGGCCGCTCTGCGGCGCAGGTACCCAGAAAGGGAAGATGGTGCCGACGCCGTCGGGTTGGGGTTCAAAGGGGTCGGTGTCGAAGGTGGAGGCGTCATACTCGATCTCAAGGTCGTGGTGCCAGTCGAGATTGTGGAACATGAACCCGGAGCGGTAGCCGACCGCACCCCATTCCTTCAGGTAGTGGTTGATTCGCTGGGCGGACTTGCGGAAGTGCTCCCTGGATTTGTAGAGCTTTCCATCGTGGTGCAGGTCGTGGACACCGACCTCAAAGCCGTTCTCCTTGAGCCAGGCAATGAGCTCCATGGGCACTACGTATTCGCCTTCCGGAACGAAGTAGAAACAGGAGCGGAAACCGAGACTCATCTCGAGTTCGGCCAGCGGACGGACGTTATCGAGACCTCGCTGACCCTCGACATCATGGGTGAGAACAAGAGCGAACTGCTTCCCGTCGGGCCAACCGGGCCACCCGTCAGGTTCTTTGCCCGCGGACTCGAGGATCGGCCAGATATCCCCAACCTTCTTGAGTTTCCGCCGCGCAAACCACCGCCGCACCGCCCACCGCAGACGGGCAGGGATGAAGGGCTTGGCGTTGTAATATGTGTTTCGGAGAAACATGTTTTGCGAAGCAAAACTGTTATTGGTGAAGGCTGACTGCGTCAGTTTGTTATCGGTTAATTGGGGGGGCGCTCTGTGGCGCGGGGAATCACTATTTGGAGAGTAATGCTTTCTCTCTGACAACGAGTAACAATCTTCCGATAACTGCCAGCGCCTAGCGTTGGCTGGCCCTCTTCAGATAGGCCATGTAGCCATTGAGTAAGCGAACTGCCTTGGCTACGTGTTCTCTTCCTTCTTTCAGTTGACCCTCTGTGATCATTTCTTCGTCGTTGGCCGTGATCAAATGATCAAGAACTTCCCACGCTGAACCGCGGGCATTGCTGCAGAATTTGTTGTTATCGGCGTAGTGGAATCGGCCGTAACCTTCCGCGATGTTAGCAGTGGTCGATCTTGCTGCCCGAAACAGTTGGTCGGCAAGGCGATGCTTTTCGGCGGCCGGCAGGTCGTGTATGATGCGGCGGACCACGAATGTTCGTAGCTCACGACAGGCTTTCCAGCACTCAAGGTCTTCGAAACTCCGGATGTGGGTCCCCGCTGTTTCTGCACCTGGCTGGTATTTGTCACCCATGACTCAGGCCTTTAACCCATACCCCTTAACCGATAACAGCTCGGCGGCGGCTTCGCCGCTATTCTCCACCAAGCAGCCCCTCCTGAATGAACCTCGGGACGTATTCTTTCGTCTTGTTGACGACGACCCCGAATTCGACGCCGGTTTCGGCGAGCATTTCACCGGCTTTCTTGACGGTCGTACGGTTGGTCTTTTCGGATTCGACCACCATCAGGGTCGTGTCCATGTAGCGGGCCAGGCTGGTGGCCACGCTGTTGTGGGTGATGGGGGGCATGTCGAAGATGATGTAGTCGAAATCGCTGGCCTTCATCTTCGGAACAAGGCTCGTAAAGCGTGTCGGTAGCATGCCCTTCGGGCCGCTTCCGTTGCTGGCGGTTGATTCCGAAACGACGAACAGGTGTTCGCCGGCCTTCGCTTCATCCCTCCGCTGGAGTTCCAGAGCCTCGTCGAGCCCAACCTGAAGACTGCCTTGACGGAAATGATGCGGGGTGTTCTGGCCGGGCTTCATGTCGACCAATAGTACATTGCCTTCGCCCGTTTCCGAGAGAGAGGCGGCGAGTCCCGCGGCGATCGTGCTGACGCCGGAATCCTCGCCGCACCCCGTGATGCCCACCAACTTGGGTTTCCGGGTCAGATCCCGGGCCTCGAAATTGAAGATCAACCGATCACGCAGGGACTCGCAGACCGGCTTTAGGTCCTGATGTTTTTCCCAGGCACCGACTCCATTTTCGATCCCCTGAAGGGCGAGCGCGGATGATGTGGATTCCTTGCCTTTGCGCCTCCTTTTCTGTTGCCGGAGGCGTGGAATGGAAAAGAACAGCGGCAATCCAAGAATCCCCTCGATTTCCGATGGTCGCCGGAGGGTCTGGTTGAGAAACATCTCGAGGCCGAACGAAAGAGCAATTCCGATGGCCAGACCTCCGATGGCCAAGGCGGCAACCACACCCAGGAGTTTTCCGGTCTCCTCCTTTGGTGGCGATGGATTTTGGACGACTGTGATGTTGGAGATGCGATTGGACCCCATCGCCTCCTCGATTCGTGCCTTTTCCAGACTGGAAGCGAAGTTGCGGTATCTCTCCTCCTGCATCTGTTTCTGACGTTCGAGCCCGATAATCTGGGACTCGACTTCGCTCAGTGCAACTGCGGCAGTTCGCGTCTCTTCGAGTTGACTCTGAAGAATCTTCAGTCGCGACTCAAGAGCACGGATCTGTCGGGCTTCGGCAGCGGCACTGGTTGCTGCAGGGGTGCCGGACGAGTCCGGTGTCGTCAAAGATGGAGTTGAGATATGCGCGAGATCGGGATGTGCCGATTCCATTTCCTTCATTTGGGCGGACTGGGCTGCTATCTGATTCCGGAGGCTCTGAACCGGTGCGCTCTCCTCTCGATACTGCAGCAAAAGCTCCTTAACTCGGAGTTCGAGACGGTGGAGTTGGAGACTCAGACTCTCGTATACCCGCATCACTTCCGGCGGTACTTCCGATTGATTGGTTGGTTGATTTTCGGGTTGATCGGAGATAACTGCTTGAGCACTTTGAAGCCTGTCACCGAGAATTTCTGCGAGGATAGCCTTGTGTTCCGCAATCTCGGTCTGGGTTGTCATAATACCCTCTTGGATCGAAGACAACTGATTGGCATAGAGATCTTTACTTGCCTCAAGAGAAACAATGCCAGATTGTTCCTTGATCCGCCGCAACGATGCTTCGGTTGCTGCCAGACGGGATCTCAATTGGTCAGTCTCCTGAGTCAGGAACTGATCGTAGAGTCCGGGGCCCTGGTGGATCTGGACGTGTTTGGCCAGGTACTGCTGGATATGCTGAGTCAAAATTCGTTGCAGATTTTCGGGATCGGTGCCGATGAGCGCCACAGTGAGGATGCTCGCGCCGCGTGGGGGGACCTCAACCGACAGGCCTCCCTGAATACGCAATCCAGCTACAGTAACCGGGTCCCCAATAATGGGTTTCGAATCATCGAGTATGGTCTCAGGCCCGAGAGTCTTGGCAGTGTCTTTGGCGAGGTCCAGGCTGGTCAGGATTGAGATCTCGTTGACAATCACTTCGGCTCCGCCCCGCCGGATTTGGGTCTCTTCTGTCAGGTCGGCCGATGGTCCTTGAGCCTCCTCAACGTAGCGCACAAACAAACGGGCCTCGGTCCGGTAGAGGGCGACGAGGGGGCCTGGGCGCAGAATGAACACCGCGGTTGCCGCGACAATCCCCAGCACGGAGAAGAGGATGATCTTCCACTTGTGCTTGAAGAGGATGTAAAGGATGTCGGAGGGAGTCATTTCGGAGCCCTACGGGCGAAGATGGGAGATGGGAGATGGAAGATCGGGTCTTCAGAGCGAGCAGAACTCGCGGAGATAGAAGATCGAAGATGGAAGATCGGGCGAATGAAGGGGCGAAACAGAAGGACGAGACTCATCGTGTATTCTGAGTAACTATCAGAAAACCTGGGCAAGTTCGAGTTTCCATTCAGGTGCGGTTTTGAAGCTTCTTTACAGTCGAAATCCCTGATTCTTCTTTAGCTGGCCCGTTGAAGGAGAGAATTCTACGCTACGTGTTTGTAGAGCATGGACCCGACCAGGCGAGCCAAGGGTATGGGCATGAGTCGGAAGAGGGCATTGTGCCAGCCTTGGGTGCGGTCGGGGGATTGGAGGTAACGATCCAGCTTCAGATCGTATTTCAGGTAGTCGATGCGCGATTCGGTCGTTCCCCAACCTCGTTTGAAGTTGCGGAGACCTTTGTTCAGGAAGGAGGTGCGGCCAAAATGCAGGGTTGGGAGACCCAGGTCGGCCAGTCTCTTGATTCCTTCCCACATGATCAGATTGTTGGGGCGGGAGTGAAGGGTCTCTTTGACCGAGGCACCGAACTTGAAGATGGCATGGGTGCCGAAATGAAGAAAAACGGCACCAGCAACAGCGTGGAGTCCCTTACGCCCCAAGATCACGAAGCCGTTTCCTTGACTCAGGATGTCCCGGTGGATGTTTTCGAACATCCTTATGGGCTGCGGTGGGAGCCCGTGGCGCCGGCGGGTGAGGCAGTGCAATGCGTAGTAATCGAGGATGGCATTCCGATCAGAGGACTTCTCGATGCGCAGGCCGCTTCGCTCCGCCTTGCGAATGGCTCGCCTGACCGATGAATAGAAGCCCGAGAACAGTTCGTGATGGGATTTCTTGAGGTCGAGCCGGTGTCCGTAGAATGAGGTTGAAGGGGTGGCATCGGGAACCGAATCGACCCCTCCCCGGCATTCCAGGGTCTGCCAGCCTCTCTCTTTCCCGTAAAGCTGCGCAGCTCGAAAAAGGGCTGCGAATTCCTCAGGATCGACATGGTCTCCATCGCAGTCGTCGGAAAATGGCAGAGCGCTTCCTCGTCTTCCCGTGAGCAGGCTGTAGACCTCCATGATCGGGAGGAGGGAACGGAGGCCGTTGTCGTCGGAGAGAACGAAATAGACGGGCTTGTAACCGTAGGTGTCTCGGAGCACCCGTGCCCAGCCCGAGGAGTGGAAGAACGAATAGCTGGGAAGGGAGAGGACTCTGTCGTCCCAGGATGGGTCCGACAGGGGATCGACGATCTGGATCGTCGATCCGTGGACGGTGGACTGTGGACCGTGGTCGGTGTCTGAAGGTCGCTGGCGCGACGAAGTTGGGAGACCAGGCTCCTCGTTGATACGCCCGGACAAGTCGGAGATGGGGGATGGGGTTTCTTTCGCCCACGAATCTTCACGAATTGACACGAATGTAAAAGGGCGAGCAGGGCTCGCGAAGGTGGGAGATCGAAGATAGGAGATCGGGTCAAACGGTAGCGAATGATTCCTGCGATAAGGCGGAGCGAAGCGTATCGCAGACGTAGGTGACCTGGTCCTCGGTGAGTTCGGGATACATCGGTAGACTGAGGAACTGGGCGGCGCATTGCTCGCTGACGGGGAAGTCCCCTTCTTGGTGGCCCAAGTCCCCATACGCCTTTTGACGGTGGATGGGGATGGGGTAGTGGATGCCGGTGGCGATGCCTTTTTCGTTCAGGGCCTTGGCGAGGGCGTCCCGGTTCTCCACCCGGATCGCGTAAACATGGTAGATGTGCTTGTTGTCCTTCGTCTCCGTCGGAATGGTGATGCCTTCGATGCCCCCGAGGAGTTCGTTGTATTGGGTGGCGTGGCGATGGCGGGCCGCATTCGCAGCGTCGATGTGCTTGAGCTTGATCGAGAGGACCGCTCCCTGGATCCCATCCATGCGGCCGTTCCAGCCGATGTAGTCGTGCTCGTACTTCACGACCTGGCCGTGGTCGCGCAGGATACGGATCTTCCGGGCCAGTTCATCGTTGTTGGTGGTGACCGCTCCGGCTTCTCCGAAGGCACCCAGATTCTTGCCGGGGTAATAGCTGAATCCGGCAGCGATGCCCATTCCTCCGGCCTTCCGACCCTTGTTGGTCGCACCGTGCGCCTGGGCGGCGTCTTCAACCACAGGCAACTCATGTCGGCAGGCGATCGTGTTGATCGCGTCCATGTCTGCGGTCTGGCCATGGAGATGGACCGGCATGATGGCCTTCGTCCTGGGGGTAATGGCGGCTTCGAGCTTGGCGGCATCCATCAGCCAGGTCTTCGGATCCACATCCACGAAGACCGGAGTTGCGCCGGTGAAGCTGATCGCCTCGGCCGTGGCCATGAAGGTCAGGGGCACGGTGATGACTTCGTCGCCCGGGCCAACGCCCAGCGCGAGTAGCGACAGCCAGAGGGCGTCGGTGCCGTTGCCCACGCCGATGGCGTGCTTCACCCCGCAGTAAGCGGCGAATCCCTCCTCGAATTTCGCGACAAAGGGTCCACCCGCGAAAGCGTTGGCATCGACGACCTCGGCAATGGCCGCGAGGAACTCGGCACGATGAGGCTGGTGATGTGCCTTCAGGTCAAGAAATGGTACCTGCATTTTGGTTCTGGGTTTTGGCCCACGAATCTACACGAATGGGCACGAATGAAACGGGGTAGAAGGAGAGGTTGTCGGGATGAGTTTCCTGTGGGATTCTGGCCCACGAATCTGCACGAATCTCCACTAATGATTTCGGAAACTTGGGTGAGAAGAAGTAGGGCGAGATTCTTATGGAGATTCGATCAATGGATTACACTCATAGATTCTGAATGTATCGGGCTTGGATTCGTGTCGATTCGTGTAGATTAGTGGGCGAAAGTCCTAGTTGACCAAGCGTTTCCATTCCAGCATTGGGTGGGCTCCGAAATTGATGAGGACACCTACTTTGAGTTTTGTGGCCTCGAGGTAGTTGATAAGTTGGGCTTCATGCTTTGGAAGCAGTTTGTCTTCGGCTTTCAGTTCCACGATGATCCTGTTTCGGATGACCAGGTCGGGGATGTATTCTTTTTGTAGAACGTGGTCCTTGTATTTCAGCTGTAGTTGCTTCTGTGGTTCAAAAAGGATCTGCCGGTCTGTCAGTTCGATCTCCATGCATTCCTGGTAGACGGCTTCAAGGAAACCAGATCCCATCTCGTTGTAGACTTCGAAGGCGCAGCCAATGATATCGTATACGTCTTGTCCGTGAATCAGGTCTGGCATTGATAGTCAGACGAGGTGCTTAGGTATATTCTGTTGCCCACGAATTGGCACTACTAATCTCCACGAATTGAGTCTGCGGGAGTCTGGAAAGTCCGGTTCCGGATATTTGTGACGATTCGTGTAGATTCGTGGGTGGAAAGTCTTCTCTCCGGTTACCGGAGCTTCCTGACGGGATTTCCCGCGTAGATTCCGGGTTCGGTGATGTTTTTCGTGACCACACTGCCGGCGCCGATGACGACGTGGTCGCAGATGCTGACCGGAAGGATTGTCGAATTGGTCCCGATGCTGACGTGGTTGCCGATCGTGGTGCCTTTCCAGAGGTCTTCCCGGCCTTTGGCGGGGCCACCCGTCGCGAAGAGGTCGTTGATGAACATGGCCCCGTGCGAGATGAAGCAGTCGGAGCCGATGGTAACCAGCTCGCAGATGAAGGCGTGGGACTGGACCCGGGTGCGGGCGCCGACGGTCACGCGCCGCTGGATCTCCACGAAGGGACCGATGAAACAGTCGTCGCCGATCGTGCAGCCGTAAAGATTGGCCGGCTCGATGACGGTCACGTTCTCACCGAAGGTGACGTTGACGATGCCGGATTTGAGGATGCGAGGGGAGGGCATGGGAGAGGCGAGCGGCGCTCGCGGAGATGGCAGATGGCAGATGGCAGATGGAAGATGGGGTCTGTCACGCAGGCCTTGGGGGCTGGTTGACTGTTATGGCACCGGAGGGCGCTGCTTCATGGGAGCTGACCTCTGAAATCTGATCTCTGACCTCTTCCCAGCCCCACTTTCGGGCATGCTGCCGCCACTGGAGACGCGCCTCGTGGCTTGAACGTCTCCCTTATCGTTCTTGCTCTCTGGTTCCGTCAGGTCGGCCAATGGCTCTCCGTGTGGTATCTGCTTAATCGGCGCATTTTACAGGCGGCTGACCGATCGAGCGTGTTTATTTCAAAATAAAATGAAACCAGGCGCGAGCTTTCCTTCGTCAGGGGTGGGCAGGATCGGCCCTTAAGGGTAAACCTTAGGTAGATGGGCAGATGTGTGACATCTGCGAAGATGGGAGATGGGAGATGGAAGATGGGTGTGGACTGACGGAGGACGGAGGACTGTGGACGTCCGGCTTCTTTTCAATACGCCGGGACGAGGTGGACGGGAGGGGAATTGAAGAAGAGGCTCTAGAGAAGAGGTCGGAGGTCGGATGGCAGTGGCCTTGTCGAACGTCTGAAAGTCGCAGGTCGAAGGTCGGTGGACTTTGGGGAAGAGGCTTTGAAGAAGAGGTCTGAGGTCAGATGTCAGAGGAAGGTGGAAAGTGGAATCTGAGTTGACCTGGTCGGATGACCTGGTATGATTGGATCATGAAAACGATGGTGATTTCGGAGTTTAAGGCAAAGTGCATTGCGGCTCTGAAGGAGGCGCAACGCACCCGGGAGCCCATTCTTGTGACCCGTCGGGGGCGGGCTCTGGCGAGAATTGAACCGGTCTTCGATGATCCGCCACCGCGTCGTCTGGGAGTGCTTCAGGGACAAATGGTGATCCGGGGTGATATCGTCGGCGCGGATTTTGACGCGGAATGGGAATCCAAGGTGTGAATCTGCTTCTGGATACCCACGTCTGGATCTGGTCCCAGGAATCACCGGATCGGATCGGCGATCTGGCCCGGCGGGAGCTTCTCCGGAACGACCGATCGATCTATGTTTCGACCATTTCGACTCTCGAAATTGCGCGCCTGGCGGCGATCGGATTGATTGAGTTGAAGGGCCCGCTCGATCTTTGGATCAGGGATTCTCTGGAGGCACTGCAGGCGTCAACGATCGAAATCTCCCATCCCATCGCCATCGGGGCCTATCAGTTGCCCGGTGAGTTCCACAAGGATCCTGCGGATCGCCTGATTGTGGCCACGGCGCGTGAGCATGAGTTGAAACTGATGACTGCAGATCGCCGGATACTGGTCTATCCAGGAGTGGAGACTCTCGATGCCGAGACGTAAGGGGAGCGGCTTTGCCGCTGGTGGGCGGTTGTCGGTGGGAAGTGGACGGAGGACGGTGGACGGCTTTGGGGAAGTGGTAAGGGGTAAGGGTGAGAGGGGCAGGCGGACGAATTCACTTAGGGGGCATTCCCTTATTCATTGGGTCCGTGTGGCTTGAGATGGGGTTGACTGTGCACGTAATGCACGTAATGTGTGCATTATGAAGAATCTGACATTGCGGGTTGAGGAAAAGGATCTCGAGATCGCTCGCCGGGTGGCGGCTGAACGGGCGACTTCCGTCAATTCGTTGGTTCGGGAGTTCCTGGCGGATCTGGCGAAGACGGGGGATCGCCGGGCTGAAATGCGGCGCGAATTGGTCGCACTGAGTCGGAACTCGGATGCCCGGATTGGTTCCAGTCGCTGGAGTCGGGAGAACCTGCATGATCGCTGAGTTTTTCCTGGATACCAATATCCTGGTCTATTCGGTCGATTCGGACCCGGAGAACGTCCGCAAGCGTGAGATCAGCCTGGATCTCATGGAGTCACTCGACTTCGGGGTGTCCGCGCAGGTTCTGCAGGAGTTCTTTGTCACCGTCACCCGCAAGCTGGAAACACCTCTCGAACCGGGCAAGGCTGCCGTGTTCGTCGAAAAACTGAGCCGCTTGCCCGTTGTGGTCACGGATGCGGATCTGGTCATGGAGGGAGTCCTCGGATCCATCAGGAATCGGATTTCTTACTGGGATTCCGCCATCCTGGTGGCGGCCGGCCGGTTGGGATCCCGGGTGGTCTACTCCGAGGATCTGAATCATGGTCAGGTCTTCGGGTCGGTCCGGGTCGTGAATCCGTATCTGTAGGACGTCAGTCCCCGTGATGCTACGCCTGGGCAGCGGCTATTCCGCTGGTCGGCGGAGGGCGCGGCTTTCGGAGGGGATTTGCGGCTTTGCCGCTGGTGGACGGTCGACTGTGGACTGTGGACGGTGGAGGGGAAGAGGTCAGCGACCCGAGGTCGGAGGTCGGAGGTCGGAGGGTGCGGCTTCGCCGCTGGTGGTCGGAGGTCGTCCGGCTTCTTGTCAGTATGCCGGGACGAGATCGCTCCTTGTTATCAGGCCGGGAACGGCTTAGGCGCGGTCTAGGGGAAGTCTCCCCTGAATCCGATCAAGCGGACGCCGCTGCGTCTATGGCAGACACTCGACCGATTCGAGAATCCGCTTGGCGATTTCAATGTCCTCTTCGAAGTATTCGTGTCCGTCAATGGAGTAACGTCCGACATCGATTTCTAGGTGCCAGTATTCTGACGGGTCACATTGGATTACCCTTCTGAAAACCGCCCAAGGTGCATCGGGACCATGTCCGCCTGTCAACCTGTCCAACTCCGAGAGATCGAACGGAGGTACTGAATCCCTTTTGAAATAGATCTTCATCATCGCTCGTGCATCCTGACCGAGTTCTGGGTATTCATCCACAGGATTCAGGTATGCAGACATCCCATTTGGGAGTTGAAGAGCGAGCTTCGAATGATCGGGTGGGAAGAGGAACGATATTCCGGCCTCTGCGATTTCAACCCGCTGGAGATTAGCGAAGTCCTCCCGAATGACCTTCCCGCTTCGGCAACCAAGAATGAGGCAGAGGACGGCCATTGCCGTGGTTGCTACTTTCAGACGACTGATCATTGGATGAACGGGTGGAGCATGAGATGCTGGCTTAGGTCGGATGAATCGATTCCTCCTGGGAACTTTGGGCTCTTGGAAATGGACCGTTGAAGGATGTCGATACTGGCGCCCATGTTTTGAAGGGTCGAGCGCGCTGCCTCGAAGAACTCGAAGTTCCCATCATAAAAATCGGTGAAATCGCGCATGGGTTTACCCATGTGATAATCAGAGCCGACCCCAAGGTTGGTCAGTCCGCCCATCCGGTATTCAAGCGGAAAGGAATGACCGTTGGATTCCAGGATGTGTTGAACCCAGGAACCGCAGTTGAATCGGGTGAATGCGTAGAGAGCGGGGTGGAAGGTTTCGGGGTGGTAGTTGTTGATGTTTCTCGATGCGATGGCTGCCTGGTAGAGGCGAACCTGTTCTACGGTGTCTCGTACCGGGATGCGATAGGCACGGACATCTGAGCCAGTAGATGATCTCAAATCGAAGGGATCAACATCCGATCGGTCGTTGTAGGCAACATATGAACTCTCTGTAGTGGCCGTCCAGAGTCGGTTCAATCTGGTGTCCCCGGAACGAATCGAATCCGGATGAAAGGAAAACGTTTGTGTAGCGTTAGGGTTTGCCGAGTAAGGAAGGTTCGAACTTGGGTCTATGAGACCTGATCCCTGATTGAGACGCTGAACCTCGTTCGCCCAGCGGGCTTTGTCGACTCCGACGTTGTCGAAGGCCAAGTAGACGTGGACAAGGGCGGGCGATGCCCAACCGAGGCCTGTAGTCCTAAGGGGACGGGTGACGGCGTAGACGTTTTCGCCGATGGGGTCGATTTGGTTGACGGGATCGTTTTCCGCGTAGGCGTAGAGATTGGGGCCGGCATCTTCACCGAGTGGGTCGCGGGAGAGCCAGCGTCCCGTTGCCGGGGAATAGTAGCGCCGCCCGAAATAGACCAGGCCGGTTTCGTCGTCCTGGTAGCGGGAACTGAAGCGGATCGGGTTGTTGCTTGCGGGGATGCCGGAGGATCGGAGGATTTCGCCATAGGGGGCATATTCGTATCGTCCGGCAACTTCGCCGGTTTCCGTGTCGACCAGTGCGACGATGTTGCCCATCGGGTCGGAGCAGACCATGAAGCTCGTGTTGCTCTGGTGATCGTGGATCAGGACGAGACCGCCCACGCCGTGGGCGCCATCGAGGGAGCCGCTCAGGTCTTCTCCCCAGGCGTAGGACCGGATAATGCTTGAGGCGTCGAGGAGGTCCAGTTCGGCCACCAGTTTCCAGCCATCGTAAACGAATCCGGTTTCCGCCCGGATGTCCCAGGTTGCGTCAGTCGACGGACGTTCCGAGACACGCTTCCGGATACGACGGTTCAGGGAATCGTAGGCAAACTCGAGTCTGGTCTGAGGAAAGGTGGGGTCTTCGATCGCCTTGAAGACGTCCTCCCGGGTCTGCATGGCGGTGAGCCGATCTTCGGCGTCCCATTGATAGTCCCAGCGTCCGTCCCGGATGAGTCGCCCGTCGTCGTCGTAATCGAAGGTCTCCGGGGCTCCGGGAGTGAATCGATGCAGGTGGGTGGTGCTGACCGCGTCCTGATGTTCGGGACCGGCCTCGGGCAATACCGCGATAACCTCGATTTCCTGCCAAATCGGAGCCTCGGCGGGATCGACAGGAATGGAGATCCGGAATTCCGAGTCCTGACGTTCGACGCGGGTCCGGTTGACTGAGACGATGGCATCTGGGTGGGCCGTTCCTTCGATCCTGTGGGCGTCGGGAACCTGTCGCGTGACCAATTGATTCAGGTGGTTTGCCGATTCCTCCAGTTGTGCGGATTCCCCGGTGATCTGACGTGTGAGGTTGCCTGCCTCATCCCGTTCGTAGCGGGTTGTTAATTCGGTTCCGTCGCTGAGTCTTCGGGTCGCCTGGGAGAGCCAACCCCTGGTGTCGTTGCCCATTGTCCATTCCTCCCGGAATGGTGAGGTCCGGGAGGTGATGCGCCCCGACGGGTCGCGCTCCACGGTGGTGAGGGTGGTGGACCCGGTGTCCGAAAGTGAGGTGGTGACGGCGAGCACCTCGCCGAAGCCGTTGCGCTTGATCCCGAGCCGTGGCCCGGGGCCA
The DNA here is from genome assembly GCA_041395105.1 of Opitutaceae bacterium. NCBI lineage: Bacteria > Pseudomonadati > Verrucomicrobiota > Opitutia > Opitutales > Opitutaceae > Opitutaceae bacterium. The sequence continues at coordinate 900,355 of JAWLBB010000002.1, read as the reverse complement.
GTATCCGTGAGAACCGTTATTGAAATGACTCGTCCGTGCTCGTCCCGGATAAACCCGATCGGACTGCCCTGATGAACGATCTCCTGAACGCGCCCTTCCGGATCGTAGTCCAGTGTGGTATCCAGAATCCTGGCTTCGTCCAGCTCAAGGCGCAGGGCGGTGGGTCTGCCGACCGCATCGAAGTCCCGACTGAGTGCGGCTTCGTGTTGCCCGTCAAGCGAGCGGGCTTCGTTGACGATCTGATCCAGACCGTCGTAGGTCAGTTCGACCGTTCCGAGGGCATCGGTGATGGTCATGGCGCGGCCTAGTCGGTCGCGGGCGATGACGACGTCCGGTGTCTGGTCGGAGTAGGCGA
>JAWLBB010000001.1:1567500-1720293 GCA_041395105.1 Opitutaceae bacterium | reverse complement strand
CCCGCCACTCCCCGATGACTCCCTCCGCCTCGTTGTAGTGAATCGGGCTGAAGGTCTCCGGCGTGAGCAGTTCAGGGGTGCGCTGTCGGTTGAGCTTGCTGTAGCCGTTGATGAGAGAAGCGATTTCAGCCGCGAATTCCTCCCCGAACTCACGGGTCGCCCAGGTCTTTGAGTATTCTTCGAGCCGCTCATAGGGCCAGCGTTCGGGATTCCAGGCATAGGTCAGGAAGAATTCGATGGGGAACTCCATCGGCTTCAGGTCACCCACGTTCACGATCCAGATCCGGTCCGCTCCGTATTCCCGGGCCAGGTGCATCTGCTCCCACACCTTGGTGATCGGGGTGACATTCATCCACTTGTAGTTCCTTGGCCCCCCTACGTAGTCAAAATGGTAGTACACTCCGGCGCCTCCGGTCCGCTCCCTTTCATCCGGGGCGGGGAGACGTCGGATATTGCCCCAGTTGTCATCCGCCCAGAGCAGGGTCACATCATCGGGAACCCTCATCCCCTTTTCGTAATAGCCCTGAACCTCCTTGTAGAGGGCCCACACCTGAGGGATCTCCGGCAGGGGCCGGTCCAGCACCTCGGAGAGGATTTCCCGCTGGTCCGCCACCACCTTCTCAAGCAGGGCGATGTTGGTGTCCTCGGACATCGCTTCGTCCCCGTCTCCCCGCATGCCGAGGGTGACGATCTTGTCGGCGGATTTCACCCGCTCGACCCCTCCCCGCCAGAACTGTTTCAGTTTCTCCGCGTTGCGGGAATAATCCCAGGGTCCGTCGCCATAGCGCCCCCATTCGTCGTGGGCCCGCATCATCGGTTCATGATGAGAGGTACCGATGACGATTCCGTAATCATCCGCCAGCCGGGCATTCTCAGGATCATCGTCGATGAAGGCGCGGGGTCTCCACATGGCCGGCCAGAGGTAATTGCCGCGCAGTCGCAGGATGAGTTCGAAGACGTGCCCGTACATCCGGTGATTGAACCCGCCGAATTTCTCAGCCGCCCATCCGGACAGGGCAGGCGCTTCGTCATTGATGAAGATGCCCCGGTAGCGGATCGCCGGGGCATCCGTTATCCGCGTTCCTTCCGGCACATAGAGCGCCTCGCTTTCCCTGGCCGGAACATCCGCCCACCAGTACCAGGGCGACACTCCGATCTGCTCGGAGAGCTCATAGATCCCATAGATCGTGCCCCGCCGGTCACTGCCGGCAATCACCAGCGCGCGTTCCACCCCGGGCCAGGGGCTGGCCACGGACTGGATCAGGTAACCCTCCCATCGACCAGCCGTTTCGCCGACGTCGATCTTTCCTTCCCGGATCAATTCGTCGATCAGCCGGCTCCGGCCGATCGTGCCTATCACGACAAGCTCCCGTCCAATTGCTTCAGTCGACTCCCGGAGTGCAGGCAACTGACCGGTCACCCGTTCAAAATCATCGCGCAGATCCCGGGCCGCCCGGAGCACACCCGGCCAGTCGTCGCCGTCGACAAGCAACTCCGCGGGCCGGCCCGCCTCCACCAGTGCCAGGGCCCCCGGGGTCCTTCGCGATTCGACAAAAGGGGTATCACTCAGGGCCGTCAGCGAACGTGGCGCCCAGATGAACAGCGTGAAGACGAGGAGCGGAAGGCAAAGACGATTTCTCATTTTTCAATTCTCCGATCGATAACAGGCGGAAACCCGCCATAGACAATGCCACGGCCCGCCGTGCTCATGTAGACACGACCGAATACGTTGTTGTCCCCGATGACAAAGGAACCATTGCCGGGTCCGCCGAACTGGTGGGCGTCATCATTGATCCTCAACCAGGTCTGCCCCCGGTCCGTGGACCGATGGACGCCAGGTTGCCCCTCCACCTGCCCCCAGATGAACACGGTCGGATAGGTTTCTCCCGGGGCGGCCAGGCCCACCCCCACGGATTCGCAGGTCTCGACCGCCGACAACGTCGTGAACGTTCCACCGGAATCCGTTGTCCGGGATAGGCCGGACGGACCCAGTGGCAACCAGAGGTGACCTTCGAAACCGGGCACGGTTGCCATCCGCGCTCCCCCTCCAGAGGCGAGGCGGCGGGCCACGACAAAGCTGGCCCCGCCGTTTTCGCTCCGGAAAAATTCGCCTGTTTTCGGGTCGTAAACATAAAAGAGCCTCGGATTGACCGGGTCGGCCGTCGGCCGGGCGTTTTCCAGATCGAGACCCGAAACCGCGTTCCATTGGTTCCCCCCGTCAATCGACCGAAACGTCCGGCGGGACTCCGCAGACCCATCGTATTCGGGACTGTGCAGGAAAACACTCCCGTCGGCGTTGACCGCCACCCGCCCCCTCGTTCCGTTTATGGCGCCGGCCGCGGTCCAGGACCATCCCCCGTCCCGGCTGACATAAATGAGTTTGCCGCAGCGGAGGATGATCGACGGATCCCCCCCGGCGTAGGCCAGGCCGGTCGTCGTCCCCATCCGGGGCCGGTGAATCGGAGCATAAGTCTCCGGGTCGGTGTGGACGAATCCATCGTAATCGCCGATCGCCGAGAGAACCGGCCCCCCGGGAAGGCTGATGAGATCGAGAGGCACCGTCTCCTCGAGGCCGCGGAATTCGGCCGTCCAAACCACCGTTTCCGCCTCGATGTCGGATGTCATGTAGATCCCGTTTCCGGAGACCACGGAAACCCGCTTCGGGTCAAACGGATCAAACTCGATGCTGCCGGCCCAATGAATCGACTGGTCCCGGTTCTTCAGCCAGGCAACCCCGTTCGGGTCGAGCTCAAATCCCCGGGCAACCACATCGGTCCAGCTCTCCCCTCCGTCCCGGGTCACCAGGAAACGATCACCGGCCTGATCCCTCCCCTGCGGCAACCAGGTGTTGATGGTCGAGGCGATCAGGTGACCGGGATCGCCCGGATCAACCGAGATGCCTCCAAAGGCATTGGTGAACCCCGCCGGCGTCACCTCCGTCCAAGACCCCTCCCGCGTATCGTATTTCCAGATACCCCCCGTGTCCATCGGCTCATTCAGCTCCGGCAGCCAATGCGGGTGTGGACCGGCGCCGTTCGCATAGGTCAGGTAGAGATTGCCGTCTCCCGCCAGCACCGCCCGTTGGGGCATGAGCTCGGCCCCCGGCCCGCCGGGAACAACCTGGAAACTCTCGCCGCCATCGTCACTGCGGTAGAGATTGTCGCCGTATCGGGAGACGCCGACAAAGAGGGTCTGACTGACGCCACCGGATAGGCTCCGCGGGTCGACCACCACCAGGCAGACCCCGTTTCCGTTGGGAGTCCCGGCCACATCGAGGGCATCGAGCCGGACCCAGGTCCGGCCGGCGTCCTCACTCCGGAAAAGCCCGGCATTCCGGGAACCCGCGTAGAGGATCTCGCCGTTGTTGGGGTCAACCTGAAGACGTTCGCCGTTCTGGCGACCCACTCCGTTGCCGTGAACACGGAATTGATCGCCGACCTCGATCACGTCAAAAGTCCGCCCCTGGTCGGACGAGCGAAGAATCGCCGTGCGCCCTTCGCTGAAGTATTCGATGCCGACGAGCAGGTAGAGACGCGATGGATCGCTCTCGTCGATGGCCAGGGACTCCACCCCGAGGAAGCCGCGATCCTCCTCCGGCAACCAGTCAAGAAGAGGAATCCACTTTTCTCCGGCCGCATCCCGGCGATAGGCCCCGCCCACGTCGGTTCGACAATACAGAAGATCCCTCTCGGTCCGGCTCGGGATGAGGCCGGTCACAAAACCCGCACCACCGATCTTCAGATTGCTCCACTGATAGACATCCGCCGGGGAGGCCGGAACGGCTCCCAGGAGCAGGACCAGGGCCGCCCCCCGACACGCCCTCAGGGCGGTTCCTGGCCAAAAGGTCTCATTCATCATCATCATCGCTTTATATCCCGACAGAATTCACCGCAGATTCGCTCCATCACACCCGGAGTCCGCCACTTGGTCAATCCGGGACGGCTGTCGACTCGAACGCGGGCGGCCTGGAGCAACAGCGGCCCGGCCGGATCCCCGACTGCGGCGGCCTGCAAAACCATACGTAGTATACTGGATTGGCACTCAGTTGAGGGGGTTGATCGTCGGGTTCACCATGGACTGTCAGAGCGGCGCGCCCAGCGGTCACGCCCTACCTGATGTGACCGATCTGGCGTTAGGGCGTGACCGCCGGGCGCGCCATCGACCCGTCCCGGCCCATCTCGATGGTGTCGGGAAGCACAGCCGCGGCCCGGGATGTTCCGCTCAACGTTCGCCAACCAAAACCAAACGTAGTATACAAGAATGGCGCTTAGTTGAGGGGGTTGATCGTTGTCTTGTCTCGGACAATCGTTGCGGCTGGCCGGGGACGTCCAGCCCTACCATGCGTGCTCCGTTTTCAGTTGGTAGGGCGAGGGCCTCCGGACCCGCCGTCGAAGAGCATACAGAGCTTTGTTGGCTCATTGCGCCTCGGCGCCAACCAAAAACAAACGTAGTATACTACGTTTTGTTTTTCACCTAAAAATCCTACGGTCTATGCTACGGTTTGTTTTCGGACGACTTCGGTTGAGTCCGATACCTGTCGACTCTTGTAGCCGCCCCAGTCCCTTGGGGCGATCCACCGATAGTGCACGGCAAGAGACTGCCGTGCCTACAGTCCGATTGACTCACAGGAATCAATACCTGAGCCCTCATGGCCGTAGGTTCGGATCTTTTACCCCTCACCGCCCATTGAACTCCCCGACCGCATCCACCATCGCGACGATGTTCTCGACCGGCGTCAGGGCCTGGACGTTGTGGATTGCGTCAAAGACAAATCCGCCGTGGACCGAGAAGATCTCGCAGCGTCGCAGGACCTCTTCCCTGACCTCGGCCGGAGTCCCGAACGGGAGCGTCTTCTGGGTATCCACGCCCCCACCCCAGAAAACGATGCGGTCGCCGTGTTTCCCCTTCAGCTCCTCCGGATCCATGCCAACCGCAGAGCATTGAACCGGGTTCACGATATCGAAGCCGCATTCGATGAAATGCGGGATGAGGAGGCGACCGCTCCGCAGGAAATAGCGAAGGTCTTCCGTTGGTGTTGGTGTGAACCCACTCATTGATCGCCCGGTAATAGGGCGCGTAGAGCGAGTCGAAAGTGGTGGTCGAACAGAAGGTCGAGGCCTGGGTCCCGAAATCCGTTCCACAAACGAAGAGAACGTCGATCACCTCGCCGACCGCTTCGTGGACACGCTGCAGGTTTTCAAGCGCGATCACCAGCTGCCGTGAGAAGACCTCATGAAGATAATCCTGCCGGACGGCGGTGGAGATGTACCACTCCTCAATATCCCGGATGCCCCTGGGTTTCTTGAGGAAGGGGGCCGGCACCAGGGCGATGTCCCCGAAGGCGGTTCCGCCAACCCCACCAACCACCGCCCGGTGGGTTGACGCCAGCCGCCCGGCCTGGTCTCGGTAATGCTGGAGATCCGCTTCCGAGAGCGGCTTGAACTCCTCCAGGTTGTCCTCGGGATCAAGGGCATCCTCATCAATGGGATCCTGTCGTATGATGGTGTCGAAGAAATAGCCGCCGGCCGGCATGTGTCCGCTCGGCTCCGCTTCGAGGTCGCCTTCCGGATAGAGGAGCAGGCCGCCGTCGGTTGCTCCGGTCGTCCGGAAATGCTCCGAAACCAGCACCTCCTGACCCCAGGGCGCCCGGAAGGTCTTCCAGTTCTCGTTGCGGAAACCGAAAATGGTCTTGGGCGCAGGCAGGGCCGCCGTATCCACCCCCAACACATCGGCCAGGTCCTCTTCGATTTCCCCCAGCATCTGGTAGGGTTCCCAGACCTTTACCGGATGCTCCTCCAGACCATAGTGGCTCCTCAATCCCGCCACGCAGGACACATGCATCCCGGTCACGGCGGTGCTTCCAAAATCGATCGGGACCCGATCCGGCGCCCGGTGATTCAAAGTCGATCGGACTCTCTCTTTGCTTGTCATGGTGGACTGTTTCGGCCCCGTGGGGAACTGTGGAAAACTCCGATGCTGAGACTGTAAAACCCGTCTCACCATGCAAGAAGATCCCGTCACACCGGCCGGTCGATTGAGAGATCAGGAACGCCCCCGACCTGACGAGACCGGGCGGCATGGCTGCTTCGGGTGCGATCGACTGATCACCGCAAGGAAGGAAGCCAAAAGAACCAATCCGCAACCGGCCCACTGAAGAAGGGTCAGCGACTCACCGAATCCGATCACGCCGACCAACAGGCTGAAGATGGGGATGAGCATCATGAGCGCCCCACCCTTCGCCACCGGAATCATCGACAGTCCCTGGGTCATGAAGAGCTGGCCGATGATATCCAGGGCGCTCATTGCCACCAGCATCAACCAGACGCCCGAACCCTGCGGCATCGACGACAGCAGGGCCGGCACGGCCAGAAGCACACTTCCCCAAAGGCCCTGTCCATAGAAAGTGACCTGGTTGGAGTCGGTCCGTCGAAGCAGCCGGACCAGGGCAAGGGTTGTCCCGGAAAAAACGGCGGCGATCAGCCCCGCCCATTCACCTCCGCGCGGCCAGCCAGCCTCCGCACTGAGCAGGACCCCGGCCACACTGACAACGACCGCCACCCAGACCAGAGGACGCGGATGCTCGCGGAGCAGGACCATGCCGGCCAGGGTGCCGAAGACTCCCATCAGATAAAAGAGCACGGTGCCGCGACCCAACCCCACCGTGGAAACCGCGAGAAAGAAGACGAGCAGGCCGACGCTTCCCAAAATCCCCCGGGCGATGAAAACCGGCTTGTTGTGGACCCGCAGGGACCAGGCCCCGGTGGCCGCCGGGATCGCCATGACGGCCAACCCGAGCAGGTAACGCACCCAGCCGATCCAGAAGACGTTGACCGCGTGCTCGACCGTCAGTTCCCGCACGAGCACCCCCATCGCGCAGAATGAGGCTGCACAGGCCACCATCCAGGCCCAGCCGGGGATTGCATGGAGGCCCGCCCGCCCGCCACAATCGTGATCGGATCTCACGTGCGGCGGGTCGGCTCCACCACCAGCAGGTCGGTGAAATAGTCCCGGTAGTAGCCACGATCCCGGGCGACCAGCCGATCCGCATGTTCGCCCGCGTGGGACCCGATCAGAAAATCGGGAAGCACCCGTTTCGCCTTGCCGCCTCGTTCGAGATAGGCCCGGTACATCTCCCCGGCCCTCTCGGCGCTGCTCCGACTGGAAGGAACAAAGACGATCCGCCAGTCGTTCATGAACTCAACGAGGTCGCCCGGTGCGAAAGCCGGCATGATCTCCGCCAGAACACACTCATTGATGAGAAGATTTCCGAGGGATAGCGACTCCCTCAGGACAGCTTCCGAAGCATCGGCCCAACGCGGATCACCAATCACCACATCCAGGATGACACTGGAATCCAAGGCGGTCCTCATCGACCATCCCGGGTCCTCGACAGGTAGCGGTCAACCGACAGACCCTTGGGAAGCCGTCCCTTGCCGCGCCACTTCGCAATGGGATTTTCACCAACCACCTTGCGTGCGACCAGACGCCCGTCCTCCTCGCTGAAATCCAGTATTGACCCAGGACTCAGACCCAGACCATCGCGCAGCTTTTTCGGGATGGTGACCTGCCCTTTCTCTGAAACCGTGGAATTCATACCTTCATAGTAGGAATTCCTACAATATATGTCAATCTCGATTGGTCGACCCGGATCCTGTCGGTCAGGGCATGATTCGCCGGCCAGGTTCGGCCTCAATTCACGACGTTGATCGGCGCTCCCGCGATGAAGGCCGCAACATTCTCCGCCGTGATCTTCGTCAACCGCCTCCGGGCCTCCAATGCCGCCCACGCGATATGGGGAGTGAGGGTCAGGTTGGGTGCATGGAGCAAAGGGTTGCCCGCTTCAATCGGTTCGTTGGTGACCACATCGAGAGCCGCCCCGGCCAGGGCGCCGGCCGTCAATGCCGCGGCCAGATCCGCATCCCTGACCAGAGGCCCTCGCGACGTATTGACCAGAAAGGCGTTCCTCTTCATCCGCCCCAACAACGCGGCATTGACCATGCCCGTGTTTTCGGGGGTCAGGTTGCAGTGCAGGGTGACGATATCCGCCTCGGCGAAGAGATCCGGAGTCTCCCGCCATTCGAAATCATAATCCGGGGGATTCCCGTGCCACGGATCACTTGCGAGCACCTTCATCCTGAAGGCCGCCGCCAGCTCGCCGACCCGGCGTCCGATGCGGCCAAATCCCACGATACCGATCGTCTTCCCGGCCAACTCGGCCAACGGCGTCAACCAATGCGTCCACTCGCCCGAAGCGGTCCAATTACCCCGTTTGACCCATTCGCTGTGCACCTGGGGCTGACGGAGGAAATTCAGGAGCAGAGCAAACACGTATTCCGCGACCGCGTCGGTTCCGTAGATGGGCACATTTGAGACCGGAATCCCCCGGGCCCGGGCCGCCGCGACATCCACCACGTTGTAGCCGGTGGCCAGAACCCCGATGAACTTCAAATCCGGCAACCGGGCCAGTGTCCCGGCCGATAACGGTGTCTTGTTCGTCAGCAGGATGTCGGCGCCGCCGGCACGGTCGGGCAACTGCTCCGGGGACGTTTGATCGTGACAGACGAAATCGCCCAAGGCAGCAATTTCATCCCACGGATTATCGCCGGGATTCAGGGTGGCACCATCAAGGACAACGATCTTCATGCAATTTCGGGGGTCGTGAGGCGACAGTCATGGACGCTCGCCACTGGTCAATCGGTAGCCGACGACCTTGATCCGTCGGCTGACGATGGCGAGGACCGGCTCGCCATCGACCGTCGGAACGGTGAAACGCCACTGACTCACGGCCGCCATCGCCGGGATGATCAGCTCGGGAGAAGGCGCAATCTCGACGTGGGGCAGGCAGACCTCTCCCTTCTCGTTGATGAAGAAAACCACGGTGACCCGATCATCAGCCGGGTCGATCACATAGCCTTCCGGGGCCTGGGGTATCTCAAAGTAGGTCAGTTGCGGCTTTTCATCGAGTTCGTCCTCGTTGCGGGGAAAATAGACCAGGCGATTCCGTCCACCTCCGAAATCAAACTTGGCATCGACCGCCTCGGTCACGTTGGTCCAGATCGCCTGTTTGGGATAGAACCTCCACGCGACAAAAAACCGCGAAGGTACGGCCACGCCGTCAACGATGGCCGGTCGGAACGACCAGTGCCGGGCCGAGTCGATCAGCGATCGAGCAAACGCCTCGTGCGAATATTCGATGGCCAGCAAGTTGCCGGGAGCACCGGCCGAGTCCACCAGAAGCCCCACCCGCGCGTACCCGGTTGAAATGCCGATATTGGCGGCTTCACCCGGATAAATGGGTTCGGATCGCGCCGTCAGGGCCGCCGGCTCAAAGCCCTTGATTTGGACACTCTCCGGAGCAAGGTCAATCGGTTCGCCCTGCAGGATGGGTGGCGCCAACAGGCACCCCACCAACCAGAGGATCGTCAATCGACCGCAACTTTCCCGGGCGCCAAGGCAAAACACACCTTGAGAGTAGGGCTCGCGGGCAAAACTTCAATCCCCATCGGGATTCAAGCTCAGGCGGTTCGACCTGAGGACAGAAAAGCCGGGCGCCCGAGGGACGCCCGGCTTGCCGGAAAATGGAGCGGGCGAAGAGATTCGAACTCTCGACAGCCACCTTGGCAAGGTGGTGCTCTACCAACTGAGCTACGCCCGCAATAAAGAGTCGTGAACTATCGACAGTCGATTTTCACGAGTCAACCCCATTTGAGCGAAGAAATGCCGCCTTGGAAGGGGAGGTTCAGGCCTCGTTAACCGTCGGATCGAGGCGTAAAGCCTCTCCTACAGGTCGAGCACCTGTCAGATCGAGGCGTAAAGCCTCTCCTACAGGTCGAGCCACCCGTTGGATCAAGGCGTAAAGCCTCTCCTACAGGTCGAGCCACCCGTCGGATCGAGGCGTAGAGCCGCCCTACGTCCTCTGCCCTCTATCCAAGCACTGCGAGCCGTTCTCTGTCCCGACCTTTGACTTTCGACCTTCGGCGGCCTTCATCAGCTCACCGGTCGGCCACATCCAGTTCCGGCCACTGGGTGAGTTTGCGGTGAAGGGTTCGCCGGCTGATGCCCATCAGCTGGGCCGCCTTCGTCCGATTCCCCCGGGCCTCGACCAGGGCCTCGCGGAGAAGCCGCTTCTCATTCTGCTCCACCGAAAGCGGGTTTCCAGCCGCGACACCCGGCGCAGGCGCCGCCGTGAGGGCCACGCCCCGGAACTTCGGATCGAGATCAAAATCCCGGATCCGCCCGCCACGGTTCAGGACCACCGCGTTTTCCGCGAAATTCCTCAACTCGCGGATATTGCCCGGCCAGGGATAGGTCTGCAGAACCCGCATCGCCCCGGCCTCGATGACCGGGGGCTCCACGCCGTTCTCACGTGCGAATTCCCTCAGGAAATGATCGAGCAAGACCGGGATATCATCCTGCCGATCACGCAGCGGCGGCATCAGGATCTGGACCACGTTGAGCCGGAAGTAGAGATCCTCCCGGAAGGTCCCCTCCTCCACCATCTTCGCCAGATTGCGGTTCGTCGCCGCGATCAGCCGGATATCCACCTTGATCATCTTCGAGCTTCCGATCCGCTCAAAGGTCTTCTGCTCCAGAAAACGGAGCAGCTTGACCTGGGTGCTCAGGCTGATTTCACCGATTTCATCCAGGAAGAGCGTGCCTCCGTCCGCACTCTCAAACCGCCCGATCCGCCGCTCCGAGGCACCGGTGAAGGCACCCTTTTCGTGGCCGAAGAGCTCGCTCTCAAGCAGGGTGGCCGGCAGCGCCGCACAGTGGACGGCCATGAACGGATTCTTGGACCGCGGACTGAGCTGGTGAATCCCCTGGGCAATCATCTCCTTGCCCGTGCCCGTCTCGCCCTCGATCAGGATGGTGGCCTTCGAGGGAGCGACCAGTTTCACCCGGTCAAGCATCTCGATCAACGGCTGCGAATGACCGACGATGCCTTCGAGATTGAATCGCTCATCAAGCCGCTGATGAAGCTCCTTGTTCTCCATTTCCAGGGTCTTTGACTTGAGCGCCCGCTGGATGAGGATCTCCAGTTTCTCGAGATTGACCGGTTTGGTCAAAAAGTCCGTCGCCCCCCGCTTCATCGCCTCGACCGCCGTCTCCACATTCCCATAAGCCGTCATCATGATCACGACCGGGGTGACCGGCAAAGAAAGCGCCTTGTCCACCACCTTGAGTCCGGACTTTCCCGGCATCCTCAAGTCGGTGATGACCACATTGAAGACCTCGGAATCCAGCAGATTGAACGCTTCCTCCGCATCCTGAGCCAGATAGATATCGTAATCATCCTCGAGGGCCTGCTGGAGCCCTTCTCGGGTATGCTTCTCATCATCAACGATTAATATCGAGGCGAACATGATACCCAAACACTTCAAAAGGAACTCGGCGGCGTCAATGGGAAAAAATGTCCCACCGGCATCAACCTATTCCCGCAACAGACGAACCCGCCGATCCGTGAACGGAAACTGAAGCGTCACCAGGGTTCCCTGCCCTTCGCGGCTCTCAATCCCGATCTGACCCCCATGATCGCGCATGATGCGCTGGACAATCATGAGCCCCAGTCCACTGCCGCCACTCTTCGTCGTATGAAACGGCTGAAAAACCTGGGAAAGATCCTCTTCGGCGATTCCCTTCCCGGTGTCTCCAACCTGGAAATAAACCCAGTCGTCGTCGGTCCAGGATCGGATCCGGATGACCCCGCCGCTCTGCATCGCCTCCATCGCGTTCTTGATCAGGTTGAAGAAGACCTGCTTGATCTGATTGGCATCGGCCGAGACCACCGGGGGCTCCTGCCCGGTCGTCACCTCGAGGGTCAGTCCCCGGTCCTCCAACTCGCCTTTCTGGAAGGCCAGGACCGTGTCGAGGATCTCGAACAGGTTGACCGGCTGCAGATCGGGAGGGCGCGGCCGGATTGCTTCGAGGAAATTGCGGATGATTCCGTCGAGCCGGCTGACCTCGTCCTGGCAGATGCGGATCGACTCGTTCATCTTGCTCGCCTGCGGGGTCGCTTCCATCCGCTTCAACTGCCGCTCGATCAACTGCAGGTGAATGGTCAGCGAGTTCAACGGATTGCCCAGTTCATGGGCCACCCCCGCCGCCAGCAGAATGATGGAAGAGATCCTTTCGCCCTCGATCTGCTCGCGGGTCGACAGTTTCTCCTGGGTGATGTCCGACAGGATGACGACAAAACGCTCCAGGGTGGCCGGCTCGGCCGCGCTCTCCCGGAAGGGCACCATATAGAGCCGGACAAACCTGGGTTCGGGATAATTGAGCTCGATCTCCCGCGTGATGGCCGAACGGCGCCCGATCGCTTCATCCGACTTCAGATCCAGCGACTGCCGCAGGCCCGGAACCAGTCTCCAGAGCGTGGCCGACCCGACCTCCGTCTCCTTCAACCCGATCATCCGGCGGGCGGAGTGGTTGGAGTACTCGATGACCCCGTGTTCGTCGACCACCAGGATGCCTTCCCTGACCGTGTTGAAGACGGCCTCGAGCAACCCCCTTTCCCGGGCCAGCCGCTGAACCAGGTTGGTCAGGTTGACCGTATCCAGATTGTCCAGACGCCCGAGGACGCGGTCGAGGGAGCTCTGCTTCTTCGCGCTCATCGTTCAACCAGGGCGGGGCACGCCCCCACGACTTGGTGTGGCAACCCCGCCCTGCCGGCGTTGCCGAAGACGCCGTCCACACGCCGGCGCAGCGAGGTGGCTGGATCCGGACTCCCCTTCCGGGATTTCTGTTCAAACCGTTTCACGGCAGGGAAAGGGCATCGACATAGTTGTCCTCGAAATCGGGCTCCAGGTTGAGCTCGACGATCTCGACCGTCCGACGATTGCGATCCATCTCCACCAGGGAAGTGCGATCGATCAGGGCGAGGTAGGCCCCGGCCAGGGAGGTGTTGCCGACCGCCTCGATCCGGTCCGGGTCGAACCCCGGAAGCAGCCCGCAATCGACCGCATTGCGGGCGGAGAGATGCCGTCCGAAACCGCCGGCCAGATCCACCCGGTCGACGTCCTCCGGCTTGAGTCCTTCACGGGCGAGCAGGGAGACGATCCCGGCCGCAATGGCGGCCTTGGCCTGAAGAAGCGACGAGACATCCACCTCGGAAACGACAACCTCGATACTGCCCCTCCGGTCAATCACCATCCTGCGGCCGAACTCGCCATGGCCGAAACGCTCCGGATATCCATTTATCCAGGACGCCTCGAAGCGGCCCGAGGTCGTGAGCAGGCCGGCCCGGCGGCCTTCCGCCAGGAAGTCGATGTAACCTGTTCCGCAGATGCCGGTGGCCAGCTTGTGATCCTCGGCGCCGATCCGGTCAAAGGCCACCAGGGGTTCGGTCCTTCCGATCCGGATTCCGGAGATGGCCCCGCGGGACGCCCGCACCCCCGAGCTCAGGCCGGATCCCTCAAAGGCCGGTCCGGCCGCGGTCGCACAGGCATAGAGTCGATCCCCCCGGCGCAGGACAATCTCCCCATTCGTTCCGACATCCACCAGCAGGACGGTCTGATCCGCATACGCCATCCCGGTCGCAAATACTCCGGCGGCGAGATCCGCGCCGACATAAGCCGAATAGCCGGGCAACAGGTGAACGGGAAGATCCGAAAGACCGGGCTCGGCCCACCCCAACTCGCGCCCCGAGATGCGCTGCTCCTCGATGAAGGTCGGGGTGAAAGGGGCCACTCCCATCGAGGTCGGATCAACCCCGGTCAGAAGATGGAGCATGGTGGTGTTTCCCGCGACCGCCACGCAGGCCAGCCGATCCAGGCCTGCGCCGGCCCGTTCCATTGCGAGATGAACCAGCGGCAGCAGCGTCTCCACGGCAATCGCTTGTTGCATCCCGGCAAGATGAATTGGCTGGCCGTAGCAGTACTGGATCCGGGTCAGCACATTGTCGCCGTGCTTCATCTGCTGGTTGAACCCGCTGGCCCGCGAGAGGATCTCGCCGCTTTCCAGATGGGTGAGCAGGACGGCCACCGTGGTTGTCCCGATATCGATGGCCAGCCCAAGATCCTTCGCGCCCACCGGCTCGACCAACGGCGCCCGACCCACCGGCACCCGGATGACAAAGTCGTCCACCACCTGGGGAGCGTGGGCGAGAAGAGACCGTTCCGGGATCTCCAGACGCACCACTCCCCTGTTCCCCTCCAGTTGCACCTCGCAGGCCTTGATCTCGCGGGGACCGGCGGAGGCGTCGAGACGCGTCCGTCCCCGATCGACGAGGGCTTCTCCTTCCAGCAGTCGGACCGTGCACCCACGACAGAGTCCCCGCTGATTGCAGCGGGTGTTCAGCGGGTGTCCGCGACGGGCCAGGAAATCCGCCAGGGTGCCGCGCAGATCGGACGGCTCGGAAACAAGCTCTTCGCGCGATCCGTCCGGCAGTGACAGGTCGATCGTCATGTCAGCCGATAACCCGCCGCACCGGCGTCCGGCCGTCTCGCCCGGGATGCGGGCGCGAACGCATTCGCAGTCGAAAAGTCCATGGGGTCACACAATCAAACGAATAGGAAATCTGAATATGAAAGAAGCTTGAGTCAGCAATTCCGATGGATCAAGTTGCTTCCAATGAGCGAGCTTCTTGCAAATCTCACCGCAACAATCAAGGCCGGTCGCCGCAAAGAGGCAGTTGAGACGACGAAAGCAGCCCTTGATGCCAACACCTCCCCCTCCGAGGTTCTCAACGCCCTGGTCACGGGGATGGACGACGTCGGAAGGCGCTTTAAGGCGAACGAAATCTTCGTTCCCGAGGTCCTGATCGCGGCCCGCGCCATGAAGGAGAGCATGGCCCTGCTTGAGCCCAAGCTGGTGGCCGCCGGCATCCGGCCGGAATACACGGCGGTGGTCGGCACGGTTCAGGGCGACCTGCACGACATCGGCAAGAACCTCGTCTCCATGATGTGGAAAGGGGCGAATTTCAACGTCATCGATCTCGGCACCAATGTTCCCCCGGAGAAATTCGTCGACGCCGCCCGGGAAAACAAGGCACAGATCGTCGGTCTTTCCGGTCTTCTCACCACTACCATGCCCGCCATGAAGCGGACGGTGGAGGATCTTCGCACAGCCGCCCTGCCTGGCGTCAGGATTGTCATCGGCGGTGCGCCCATCACCCAGGAATTCGCCGATGAGATCGGTGCCGATGGGTACGCGCCCGATGCCGCCAGTGCCGTCGACCTGGTGCGCACGCTCCTGAAAACCGCCTGATCGGGACCATCCCCCGATCAACCGATCGATGGGCAGGGATCTGCTTCTCCGCGCCCTCCGGGGCGAGGTCACCGAACGGCCGGCATGGGTCCCCTTCGTGGGTGTCCACGGGGCGGCCCTCATCGGCAGGAATGCCACTGACTACCTGCGCGATCCGGCGGCCATTGCGGACGGCTTGTCACGGGCGGTCGAGCGCTACCGCCCGGACGGGCTTCCCGTGGTCTTTGACCTCCAGGTCGAAGCCGAGATCCTCGGCTGCGAATTGCACTGGGCGGAAACGGGCCCGCCGTCGGTCCTCACCCATCCTCTGGAAAACGGGGGGACACTCGCCGATCTGCCGGACTTTGACACCTCCAGGGGCCGCTACCCTCTGATCCGGGAGGCCATCTCCCGTTTTCGAGCCGGCAATGGCGCGGATGTCGCTCTCTACGGACTGATCACCGGCCCGTTCACCCTGGCGCTCCACCTCAAGGGCAACGACATCTTCCTCGACATGTACGACGACGAGGAGGGTATCCAGGACCTCCTCAACTACTCTTCCACAGTGGCCGCCAGGGCCGCCGCCTTCTACCTCGAGAACGGTGTCGAGGTCATCGCGGTGGTCGATCCGATGACCAGCCAGATCTCGCCCGAGCACTTCGAGCAGTTTGTCGCCCCTTACCTGAATCCGGTCTTCGATCTGGTCCGGGAACGCGGTGCCCTTTCCTCCCTCTTTGTCTGCGGCGATGCCACCCGGAATTTGGAGGTGATGTGCCGGACCCACTGTGACAATCTCTCCATCGACGAGAACATCTCCCTGCCCCGCCTGCGCGAATTGGCCACCGCAGCCGGCAAATCATTCGGTGGGAATCTGAAACTCACCACGGTCCTGCTTCTCGGTAATGAGGACGACGCCCGGCGCGATGCCCTTCGCTGCCTCGCCGAGGGAGGCGAAAAGGGATTCATCCTGGCTCCCGGCTGCGACCTGCCCTTTGCCGTGCCCCCGGCCAACCTCGAAGCGGTCGCCGACATGGTCTTCGACGACTTCAAGCGCGAAATCGCCAGCCACCAATCCGCCGCCACCACGACCGACAGCTTCGAGGATGTCTTGATCCCAGATTACGGCTCCGAGGACGACGTCATCATCGACGTGGTCACCCTGGACTCCGGCACCTGCCCGCCCTGCCAATACATGGTGACGGCGGCGCAGAAAGCGGCGGCGAAGAGCCACGACGTCCGGGTGGTTGAGCACAAGATCACCAATCGTGATGGACTCGGCTACATGACCCGACTGGGGTCGCCGCTATCCCGACCATCTGTATCGACGGCAAACCCACCTTCGCTTCTATCATACCCACCCTGCCCGACCTCGTCGCCGCAGTGGAAAAGAGGCGCTCCGAGAAGACCCGGGGCTGAGCCGCCGACTGATTGGATCGCCAGGTCAGGGCCGCAGCCGGGACCGAAGATTCAGTTCGTCGCGTCCTTGACCGCGTCCCGGCTTCCTCGGCCCTCTCCGACCGCCTTGGCAGCGTCGCGGCCTCCTCCCTCTCCGGCCTCCTTGGCTGCTTCTGACATGGATTCGCCGGCGTCTTCGAGATGGTCGCCCGCATCCTTCTTGCTTTCGCAGCTCAGCAGGAAAATGAACAGACCGGCGGTAAGGGTGGAGAGGAGAAGTCTGTGCTTTTTCATGGTATCCGGTTCTTTTGGGAGGCAGCTGCGCGACGCCAGGTGGCTTAAACCGCTCGACCCCTCTGAGACAATTCTTCCGGCTACGCACAGACGGGGCAAGACCAAACCTTCAGGACCCCATTCGTGCGCAGGGCGACGGCATCACCGGACGCATCCCCGGCCGACTCCCGGCAACAGGAAGACAATGCCCAGGATCAGTACCTTGCCGCAGCGCCCAGGCGTCGCCGGAAGACCGGCCCGGCGGCCAGACCCGCAAGGGCATCCGCCAGCGACACCGTCATCGCCGCACCCCGAAAAGCGGCCAATCGCCTGTCCGACCGATGGAATCATCCTCCTTTCCTGCAAACCCGGAATCGCCACCGGCCCCGATGTCGACCGGTTGACCGCGAATCCGTGACCATTAACCCCACTCGTCGGATCCATAATCCCGCCTGATAGTGATCCCGCGGCTTTAACTCTAGTCGGTGGATGTGCCTTCGTTCCTCGCCGGTCCGGTAATGGTGGAACATCCGTCAGTGGATTGAGCGGAGAAGTTCAGCGGGCGATGCAGGCCAACCTTCCATTTGAGGGTGAGGCTCAGGGTCTCGGTTCGGAAGGGTTCTCGAGACAGACCGCCGCCCATGAAACCGCGACCAGGTGACTCTCCGGATCTCATTCGAAGCCAGAGATGCGAAAAAGGATTGTTCTAAATGTCGGGTTGTTCCTGACTTGGCGGAACCGGCCTGACACCAATGGGCTTTTGATGTCGGGTGGACAAGGCGTCCGCGTGTGCTTGGCGGCGTCGACACCGGGGCGTCACGTCCTCAAACGCAGAAGAAGCCTATCTTCTGGTGCGGTGACCGGCGGCTCTGGGGTATCATGGGACTCGACTGGGGTTATCCCAGACCGGTCGGGATCGAAAACCATCTGATGGTGACAAGGGCCTGCTGGATACACCCGCTTGTCTTAATCAAGGCCGGAGAATACTGGATGGTGGAGTCCTCTGGTGACTCCCATGACCTTCACCTACAGCACGTTCCCGTTCAGTTTTCTTCCGGCCAAGGCATTATTCGATCTCAAGGCACAACGAGAGGTGGTCAAACTGGGCTATATGATCGGGGCCAGCGTGGGCAACCTGCCGATTCGGATACGGGCTCCTGCTTTATTACCACACCTGAGGTGCCTCAAGGTGTTCTTCATCCTGAGTGAGATCACCCTACGACTTTGCGCGCAAAACGGCCTTCGCCGAGGACGATGGTCCCCACGGGATTCAAGTCGCTTGTCTCCGAACAGTCGCTCGGCCCGGGCAGCGGCGGCGGTTCCGTATCGTATCCAGCTGGTGACCCGCTACGGCAAGACCGTCGAAATGCGAATTCTCCCATCGATCTCCGGACCGTCGGTCCCGGCCGCTCTCGGATCAGAACTATTGCTTCTTCGGAGATGTCCCCATCCTGCGCTGCCTGGACGCGACCCAGGCGCCCATGAACAGTGGACTCCATGTGGTGGTGACTGTTGTGGTGGGTTCCAACGACCTGGCAAGATCATCCCTTTCAATCATGGGCGTTGACCCACCGACACAATCCACTACCTTCACCGCGGCGGGCAACGGGCTTTCACATTCAGAATCTGGTTCGGCAACGACGGATACATGACCCGTTGCGGCGGCGGATCACGATCAACCTGGAGCTGGCTCCGGATGATTTCGTCTTTCAGAACCTCACCACGGTCACGGACTCGACTACTACCGGAAGACGATGGGAAGAGCGATTCCCTCGGCTGTCCGTTTTCGGAGTCCTCCAGCCTCCCCGAGCACGACGGTCGCGCCCGGTTCCTCGGCGACCTTTTCAGTCCGGACAGCTGGGGCGGCCGGGAGACGTTTGAGTGGAAGCACGGCAACAAGGTCGTCGGCGGAAACGGGCCCACCCTTTTTCTCGAACGTCCAGGCGACCGACGCCGGTCTACTCTGTGACGTTTCCCTCGATGGCGGCCGTCTCCAGACCGTCATCCTCGGCGTGAAGGAGCCGCCCTACACGGAAAAGCTGATGAACATCTCCACCCGCGGCCAGATCTCCCGGTCCCAAGATCATGATCGCCGGATTCGTCGACGGCAGCGGCCAGAAGGATGTGCTGATCGGGGTGTCGGCCCGACCGGGGCAGTGGGTTTCGGGGATATGCACCGATCGATGCTGGCCCTGTTCGCAGCTCAACCCACCACTTCCATCGCCGAACGACGACTGGGTTTCGCTGCCGGGGGATATCCGTCCCCATTGCCAGCGGGTCGGAGCCTTTGCCTTCCTGGACGGGAGTTACGATGCGGCGCTCTTCCTGCCCCTCGAGCCGGGTCCCTACACCGCCAAGGTGTCCGGCCTGGACGGCACCGGGGTTGGGCTGGTCGAACTCTATGACGCCGATCCAGATCCACTGACCTCGACCTGCAATCTGTCCAACATCTCGACCCGCGGAGAAGTCGGCACCAAGGCCCAGGTCCTCATCGCCGGGTTCGTGATCGAAGGCGACGTGCCCAAGCAGGTTCTGGTGCGGGGCATTGGCCCGAGGCTGGCCGATTTCCTGGTGGCGGATACCCTGGCCGATCCCTTCCTTCAGCTTCTCAAGGAAGCCTCGCCCGAAGCCCTTTGGGTCGCCTCCAACGACAACTGGTCGGACAACCCCAATGCAGCCGACATCGTGACCCTCGGTGCCTCGGTCGGTGCCTTTGATCTGGTGGCTGGCAGCAGGGATGCGGTGATCCTTACCTGGCTGGAGCCGGGTAACTACACCGCGAAGGTCTCGGGAGTCGGCGAGACCACCGGGGTCGCCCTGGTCGAAGTCTACGAGGTGCGCTAGCGTCGGGTCCGGCAAGGACGGCGATGCATCAAATGCAACAGGGACCACTCGCCGATTACATGCCCTACACCAGCCAGACCGAGGGCGTCCTCCGTGGACTCGCCGCCCTCGAGCCCGAAACCCTGGCCGTCATGCACGGCTCATCGTATATCGGCAAGAGTGGGAAGCTGCTCACGGACCTGGCTGGAGTTATCAAGGAAAGCTTTGACGGCGCCTGAAGTCGGTCAGACGGCGTCCGTCCATTGACGGTTCGAGAATCATCAGGGTCCGGGCTGACTCTTCAGGGCTTCCGCCTGAGCAGGCGGGGACCTCCTGCCCCCACCACCCACCCTAGCGATAAGTGGCCTTGAGCGAGCGACCGAGGCGCGCGCTTCGGTTCGCCAGGTCGAGGATATGGATCGGCCGCCGCGCCCACTCGGCCGTGATCACCAGTTTCTCCCGGCCGGTCAGGTGGTCGGCCAGGTTCTGATAGAAGCGCCAGCCCTCATCGGCCTGGTTGCTCGTGGTGGTCGTCAGAGTGTCACCGTCGCGGCGGATGCATTCGTTGCCCGGGCCGTCGATGAGGTAATTGCCTTCCGTCCCCACCAGTTCGACCCACCCGCGCTTTGGGTTGGAATCTAGGGCGGAGACCAGGAGTGTCAGGACGACCCCGTTGCGGAAGCGCACCACGGCAAAGCCCTCATCCTCGTTGGCATCGGCACCCCAGCGCGTCTGCGGCCCCCAATACCCGCGCTTGGCAAAGCCCGAGACCTCCACGATCTCCGAGCGTATCAGCTGGAGGCTGTATTCGAGAAGATGGACACCCCAATCGTAGAGGATTCCCCCCGAAATCGACTTGCTGGAGCGCCACCAGTCCGCCGGCATCCTCCGGCTCCCCATGTGAGCCTCGACCCGCACGATGTCACCGATGCGACGCGCGTCCACCACGTCCTCGACCGCCTGCCGGATTCGCCCGTCCCAATGCCGGTTGTGATAGGTGGAAACCACCACACGGTTCTTCTTCGCAGCCGCGATCAACGCGTCACACTCCGCCGTGGTGATCGCCATCGGCTTTTCGCAAACCACGTGCCGCCCGGCCCGTAGCGCCTGCAACCCGAGACGGGCATGGGTGTTGTGCGGGGTGATAAGCGTGATGAGGTTGACGTCCGACCTGCGCAAGAGGGTGGCCAGATTTCGGTAAGTCTCGATCCCGGGAAAATCCTCCCCTGCCACGGCCAGGCGCGCGGGATCGATCTCCGCCACGGCCACCGGCGTCATCCCCGCCCGTTTCATCTCGTTGAGGTGGGCGCGGCCCATGTTGAAGGCCCCGCCGTAACCGACCACGCCGACCGTGATTGAACCCGCATCCGGAAAACGTTTCATAAGAGCGAGGACCTACCACGGCAAACAAGGCGGCATCAAGCACGGAACCCGGATCGTGCGTCGAGTGAAACAGAAAGGGCGAACCTCCCGAATCACCCGTAGGAGAGGGTTTAGCCCTCGATACCACGTCGGGTCAGCCCGGGGTCGATGCGCAACGCTTATCCTGTTACGGGTCGACCATTCATCCTTTCGACCCAGCCTACGGAATTTCCTTCCGGAGTGGCTTGTCGAAGGTCTTCAGTTCAAGGCCTTCTTCCTTGGCCGCAATGGAAATCAGGCAGTCGGCGAATTCGGCCGTTCCCCGTCGGTACTTCGCAAGGGCAGACCGAAGACGGATCGGGTCATCGAAGCTGAAAGCGGAGTCCCCGGCGATTTCGTTCAGCACATGCCACAGGGCCTCATGGTCGAATGCATAGACGGCCTGCAAAACCCACGCAGTTTCCAGGAGCACGAGATCAAAGATGCGAATGGACCGCTCCGCGGCTGTCTCCGTCTCAATGGTGGACGACACGACGCGGCACTGGGCGGGATCGTCCTGGACAATATGCCTGACCAGGTAGTTGGTGTCGAAAGCGATCACTCAATTCCGGGCTTCAGATGTCCGAACTTCCCTGCCATGGCCCGCCGGATGCCAGCGTCCATTTCTTCGCTGGTCGGTGCGCGTTTCCCCGCCTTGACGAAGGGTCGTCCACACCCTGCGGAAGAGCCGGGTTTCCGTTTCTTGCGGACTGAAATCCGATTCGAGTTCTCCAGAACGAATTCCAGTCGATCCCCGCTCCGGATGGAAAGCTGGGTGCGGAGTTGCTTTGGCAGGGTCACCTGTCCCTTGGAGGTGACCTTTGACTGAAGCGTCTTCATTCCTTACCATTCGCATGAATTCGTAGAAGCTCAAGACGAAGGGGATCCCCCGTCCCCACATCCAAAGGAACCCAGAGGAGTCTGAAATCCGAGAACATCCTTCCCGATGCTGTGCTCTGGATCAGGCGGTTGATTGCCATGGCTAATCCGATCCGGAGCCCGCCCCTGCCCCTGCCTTCCACAGGCCCGTGTGGTGTCCGACCAATGGGCTCACCTAAGCGAATCATCACGAGGTCTTGGGCAAGGCGGTCGAGCGGGTGCAGGCCTGTCGGTCTTCGCCCGCTCGAGCAACGCTGGCCAAGGACTCTTAAGGGCCCACCATACTATCCCACACCATTTCCTGACTGGATGTCAGGCTGGACCCTTCTCTTCATTGCAGGAGGACACGATGACAATGACCAAGCAGACCATCGGGGGGCTTGCAATCGAAACAGGAATTTCAGAGAAAGGAGCAAGTCCCCGCGCTCGTCGAAAGCCGGAGTCAAAGGCAAGCCCCATCCTCATGGCATCCACCCAATCGACTCTTCTCGTGCCAGGAACGAAGGGGAGGCTCCGCAGGCCGTCTTGTTTTCGGTCAACAGCCGTTTCGGTGGTCTGCATCTTCGGTCTGCTGATCGGCGGCTGCAGACCCAGTCTCGAAAGCAACGAAGCAAAGGAACGGATTGCTGCCCTGCAAAGAGTGGACGATCCGGAAAAACTGCAATGGCACGCGCAGTTCGATCGTAGTTGGAATGTTCAGGTGGCTGCGATCAAACGGATCACGGACGAGGAGTTCCTGACCGATTTCGCTCTCGATCCCAAATACAAATACGACGAGCTCCGACTGGCTGCGATTGAGGGAATCAACGATCCACGCCTCCTGGCCAGAATCATCCTGGAATCGCGCTGGCCGGCCGTGCGGAACGCCGCTTTCGAGCGGCTGACGGACGATGAGCAACTGGCGGTTGTTGCCTCGACCCTTGCCGCGAAGCTGGAGAAACCCGAGGCCGATGATGCTCTCGATGACCTGTTTTCACGGACACTCACAAAGATCAGGAACCCGCAAACGCTCGAAAAGTTGGTCGCCACTTCGCCCACCGACCGATTGTGCGGGTTCGTTCTGAATGCCACCTCGGACCAGTCCCTTCTCAAGCAGATCGCCCTAAAAACAACGAACCCGGTGTTCCGCTACAGGGCGGTGGCACGGATTCAGGAGCCTGCGTTTCTCGAGGATCTCGCGGCAGACAATTCCGACTGGGGGCTCCGGCTGCTCGCCCTCGACCGCATCTCCAATCAGCCGCTTCTGGCCCGCTTCGCAACAGACGATCGATTGTGGATCATTCGTCGAACCTCACTCTTGCGGCTGAACGAACCTGATCTGCTTCTGGCCGTCGCCCTAAGAAGCAAGGACTACGACCTGGCCTGCGAGGCGACCGCCAGACTGACTCAAGAGCAGATCGACAAGGTTGCCGCCGACGCGGTCCAGTGGGGTGCACGCAAGTCAGCCACCGCCCGGTTGGAGGACGAAGACGCGCTCGCAGCCATCGCCCAAACCGATCACCATTGGGCCGTCCGGTCGGAAGCCGTTGACCGGATCCGCGATCCGGCTCTTCTCGAATCGATTGCGCTGAACTCCGCCCATTCGCCGGACCGCCTGCGGGCTCTCGCCAGGATCACCGATCCGGATCGGATCCGGCAAATTCTTCAGTCATCTGCACACGATGACATCAGACTGGCCGCGATTTCGATGTTGGGGGATCAAGAGGTCTTGACCGCGATTGCGCTGGAAGCGGATCGGCCCCCGATCAGCATCGCTGCGGTCGACCGGATCGACGATCCCGCCCGCCTCTCGACCATCGCGGATGACGCGACTGACCTGCGGGTTCGAACCCGGGCCAGGATCCTGCTGGTCGCACACCTTCCTCCGGACAGCGAGCAACGGGTCCTTTGGGCACAAGAGACGGAAGAGCCGGATCTGGCACGTGCGGCGATTCAACGACTCAACAATCAGGAGGTCCTGATTGATATCGCGAGAAGCGATGGTCCCGACGAAATCCGTGACCTCGCGATCTCGCGCATTACCGAAAGGGATGCGCTCCTTACGATGGCCTATTCACAGGGGCCAACCCATCACGAGAATGACAAACCAGTTTACGCTCGTTCGGAGACCGCCGGGATTCGCCTCGTGGAGCTGACTCCCCCGGACCAGATGGACCGTTTGATCTCCAGGTCGGCAAGTAGCGCGCTCATCGAGGCGGCGATCGATAAGATCGACGACCAGTCCGTAATTGAGAACCTTGCACTCAACGATTATATTCCCATCGCTTGGACCGCGGTCAAACACCTGAACGATGCGGCTGCACTTCAGCGGATTGCGCTCAACCCAGGCACAAGAGCCATGGGGACCGATGCTTGGGCGCGGCTTCGCTTGGCGAAGATTGCGAAGCCGGCGGAGGCCATCGAATTTCTCCTGCGCCTGGACGATTCCGGGGCACGTGGACGCTTTGCAGACGAGATCGAGGTCATCGACGTTCTCGCGGCCATTGTGCAGCACCCGGATCTCGATGACACGCGCCAGCGTGCTCGATGGCACTTGCTCAACCTCCTCGCGCGCAGGATTGGGTCCACGGAAGAGCTGGAGTTTGCCACCGCCGTGGCGTCCGAGACCGGTCCTGCCGCCATTTTGCCCACCGACGATGAGGCAAACAGGGAACGTTGCCGGAGCATTCAATTCGAAGCAATGAAACGGATGCTCGCGCTGGAACCCAAACGGGTCCTCGAAATGGATCAGGAAACACTCATGCGCATCGTCTCCGAGCAAACCCAGGCGGAGGCACGCGCTGTCGCGGTCAAGTACCTGTCCGACTTCGCGACCGTCGAAAGAACGGCCCGTTACGATATTTCGGAAGACGTCCAGGCCGCCGCTCTTTCGCGGATACACGAGCAGACGTTTCTCGAGGAGAGAGTTGACTGGGCGCGCAGCGACAAGGTCCGGCTGGCGGCCACCATGAACCTCAGGAGTCCCCTGCCGCTTCTCCGGTTGGCGACTTCGGACCCGTCACCCGCCGTTCGGGAAGTCGCTCGAGATCTCGTTCTTCAGCCAACCCAACGCGCCCTGGGTCTGGCGGCGAATCCGATCATCAAAAAGGCCGGTGACGACGAACCCGAGATCCTCCCGGCGGCCGCGTCGCTCCCGCGCAGCCTCTACCTTCGATTGTATGCCGCATTCGCAAGTCCCGACGATGGGCTGTTGCAGGGAATGGCCAGAATCGAACCGTATGCCTATGCGCGCCGAAGGGTGGTAAGGTTGATCGACGACGAACGCTTCCTCTTTGCCCTCACACAACAGGACCCTTCGACGATAGTAGGTTTGGCCGCAATCGGGGCAATCAACGATCCCCTGCTGCTCACGGCGGGCGCAACCGACTCCGATCGAGCCGAGGTGCGAGGAGCCTTTGAAACGCGACTGCGGGGAGCCGCGAATGGCGACGAACTGGCGGCGTTCGAACTTCAGATCGAGTCGGCCAGAATCGCGGTTGCAGAGGAAATCGGGAGAATCGAAAACGACCTCTCACCAGAGTGGCACCTTGATGAGCTTGTCAACCTTGCCCTAGAATCGCCGTTGGACGTCATACGACTGGCCGCCGTCAACAGGATCCCGGACGATCGATCACTGGCCAGAGTTGTCCTCCACTCCCACGATCATGAAGTCCTCCGCATCGGGCTTCAATCAATCGACGACCAGGGGTTGCTCCAGCAGATCGCGGACAAAGCGGAAGAACAGTCGGCGCGCCATGCAGCGGCAATCCTCACCGGCAAGACCACCTGGGAGGAGCTGTTCGCCCAGGCAGCCTGGTTCTGGGCGCCGCCGGGAGCACTTCCGGCGGTGATCGCAGCGGAACGGCTCCTCCCACCGCAATCGGGGACAAGCGCTCTGCTGCGCGATGCCCTGCGCACCCTCATCAATCGCGCGGATGAAGCAACCGTTGCGATGTTGGAAGAAATCATTGATACGCGCGGCACCGTTGCCATCGCGGAGGATTTCTACAACTGCGGCCACCCTGATCTCAAGCGAAGCGCCTCGCTCTGGGCTGACAACCACGGGTACCGGTTCCAATATACCATCGGCAATCCGGAGGTCCGCTGGTGAGATAGCTCGTGCATCCTCACCCTTCGCCGGATTTGCAGCGCCCCACCAGATCTGCCCGAATTCGAACTCCCCAAAGGCTGGGGCTCCGGTCGCCCGGGTCTTCAGCAAGTCCGAATTCAACCTTTCACAGCGTCCGGACCAAGCGAAGGGTCCGTCAAGAAAAGATCAATAGGCTTCAGTCGACGAAATGGATGGTGCGGGCAGAGGGTTCCGAGGAACGAAGTGACGACACTCGAAGCGAAGCGGAGACATCGTTTCGATGACCGGCTCTTTCCTGATTCACAACGGAGAGCTCAGCCGGTCCAAACGGTCGCATTCCCCACTACTGGTGGTGCGGGCAGAGGGAATCGAACCCTCCTCTCAAGCTTGGGAAGCTCGCATACTACCGATGTACTATGCCCGCCCAGTGAAGGGGAATGGCCGAAGGTTTGCAGGTCCTCAGGTCTTTGACAAGCCCCGGATTGCGGTCCCGGAAAAACCCCGCCGAAGCAGCCCGCAGATCAGGAATAATGCCGCCGCGCCTCGAGCGCGTTCTTCAGGGTGACCGAGTCCGCATAGAGGACGCCGCCGCCGCTGGGCAGCCCGAAACCGATCCGGGTGACGTTGACCCCTCCAACCGCCAGGTGCTCCGTGATGTAGTGGCAGGTGGCCTCGCCTTCGATGTCGTTGCCCAGAGCCAGGATGAGTTCGCTGACCTCTCCCCCGGCCAGTCGCTCCCCCAGACTATCAAGGTTCAGCTGCTCCGGTCCGATCCCGTGAATCGGCGAGAGTTTGCCATGAAGCACATGATAGAGCCCCTGAAAACTCTCCGCCCGCTCGATTGCCACGAGGTCCGGAACCCCTTCCACCACGCAGATCACTTCCGAACGGCGTCGCGGATCCTGGCAGACCGTACATTCATTCTCCTCGGCCAGATTGCCGCACCGGGCGCATCGGTGGATCTTTCGACCCGCTTCCTCCAGTGAACCGACCAGGGCCGCCAACTCATCCGGCCGGCCGACCAGAAGGTGCACGGCGATACGTTCGGCCGATCGGTGACCGATCCCCGGCAACCGCTTCAAGCGCGCCACCAATGCGTCGAAAGCGCCAGCCATGGGTTATTTCGTCCTGAGAAAAAGAAACTCAGAACATGCCGGGCAGGCTCAGGCCGGCTGTGGCCTTGCCCATTTCGGCCTCGCTGACCGACTTGGCCTTGGCCGCGGCCTCCTTGATCGCGTCCAGGATGGTCTCCTCCACGAAAGACGCCTCCTCCTTGAGGAACTCCGGATCGAGCTTCAGGGCGCGAAACTCGCCCTGACCGCTGATCTTGACCGCGACGGCACCGCCGCCACTCGAAACGTCGATCTCCATCGCCGCCAGGGAAGCCTGAATGGCTTCCATCTGTTTCTGCATCTTCTGCGCCTGTTTGAGAAGTTTGCCTACACCTGCCATGATTTAACCCGTCTGTCTGAGATTGTTCCGTATTCCCTCTGAGGGGATCTGCAGAGGTTCGGTTCGGTTGAGTGGGGCGTCAAGGGAAACCCCTTCCAAGGATCGCCTCGTAGCCCGACCGAAAGTCTGGATACCGCGGTCGCCAGCCAGCAACTTCGCCGATTCGGCGAGCGCTGACAATCCGATCCGGGATCTCACGCACCCTTGAAGGTCGCGGTTCGGAAACGTGGACTGACAAATCGACCTTCAGGCCCAATTCCCGACACCGTTTCTCGATCCACTCCATCATCTCCCGCCGAGAGACCGGTTCACCACCGGACAGATTGAAGACTTGGGAGGGAATGGCCGCCGGTGCGCCCAGGCAGGCGAGGATGGCCTCAACCGCGTCGTCCCGGTGAATGATATTGAGCGGACGATCCGGTTCGTCCGCCCCTATTGTTTGCCCGGCCAGGACCCGATCCAACAATTGGTGCCTCTCGGGACCATAGAGTCCGGCCAGGCGCAGGATGAACCATCGATCAAAAGCCGAGGACTCTCTTGCCAGCTCTTCGGTCTGGAAAAGGATGCGACTCCGCTCGCTATCGGGCTCGGGCACGGTCGCCTCGTCGACCATGCCGTCCGCCCGGCCATAAACCCCCGTGCTGCTGGTATAGACAAAAACACCGGGAGCCCCGCCCTTCGCCCATTCAAGTATCGACGCCATCCCCTCGAGATAGGATTGCCGGTAGCCTTCATCCGTCCGATCCGCGGAACCCACACAGTTGACCACGTATTCGGGGGAGGCGGGAACGTCCCCGTGCCAGCTGTCATCCTGCAGCCGGCCTTCGACCACGGACACATCCAGCTTCCGCAGGTCCGCCGCCGTCCCGGGGTTTCGGGTGACGACGGTCACGGTCAGCCCCAGCTCACGGGCACGCACCGCCAGCGCCCGCCCCAGGTAGCCGCAGCCGAAGATGATCAGTTTTCCAGGAGCAGGAAGCGAATGCGACACGCAGAAAAACTTGAGATGACCCCTTATCAAGTCAAATGATGTCCCATGACAAAAACGGCACTCATTATTGTGGGAAACGGAGTGGAGGAACTCGAGGCGGTCGCCCCGATTGACGTGCTGCGCCGGGCCGGAATCCAGGTGACCGTCGCCTCCATCACCGACAGCCGACGCCTGACCGGTCGCAACGGCATCGTTCTTGAGGCGGACATGCTCCTGTCCGAGGTTTCCGGCAGCTTTGACGCGATCGTCATTCCCGGCGGCCCGGGGGTGAAGGAGGTGCGGGCTGAGAGCAGGGTCATTGAGCTTCTCAAGACACAGGCGGAGTCCGGCCGACTGGTCGCTGCCATCTGTGCGGCTCCCACGGTCCTGCTCGATGCCGGCTTGCTCACCGGCCGCCGCTACACCGCTCACTTCGGCGTGGCCGATGAGTTGCCGGAGATCATCGAGGATGCGCCGGTCGTGATCGACGGCAATATCGTGACCTCTCGCGGTGCGGGCACCGCCCTCGACTTCGGCCTGACCCTGGTGGAGTTGCTCGAGTCCGAATTCACCGCGGATCAGGTGGCCACCTCCATCTGCGTTCCGGACCTCATCTAGAAGACTGAACCATGACCAGACACTACGATTTCATCGCCATCGGCGGCGGAAGCGCAGGCTATAATGGCGCCCGCGCCGCCTGCGAATATGCCGCCAGTGTCGCCGTAATTGACGGTGCTCCCGAACTGGGCGGACTCTGCATTCTTCGCGGCTGCATGCCGTCCAAGACCCTCCTCCACGTGGCCGAGGTTCTCCACCAGGCCCAGAAGGGAGAGCGCCTCGGCCTGAGGATTCCCTCGGCCATGCCCGACATGAAGCGGGTTGCGGAACGCAAGCGCCGCATCATCGGAGAATTCGCCGACTACCGGGCGCGGCAGATCAACGGCGGGAAATACGATGTCTATCGGGCCTATGCACGCTTTGTCGGCCCGAATGAAATCCAACTCTCCGACGGGCAGCACCTGACGGCCGACCGGTTCCTCATCGGCACCGGATCGGTGGTCAGCACCCCGCCGGTTCCCGGTTTGCGGGATTCCAAGGCCTGGACCAGCGACGATGTCCTGGACCTCGATTTCGTTCCCGAGAGCGTCATCGTCCTCGGAGGCGGAATCGTCGCCGCCGAGTTGTCCCAGTTTCTCGTCCGGATGGGTTCACGGGTCACCCTGATCCAGCGCAGCCCTCATATCCTCAGTCACCACTCCGCGGAATCGGCATCCGTCATCGAGACCGCCCTGCGCGACGACGGCATCGAACTGCTCACCGGAACCCAGTTGAAGGAAATCGGATTTGACGGCAGTGAATACACGGTGCGCTTCACCGAGGCCGGTCAACCGAGGGTCCGCCGCGCCCTTCATCTCTTCAATGCCCTGGGTCGCGAGCCCAATACCAGGGGACTGAACCTCGAAGCGGCCGGTGTCGACCTCCTGGACGGCGGCCAGATCCGGACCAACCCCTGCCAACAGACCAGCGTCCCGCACATCTATGCGGCCGGCGATTGCGCCGGACCCAACGAGATCGTCCATATCGCGATCGCCCAGGCGGAAATCGCGGTCAGGCATGCCTTTGGAAAGGCGGTGGAACCGGTCGACTACAGCAAACAGATCGACATTGTCTTCACCGACCCCCCATTGGCCTGCGTCGGCCTGAAGGCGACCGAACTCGACGCGCAGGGGATCGACTACATCAGCGCGAGTTATCCTTTCGATGACCACGGCAAGTCCATCCTGATGGAAGCCAGATACGGCTACGTGAAGGTCCTGGCGGACCGCAACTACGGTCGCATCCTCGGTGCGGAAATCGTCGGCAGGGACGCCGGGGAGCTGATCCACATCTTCGGACCGGTCATCGTCATGAACGGGACCGCCGCCGACATGCTGAAGGCCCCCTGGTACCACCCCACCCTCGCCGAAATCATCACCTACCCGCTCGAGGAAATCGTCGAACAGGTCGGCGGGATCTGAACCGGCCGATCGGCCACGGTCAGTGACCCGTCACGCGGATGGCCTCGGCCAGGTCGAGTTTCTTTTCGTAGAGGGCTTTGCCGGTAATGACACCGACGAGATTTTCGTAACGCTCGGCCAACGCGGCCAGGTTCTCAATATCCAAGATTTTGCTGACCCCTCCCGACGCAATAACCCCGCAGGAAACCGTCGCCAGCAGGGTTTCGAGCGCGTCGAAATTGGGTCCGGTCATCATGCCGTCGGTGGCGATGTCGGTGTAGATGAGCGTCGAGACACCTGCATCAACCATCCGCAACGCCAGATCCACCGCAATCTGGCTCGTCTCCTCGACCCAGCCGCGGACGGCCACGAAGCCATCCCTCGCATCGATGCCCACCGCGACCCTGTCCCCAAAAAGAGCCACCACCCTCCGGACAAATGCTTCATCCTCGCTGGCACGCGTCCCCAGGACGATCCGCGATACACCCGCCTCGAGAATCCGGCCAACCATCGCTTCGTCACGGATGCCACCGCCGAGCTGCACCTTGACTCCGGCATGGAGAATGCGCTCCACGCCAAGCCAGTTTTTCGGTTCGCCGGAGAAAGCCCCGTCCAGATCCACACAATGGATCCACTCCGCCCCGACTTCCGCAAACCGATGCGCCACCCTTCCCGGGTCCTCTTCGTAGGTGGTCGCCGCTTCCGCCCGCCCCTGTTCGAGCCGGACACAGCGGCCGCCCTTCAGGTCGATAGCCGGATAAATGATCATCCCATACTTCCGCAGAACCGGGCGATGAGGTGAAGGAAAAAAAGATGATCTTCCCTCCGCACCGGGCCACTGCCATAAAGGACCCATGCGCAAATCGACCGAAAAAGCCCCGGAATTCCTCGTCCAGCTTCTCAATGCCCGAAGCCCCTCCGGCTACGAGGCCGAGGCCCAGGCCGTCTTTGACCGCCATGTATCACCCTCGGCCGAACTCTACGAGAAGGACACGATGGGCAATCGCATCGCCTCGGTGAACCTGAAAGGAGACCCCGTCCTCATGCTGGCCGGTCACTACGATGAACTCGGACTGATCATCCGGCACGTCAGCAAGAAGGGATTCCTTTACTTCGACACGATCGGCGGTCACGACCGGATCATCATTCCCGGACGACGGGTCCGCATCTGCACCCGCAACGGCCTGATCAACGGCGTCACCGGCAAACGCGCCGTTCACCTGCTCGATGCCGATGAGCGCAGGAAGGTTCCCCAGATTCACGAGATGTGGATCGATATCGGCGCCGCCGACCGGAAGGACGCCCTCAACCGGGTTTCCATCGGCGATGTGGCGACTTACGACCACGATTTCGAGCTCCTCCACGGGTCGAAGATCACCGCCCGGGCCATCGACAACAAGGCCGGCGCCTACGTAATCGGAGAAACCCTCATACGACTGGCCAAGGTGCAGAAGGCGCTCAGGGCCCGGGTGGTCTCGGTGGCCACGGCCCAGGAGGAAATCGGCGTCCGCGGAGCCACCGTCACCGCTTATTCCGTCAAACCCCACGTCGCCGTGGCAGTCGATGTCGCCCACGCCACTGATCATCCGGACTGCGATCACCGCCGGTTCGGCGAATTCAACCTGGGCGGCGGACCGATGATCTGCCGGGGAGCCAACATCAACCCGTGGGTCTTCGACCGTCTGCTGGCCTGCGCGGAGAAGGAGAAAATCCCGATCCAGATCGAGGCGGATCCGCGGGCAACAGGCACCGATGCCCGCGCCATCCAGATCAGCCGGGGCGGCGTGGCCACCGGCCTTGTCTCCATCCCCCTACGCTACATGCACACCCCGAGTGAAATCTGCGATCTCAACGACGTCGAAAACTGTGTCCGACTCCTCGTCGCCTTCGCCCTGTCCCTGAAAAAGGGCGAATACGGCATCTGGTAACCCGGACCATCGAGCCGGCAACCACCGCCGCCGTCGCCATTGCGTTCCGGGCTGCTGAATCGCAGGTGTCCGTCACGGTGGACATGAGTGCGCACGCCCCTCAGACAGATCGCGCCCTTCGGATCCAGGCCAATCAAGGCCGGTTCGCCCCGCTCACTGGACGAGGACCCTCCGGATGCGCCGCACCGGAGTTCTCCAGGCCATACCAGTCGATCCGGCGGGTGACGAACATCACAAGCGAGAGCGCGGCGAAGAGCGCGACCGTTCCCGCGAGGAGGGCAAAATCTTCCAATCGCAGGACAATATAGAGACATAGGTAGGTGGCACCGAGCCCGGTCGCCACGTAGATGCTCCGTCCACCGCCACGCAGGACACTGATGGTGTACAGCGTAATCATCGTGATGCAGGCCAGCGCCGAAAGAAGATAGGCCACGCCTTGACCGAGAATCTCCCCAAGGGAGAGAAAGCCCAGGTAGAAGAGGCAGAGCGCCGCGCCGACGAGCAGGTACTGAAACGGATGTACCCGCACACGAGCGACAACCTCGAAGAGGAAAAACACCGTAAAGATGAGGACGAAGAATAGAACACCGTATTTCAAGGAACGCTCGACCGTCCGGTAGGCATCTATCGGTGTGATCAGGTCCACCCCGAAGGAAGACCGGCCAAGCGCATGCCAATTGGACAGGTTCGCCTCGGAACGGTCCGTCCATGACTGGGGGAACGGTCGTCCGAATGACGATACTCCCCAACCGGCCGAGAACCCGGCATCCGTGATCTTCCGCTGGGCAGGCAGACTTGAACCGCGAAATCCGGGAGTCGGCCAATTCCCCGAAAGCACCACCGTGTTCTCCGCTGCCATGGGCACAAACGACAATCCGCCGCTGCCCCGGAAGGCGAGTTCAATCTCGAAGACGAGTTCGCCGTCGGGCATCTTTTCCCCGATTGGCGCGGAAATCCCCAGACCCATCTTCTCGAGACCGCTGTCAGGCGAGAAAGTACCGGCAACTCCGTTCATCACTAGGCCGGGAGGTTCGGAGATACCCCGAAGGTCCGACAGACCGAAGACAAGGCGTGCCCTGCCCCAATCCAACCTGCAGTCCGATTCGGCAAGCGCCGGATCGGCCGGATTGAAACTTCCGGTCAACGAAAGCGTGCTCTGATAGACCGCCGTCTCGAAAATACCGCGGTATCGAATCGACGTCTCCACCAAGCCATCGACCTTGAGCGAGGCCGGAAGCAGGAAAAGGCTTCCTTCCACTTCAATGGGATTCCCGCTTCGGTGCACGACTCCATCCACCACAAGGCGGCTCTCCGCCGACTCGGTCCAGATCACGGGGATGGCCAGGAGCGGCCCGGTAACCGTCTGGTTACCTCCCCATGCCTCCGCAATCGAGGCGACCGCGCGGTCCCGGTAGGCCCGACGCTCACTCAACGTTCCCCGCACCAACATGAGCGGAACGTGCAGGAGAAGGATCAGGGTGACGATTGTGGCGCTCTTGAGGATTACGCGGAAGCGCGCACCTTTCGCCTTCTTAAGGGGGGGAGACGGCGGCTTGATTTCCATGGGGTCAAGTCTACCCCATCCCTGTGAATCGTTGATGCGGGCCGGATGAAGAATCGGTGAAGAAATCAACGCTTTGGATCCAGCGGCAGAACAAGACGGGCCACCGCCCCGGCCGGCTCACGGTTTCGAAGCGTCACCACGCCTCCATGCAGCTTGGCGATCTCGGACACCAGGCTCAATCCCAGACCCGAACTGCGGTCCCCTCCTCCGGGCCGCGGCAATGAGAAAAATCGATCAAAGACCCGCTCGAGAGCGTAATCCGGCAACCCGGGGCCTTCATCAAGAATATCCACCACGGCATCGCCACCTTCCCGCCTCAAGTGCAGTTCAATCCGACTGCCGGCAGGACCGAAATCAAGGCTGTTCGACAGAAGATTGCCGATCGCCTCACCCAGCAGAAGCCGATCGCCGACCACGGTGAGGCCCGGAACCAGATCTTCGATCACACGGATGCCGCGAGCATTGAAATCCGGCCGCCGCTCGTCGACTGATTCCCGGATGACAGACTCAAGATCCACCGGAGCAGCCGGTCCCAATTCCTGGCGCGACTCGAGGTCCGCCAAGGGAAGCATCCGATCCACGGTCCGCCGGATCCGCTCCGTCCCTTCAAGGATCTGCTCGAGAAAGACCTCCCGATCCGGCTCGGTCATGGGCTCCTTCAACAACTCGGCCGCTCCGCGAATCGCAGTCAACGGGGTCTTGATCGCGTGGGTCAGCGTCTGCAGGGTCCGGGCCACATACTGACGCCCGTCCAGCGCCTCCCGCATTTCGTCAAAGGCCCGGCCAAGTCCGCTCAGGGTTTTTCCCGGCAGGACCGGAGGGGTGGCCTTGCGTCCGTCGCGCACTCTTCGGGCATACGCAGTGAGTTTCTCGAGGGGAGTGACCACCCAGCCGGCCACGAGAAGCAGGAGCGCCAAGAGGACGAACCCACCGATGATGGCTCCCCAGATGATCTTCCGACGCGCCGTCGCAACGAATACAGACACGCTTGAAGTCGGCTTTCCTACCGTGAGGACTCCGGCAATCTTTCCGTCCACGCGGACCGGTGATGCCACATAAAGAACCACCGTAGCCGGATCATCCGGGTCATCCCGGGTGGCCCTTGCACCGTAGGCACCCTGAAGCGTTCGATGGACATCATTCCAACGCGAGAAGTCCGCCCCGACCCAATCCCTTCGTTCGGAATGGTAGAGGACCCTACCGTTCTCGTCGGTCAGATAGAATCGGAGCCCGAGTGACTCCTTCCGAAACCCGAAGATGTCGGCATTCAGGCCTCGGGCCACCGCCCGATCGACGGTCTCAGCCAGCGAGTGATCACTCACCGAACCCTCGCGCGTCGTGACCTCCACCAGCGAGGCCAGGAGTGCCGAGGTGTCGACCAACGACTCCTCGATACCTTCGAGGTAGCGCGGTTCGATCTCATGCAGAGCCTGCCGGATGAGCACGTAGCCTCCAACCGTGTATACGGCAAGAAGAACCAGGATCAGGCGAAGTCGAAGACTCATTCCGGCGCCCTCAAGGCATATCCGAAGCCCCTTCGTGTCTCGATCGGATCAGCCTCCGGTTCAACTGCCCGAACCTTGGCCCGAATCGCCTTGATATGTGCGTCGACCGTCCGATCCATGCTCGCACCGGGATCTTCCCAGGCCAGTTGCATCAATTCCTCCCGGGAGAAGACCCGCCCCGGCCGGGCGACCAAGGCAACGACCAACCGATATTCACTCGGCGTTAAATCGAGGGGACGACCCGCATAGTGGATCCGGCGCCGATGTGCATCCACGTGAAATCCTCGGATCGACCCGGTGTCCTGATCTCCCGTGGTGCTGATCCTGCCACGCCGCAGAACCGCTCGCAGACGGGCCGTCAATTCGCGGGGACTGAAGGGCTTGGCCAGGTAGTCGTCAGCACCGATCTCGAGGCCGACTACGCGGTCGATTTCGCCGCCCCGAGCCGTCAGGAAGATGATTGGCAGGTCGCTCAGCTGTCGGATCTGCCGACAAAGCTCGAAGCCATCGATGTCGGGCAGGCCCACGTCCAGGATGACCACTTCGAATGACTGCTCAACCAGGAGGCGCATCGCCTCCATTCCGGTAGCCGCCCAGACCGACACGAAGCCCTCCGTGCGCAGCGCATAGGCAACCG
This sequence comes from Opitutaceae bacterium, assembly GCA_041395105.1. Classification (NCBI taxonomy): domain Bacteria; kingdom Pseudomonadati; phylum Verrucomicrobiota; class Opitutia; order Opitutales; family Opitutaceae; species Opitutaceae bacterium. The sequence goes on along the minus strand of JAWLBB010000001.1, from coordinate 1,684,217 downwards.
TGTCTGCGATCGACCGCTCGTCCTCGACCAAAAGTATTCTCCGACCGACTGAAGCCACCAACCACTGATGGGCCGCACTTCCAACGAACGCAAGACCCGGTCTGCTCGCGCCAATTTGGGGACCATTGTGTCCATCGCGGCTCTCGTCACTTCGCAGAATTCAAGGGGCCGACCGGAGGTCGCGTCAGGGAGGTCCTATCCGGGGCGAGGCAACATCGGGTGGATGGGAAGCGGATCGGGTCGGTGTCGTTTCCGATTCGTCATAGGTGTTTCCGCCCGGAAGCTGCCGATACCAGAAGCCATAGACTCCCAGTCCGGAGACCACCAGGATGCCAAGGGTGACGCCCAGGGCGGTCCAGTTGTGGATGACCAGGAGCAACGCCGCCATGTAAAGGCTGACCTGCCAGGTCAGGGTGAAGGGTAACGCGAGCAGATCATAACGATGCTCCTTCTCCATCTTCCGACGGTCCGAGAGTCCCAGTGTCTTCTTCAGAGGGGCCCAGAAGCCGAAAGGACGGGTCTTCAGATAAAACGCCGTCAGGGTGGCGCGATCGGTCGGCCGGCTCAGGAGCGTGCCCAGGACTGTTCCCAGGGCGCCCACCGCCAATACGATGACAAACCCCCATAATTCATGCACATCCCGGAACCAGACTCTCTGGATCAGGGCTGCGGCCAGCCCCGAAATGGTGCCGATCCCGTAACCGGTCCCGTTGAAGCGCCACCAGTAGAATCGAAGAACCGTGGGCGCGAGGAGACCGGTGGTCAGCCCCATCACGATCCAGGCCCAGATGTCGTTTATGTTTCTGATGGTGGTCGCGAAGGCAAAACTGGCGGCCACCAGCAGAACAACGGTGGTCCAACTGGCATAGATCAGTTCCCTGGTCGAGGCCCGCGGCCGCAGATACTTCTGATAGATGTCACGAACCACCACCCCCGTGGCCACGTTGATATTGCTGTCGAAAGTCGACATGGAAGCGGCGACGAGGGAAATGAAGAGCAGCCCCCGGAAACCCTGGGGTATCGCCAGTTTCAATACAGCTGCCAGAATCTGTTCGGCGTTCACCCCGCCGTCATAGTGCAGCAGCTTGACCTTTTCCGGAAAATTCGTCGCACCCAGCAATTGCTGTAGCGACTGGACCAATTCGGGGGCAAACCGGTCCGGATGGTAGGCCAGGCCCGACGTCAATGCCCCCCAGCCCGAAGCACCGACCATGGGATAGGCATCGCGGATCAGGAGGGACGCCCGGGGCAGCGCCTCAAGGTCGGGAAAAAGGTTCCCCACCAGGAGGACACCCATGGCGGCAACCCCCATCATCAGCGGCCAGCGAAACGCCAGAACACAGGCCCAGAGAAAAGACAGGGTGCCACACTCCCGATCGGACCGGGCGCCGAAATACTTGGGATCCGCGCCCACTCCCAACCCGCCGATCACATTGCGCAGCAGGTAGAACGCCGCGAAGAGAAGGAGATACTCGTAGGCCTTGTAGCCGTTGGGCATGGCGGTATGCCAGAGAGGCGCCGCATGCCCCCAGTCAGGGTTTCCGGTCACCCGGGCCGCCTCCCCCGAAATCATCTCGAAACTCTCGATCTGGCCGAATGCGCTCAGCGAGATATAGATCACCGCTGCGATGATGAACGAAGCCTGGAAGATGTCGGTGAAGATGACCCCATAGAAGCCCGAGACCATGGTATAGAGCGAGGCCACCCCGATCAACAGGAGGGCACAGACCATGGGGCTGAAAGGCAGGAACATCGAAAGGAACTGCCCCACTCCGTAGAAGAGGTAGGAGATCATCCCCAATGTGCCGAGGACGGTGGCCACCACGGCGCTCACCTGTGCGAAACGCCCGCCCCAGCCGTCGCCGAATCGGAAAATATTCCACTCCGCCACGGTCAGGCATCCGGACCGGCGATGCCATTTGCCCATCATGATCATCATGAACGGAAGCACCAGTCCCACTCCCCCCCGGAACTCGATGAAGAGTCCGAGCGGACCGAGCATGAAGAGAAAGGAGATAATGATCGCCGTCCCGGTCAGATCAAACCAGCTGGCGGTTCCCGATATTCCGATGGCCCACCAGGGAATCCTGCGGCCGCCGACCAGATAATCCTCCAGGCTGCCGGACGCCCGTTTCTTCAGGTAAAAAGCCATCCCGACCAGGGCCATCACGTAGAGGCCCATCAGGACGGTGTCGAAAATGCTGAAATAGTCGTTCAAGGACCCAGCCAGTCCGCAGCAGCGTCTCGGCCGAAGTCAATCCAGCAAGCCCCTTGCCGGAGTTCGGAATAGCCGAAAACGTCGGATTCCGTACCGCACACCCAAATGGGCTCAGGCCGCGTTCTTGCGGATCGTCCGACGGGCCTTCTTCAGAACCGGCTTCTTGCGCCCCTCGACCACCCCCTGATCGATGACCACCTCGACGATATCGTCACGGTGAGGCAACTCGTACATGACCTCGAGCATGAGGTTTTCCATGATCGACCGGAGCGCCCGGGCTCCCGTCTTCAACTCGATCGCCTTCTTGGCGATGCCGATGATGGCATCCTTGGTCAGGCGCAGTTTGACCCCGTCCATGGCGAAGAGCTTGGAGTACTGCTTGACCATCGCATTCTTTGTCCGGAGGAGGATTTTCTCCAGATCCCCGACGGAAAGCGAATCCAGCACCGAGATGACCGGAAGGCGGCCGATGAATTCCGGGATCATCCCGAACTTGATCAGGTCCTCCGGCGCCAGATCCCGCATGATCTCCTCCGCGCTCAGTTTCTCGGTCCGGGCGCCGGCTCCGTATCCGAGCGAGCGGCCCCCGTTGCGGCGGTGGACGATTTCGTCCATGCCCACGAAGGCCCCGCCGCAGATGAAAAGGATATTGTGGGTGTTGACCTGGATGTATTCCTGATTCGGATGCTTCCTCCCGCCCTGGGGCGGAACATTGCAGACGGTCCCCTCAAGAATCTTCAGCAGGGCCTGTTGCACACCCTCGCCGGAGACATCGCGGGTGATCGAAACGTTTTCGGTCTTCCGGCCGATCTTGTCGATCTCGTCGATGTAGATGATTCCGCATTCGGCCTTCTTCACATCGTAATTGGCCGCCTGAAGGAGACGAAGGACGATGTTCTCCACATCCTCGCCGACATATCCGGCCTCGGTCAGGGTGGTCGCGTCGGAAATGGCGAATGGGACGTCCAGAACGCGGGCCAGACTGCGGGCCAGCAGGGTCTTCCCCGATCCGGTCGGGCCCGCCAGGAGGATATTGCTCTTCTCGATCTCCACCTCGGAAAACTCCGGGGACAATTCCGAGGAATCACGGCCCCCGTAATTGTCGTCGAAAAGAAGGCGCTTGTAGTGATTGTAGACCGCAACCGAGAGCACCTTCTTGGCGTGGTCCTGGCCGATGACGAAATCGTCGAGCGTCTTCTTGATTTCGATCGGCTTGAGCAATTGAAAGGCCGGCCTGGCCTCCACGGCGGGCGCCTTCAGCTCCCGGTCGATGATCGTCTTGCAGACGGTGACGCAGGAGTCGCAGATATAGACCCCGGGACCCGCGATCATCTTCTTCACCTCGGACTGCGATTTGCCGCAGAACGAGCAAAGAGTCATGCGCGCCGATTTAGCCATGAATCAGCTACCGCCGTTCAGGCGGCGTCCTTCGATTTGATGATCTGGGCAACCTCCTCCTTGGCCTCGATCACCTGATCGACCAGACCGTATTCCTTGGCCTCGGCTCCAGTCATGTAGTAGTCGCGATCGGAATCCTTCTCAACGCGCTCGACCGATTTTCCGGAATGCTTGGCCAGGACCTCATTGAGGGTCCGCCGCCAGCGGATGATTTCCTTGGCCTGGATCGAAATATCGACCGTCTGCCCACTGGCACCACCCGACGGCTGATGGATCATCACCCGGCTGTTGGGCAGCGAAAACCGCTTGCCCTTGGTCCCCGCGGCCAGAAGCACCGTCGCCATGCTCGCCGCCTGACCGATGCAATAGGTGACCACGTCGCAGGACAGGAAACGCATGGTGTCATAGATCGCCATCCCTCCGGTGACCACGCCGCCGGGCGAGTTGATGTAGAGGTGGATGTCCTTCTTCGGATCCTCCATCTGGAGGAAAAGGAACTGGGCGATGATCACATTGGCCACCCCGTCGTCAATCGGCGTACCGATGAAGACAATACGATCCTTGAGCAGCCGGCTGTAGATGTCCATGCTGCGCTCGCCACGGCCGGTGTTCTCGATAACGACTGGTACGTAATAACTCACGATAGGTAAAATTGGTCAGCTTTCGGTCGTCACCGTAGCCTGATCAACGAGGAAATCAAGTGTCTTGTCAAAAACGACCGCCTGCTGGATCGAGTCGATCCGCCCACGGTCGCGAGAGAGTTCCTTGGCGTATTTCTCCGGCTTCATCTTGGAACGCATCGCTTCCTGCATGATGACCTGCTGGAGGTCGCGCTCCTCGGCCTTGATATTCTCGGCCTCGGCGACCCGGGCGAGGATCAGCTGCAATTTGGCCCGGCCGATGGCGGCCTTGCGCGAATTCGCAAAGAGATCGTCCTTGTTCTTTTCCAACTCCTCCTGGGGAACCCCACGCTGGACGTTCTGCTCCACGACCTGCCTGAGGATGTTCTGGGTTTCCGCTTCAATCAGGCTCTCGGGAATGCCGAACTCCACGTTCGCCGCCAGTGCTTCGCTCACCTGCCTCCGGATTTCCGAACGGTTCTGGGACTCCTTGCGCATCTTCAGGCTTTCGCTGATCCGGGCCTTCAGATCCTCGAGCGATTCCACCTGCTGCGACTTGAAGAATGCCTCGTCCAGGGCGGGTAGCTCACGCTCCCGAACCTCAAGGGCCTCGATCTGATAAACCGCCTTCTTTCCCCGGAGCGCCTCCAGGGTGAAGTCCCCGGGAAAATCAATCTCAACCTCCTTCTTGTCGCCCTTGGCCAGTCCGCCGAGCTGCTTGGCCAGACCGGGAATCAGGCTGTCGCCGCTACCCACCTCCTCCCAGGTCTGGGGCATCTTGCCGAAGATCGGCCGATCCGGCGCCATTTCAATGATCGGCGTGCCGTCCACCGCGCCTTCGAGACTGAACTTCACATAATCCCCGTCCTGGCTGGCGCGGTCCACCGGCTGGAAGTCAGCCCGATCGCGACGGATATGCTCGATCATCTGATCGATCTCTTCATCCTTGACCTCGGTCGAGGGCACTTTGGCGGCCAATCCCTTGTAGGTCGGAAGCTCGAAGGCCGGGCGGATATCGATGGTGAAGGAGATCTCCGCATCCTTGCCCGTCTCGAGGGTCAACTCGGAAACGTCGACCAGCTGGAGAACCTCCGCCTTCGACTCCTTGAGACCGTCCCGGTAAGCCCGCGACATGATCTTTCCGCGAAGCTCCTCGGCGATCTGTTTCTCAAAACGCTTCAGAATCAGGTTGATCGGAGCCTTTCCCGGGCGAAAACCCGGCACTCGGGCCTGCTTGGCAAATTCTGCGCCGATCGCCTGGTGTTCCTGGCTGATCTCGTCGGCACCCAGGGTGACCACGAGGGTTTTGCGCGTATCGCTGATGTCTTTTAGGTCGGTCTTCACGTCTTCTTGGGTGGACTGGTTCCCGAGGGATTCGATTTTGTCAAACCGTCGACGATAGGGATGCCCCGATCCCCCGGTCAATGCCGAATACGCGACCGTATTCACCCGGGCAGCCCCTCCGGGAAAAGACTCTGCCCACGGAGTTTCAAGAAGGAAGCAAGATGCTGAGAAGCAGCAAGCTGTCGGACTCCGGGGCAATTCCCCTGTCATTTCAATTCCCTCGCCCCGGCTGTGTGCTTGTTTCCGCAGTCCGGGTGGTCTTTGATACCCGCCATCGAAACGGAAACCCAATTCCCCATCCTGATCGTCGATACCGCATCCCCGACCACCTTCGCAGGTCTCGGGGTGAACGGCGGAGGCTGGTCATGGGAGGAGGAAATCCGCGAGTCGGGGATCGCCCTCTTCACCTGCGTCGAGCGATTGCTCAGATCCCGCCCGGTCCCGATCCAATCGATCCGCACGGTCGCCTTCTGCGAGGGCCCCGGATCCATTCTGGGGATCCGGACAGTCGCCATGGCACTTCGAACCTGGATGGCCTCGGGATTTCTCCCGGCAGCCACCCTCATGACCTATTCCAGCCTCGCACTCGCAACCGCTGGATTGCGGCGGCACTGCGCCGACGGCCCACTCACCGTCGCGATTGATGCCCGTCGTCAGAGCTGGTTCTGCCTCACCTCACCGCATCCAGCCACGCCCGCTTCGGAAATCCGAAGGATTCCGCAGGAGCAAGTCGGTGGGATTTCACCGCCCGTCCTCCTGCCCGAGGGTTTCCCAATCTGGAATCCGCGCCCGGAATCCTGGACCAACTGCGCCTACGAACCCCGCCTGCTCGAATCAACGGAAGTCCGAAGACAGATCCTCCGGCCGGTTGCCCTACCCGATGCCTATCAGCCGGAATCCCCATCCTATCAGAAATGGACGCCACCGGTCAACCGGGAGCTCGGACCCACCCCGTCGCCGGAGCACGCCCGCCGATGAGCCGTAACCCTTCCCTCCCCCTGCGCTGCTGGGCCGAAATCGACCTCGCCGCCCTCGAACGGAACATAAAGTCGATCCGACGCGCCCTGCCCGAATGGATCCGATTTGTCGCCGTGGTCAAAGCCGATGCCTACGGACACGGCATCTACCAGGCCGTCGCCCGCCTTATGCACAGCGGAGCAGATATCTTCGCCGTGGCCAATGTCAGCGAAGCAGCCGCCGTCCGGGAGTTGGGCCCCGGCTGGCCGATTCTCATCCTCGGCCCCGTCCTCCCGGACGAAGACCCCTACCTGCTCGAGTTTGATGCCATCCCCACCGTCTCTTCGCTCGATGAAGTCCGGCGTTTCCAGAATCTGGCCGACCGCGCCCATCGCATCCTTTCCGTTCACCTGAAGATCGACACCGGCATGGGTCGAACCGGGGTCTGGCATGATCAGGCCGGGGAAATCCTGGATGCCATCAATCACGCCCCCGCTCTGAAACTGGCCGGGATCTTCACCCACTTTTCCTGTGCGGACTCCGACCCGGCATTCACCGAAGCACAGCGGAGGCTTTTCCTCGATGTCCTCGAGCAACTCCCCATCCCCGAGGGATCCGACCTTCTGATCCACGCCGACAACAGCGCGGGACTGGAAACGTTCTCGGAAGACGGTCCCTTCAACGCCGTCCGGGTCGGCCTGCTCCAATTCGGCATCCTCCCCTATGAGAATTCCATTCTCAGCACAGTCCGGACCGACCCGGTCTTTTCCTTCCATGCCCGGGTCGGGTTGGTCAAGACCGTGCCGATAGGAACCGGTATCAGCTACGGACGGACCCGGGTCGTCGAACGCGAAACCCGCCTCGCCATCCTGACCGCCGGCTACGGAGACGGCATACCGCGCGCCTGCAGCAACCGGGGGCACGTCCTTATCCACGGTCGCCCCTGCCCCATCCTGGGACGGGTCACCATGGACCAGACCATCGTGGATATCAGCGATCTTGATGCCGTCGAAGTCGGTGACCAGGCAACCATCGTCGGCCGCCAGGGCGATGCCGAGATCACCGTCGGCGCGTTCAGTCGATGGGCGGAAACCATCCCATGGGAAACCCTGACCTCAGTCACCAAACGCGTTCCACGGGTCTACAAGACCAACCTCGCCGTCTGACCGTGACCCCGTGGGTGCGGAGGGGTTTGTAACGTATTATGTTACAAAGGCGTCCCGCCTGAAGGCTGTTATCTGCTTTTTCGGGTTTCTTGGCGCGGTGGCTGGCCGGGGGCATCCCGCCGGGGGCGGAGGCTTGAATGCCTCGGCGGGGCGGGGCGGAGACGGGTCGACACCCCTCCAAGACCAATCCCGGCAGGGGGTATCGAAGGCGCACCCAAGGCAAGACACCGCAATGAGCGGCCCGGAAAGGAACCTCCCGGTGCCTGACACCACATCAGTCCGCCAGGTCGAGGGCCCGAGTGAGGAGTTCCCGGCGTCGATTGGCGAAGCGGTCGCTCTTCTTCTTGAGAAGGCCGATTCTCCGTTGGATGGTCTCCCGGTGAAACCGGAGTTCCCTCACGGCGGGAAGCGAGGCCGATTCGACCAGGCAGGACACCGTGTAGTAGAACGGGTAGCGCTTCCATCCCCCGCCAGGCAGCCGATGGCGAGACAGAGTTTTCAAACCGCGCTCGAGAGCGCTCGCATGGCCCCGATAGACGCCTGCCGCGAGGGCCCGCCACAGCGCCACCGAACACGTTCCGCAACAGAAATCCCCGTCCGCGTCCGCCTTCGATCCCTCCGATTCGAAGATACGCGAGGCCAGATTCTTCTCGGAAACCTCCCGCGCCTGCGAGGACACTCCCGTCACGTTCTCGATCAACGCCAGCATCCGGGTCCCTTCTTCGGCGATGACGTGGGCCCGGCCCGCCCTTGTGGTCAGCACTTCGCCGGTGAACAACCGAAAGGTTCTCGACCAATCCGCCTCCGTCATGGCGAGGCCCCCGGCATAACCTCGTCCGTCCGAAAGCCGATCTCCGGTCCACTCCTGGATGGCGCCGGCTTCACTGACCCAATCCCTATCCCAAAAGACCGCCTCGTTGAATCGATCGACGGTCTCGATCAGACTGTTTTTGTTCAGTATCTTCATAATACACCTCGAGTCCGCGTATTTCGGAAGGACGATTCTGACGGCATTCCCTCGGATGGACAAGGGAGGAATAACTCCCGCAATCAGGGAAAGGTGTTTTCAGCCGATTCCAGGTTGCCGGTAACCTTTATCCGAAACAAACGTCTTCAGGCTATAACCGAACCCGTCTGACTTGATGAGCCCGACTCCACCCGTTCCGGCGCCCGACGAGGCCTGGCAACCTCTTCCCGAGACTGAGTGGACCCGTGCAGACGCGCGTCACCTTCTTCTGCGAACGGGATTCTCCGCCCCTCCCGAGCGGGTTGAGGCCGTCTTTGCCGCCGGCGCGGACGGGGCAATACCAATGATTTTCGGAAGTCCGGCGCCCATGCCCGTTCCCGAGACGCTGGCGAACCTGGAAGCCGACCCGAGGACCCGACCGGGAAAAGACCTGAGTCCGGTTGAGCAGAGACAACGGAAAAAGGAACTCCGGGAAACGGCCCGGGATGCCTACAACAATTACGCGATCAATTGGTATGGACTGGCGACGGATCCGGACCGATCGGCCGTCGAGAAGTACGTCCTGTTCCTTCAGAACGTCTTCGTGGTGGCCGCCTCCAAGGTGAAAAACCCGGTGCTGCTCTTCCAGCATCAGCAGCTTCTGCGGGTGTCGGGTTTCGGCTCCTACATCGCACTGACCAAAGCGGTCAGCCGGTCTCCGGCCATGATTCAGTACCTGGATCTTCAACAAAGCGCGAAAGGCAAACCCAACGAAAACTTCGCCCGGGAACTCTTTGAACTGTTCACCCTCGGTGAAGGTCACTACACCGAGGACGACATCAAGGAGGCGGCCCGGGCCTTCACCGGATACCGGAATGTGCAGGGGCGCTCCGTGATCGTGGCCCGGCAACATGACGGCGGGACCAAAACCGTCTTCGGACAGCCTGGACGATGGAGCGGCGACGACGTCATCGACCTGGTCTTCCAGCAGCCGGCCGCCCGTCGGTTTCTCCCGAACGAGCTCTGCCGGTTCTACCTCTCCGATGAACCGCTTTCCGAAGCGTATCCGGAGGCCCTCGGAGAGGCGTGGTTCCGCGATGATTTCGACTGCGGCCGGCTCCTCCTGCGTTTCTTCCGCAGCCGCCTCTTCTATCACCCCGCTTACCGGGGCAACTTGATCAAGAGCCCCGTTCAGTTCACTGTCGGCTTGCGGCAGGATCTGAAGCTGGACCCATCCCCCCTTCCTCGCCTTGCGGAAATCCCCATGCGACAGATGGGGCAGCCCTTTTTCAATCCGCCCAACGTAAGGGGGTGGGTCGGCGGACAACGCTGGATCAATGCCTCCACCCTGGCAGCCCGTCGCCAGGCGGTTCTCGGCGCCTTCGCCGAGTTTGATCCCCGGCGCCTCAATGCCGACGAACGCCGCGCCCTTGAAGCGGCCGAGGCCGAAGGCAAGGCGACCTTCAGAGTGCCCGACAACGCCTTTACCGAACTGATGTCCGAAAAGCCCGGCCTCATCGTGGACCGCCTCGTCGACGCCTTTCTCGCCCTCAAGCCCGACGACCACACCATCAGCCGATTGACGCAGCATCTGGCCAACGCCCGGAACTCGAAGGAAAAAGCCATCCGCATCCGGCAGACCGTCATCACCCTCCTTCTCTCCCCCTACTACCAGGTCTGCTGAAAATGAAAAATCCGTCCGGACAATTTCCCTACACCCGTCGCGAATTTCTCGGCCGCGGAGTTCGCGGCCTCAGCCTGATCGCCTTCAGCGGCTTCGCTCCCGGTTTCCTCACCCGGAGCCTGCTGGCCGGCAACCCTCAACCGGGGAAAGATTCCTCCATCCTCGTCCTTGTCCAGCTGGCCGGGGGCAACGACGGACTCAACACAATCATTCCATTCGAGGACGACCGCTACTTCCGCCTCCGCCCGACGCTGGCCATCCCGAAAACCAAGTCCATTCCCATCGGCGGGCTGCTCGGACTTCATCCCGAATTGAGCGACTTCCGGCCCCTCCTCGACGACGGCAAACTCGCCATTCTCCAGAACGTCGGCTATCCCAACCCGAACCGGAGTCATTTCCGGTCGACCGAGATCTGGGAATCGGCCGCCGGATCCGATGACTTCCTCCCCACGGGCTGGCTTGGCCGGTTTTTCGACGCCCGCTGCGCCGGAATGGACGGACCGGCCGGAATTCACCTCTCGACCGAGACGCCGCCCTCCTTCCTGGGCGCCGCTCCCCATGAGACCTTCGGCCTCCCGGCCCGGGCCGGTCGGGGTCGATCCGGTTCAACCGCCAAAGGCGCCGAGCGGGCCCTCCTCGAGCAGATTCCCGAGGCCGGCTCCTCCAACCTGACCTTCCTCAAGCACACCATGCTCGACGCGATCGTGACCGAGGAGAAGATCCAATCGATCCTTGCCGGACCGGGAAGATCCTCCCTGTATCCGGAATCCGGATTGGGAGGCTCCCTGCGCAACATCGCCACCCTCATCGCGGCCGATCTGCCGACCCGGGTCTACTTCGTCTCGCTCGGCGGCTTCGACACCCACAGCAACCAGGCCGCCACCCACGGCGACCTCCTCCGCACCCTGGCCGAAGCGATGCGCGCCTTCCAGGCGGACCTTGAAGCGAAGGGCGTGGCGGATCGCGTGCTTACCATGACCTTCTCCGAGTTTGGCCGCCGTCCCGCCGAGAACAACGGCCGGGGCACCGACCACGGCACCGCCGCGCCTCTCTTTGTCATGGGTTCCTCACTACACGGAGGCATCCACGGAGACCGCCCCGACCTTGATCTTCAGCCGAAGTCGGACCTTGAATACAGCATCGATTTCCGCGGCATCTACGCCCGGATACTCGACCGGTGGCTGGATTGTCCGTCGGAGGCCGAGCTTGGCGGAAAATTCGACGCTCCGGAGTTTGTCTGAAAGGGCGGAGGAACCGGCCGATTCCCCGCATGGACACGGACCGGGCACCTGCCGGACCGGACTGGCGGAGGCATGGACCAAGGTCCGGCCCTGTGGCTGAAGGTGGCGACGCCCCGGGACTCAGGGTTGCTTCATGAACTTGTGACTGCCGATGATGGCGGTCACCGTCATCTTGCTCATCCAGGTGGCCCGTTCCTTCTTGAGGGAAAAATGGGTGGCGCCGCCGGTCACATCCTGAAGCGTTCCGGCATACAGCCGATCCACCACCTTGAGGGCGAGTCCCCAGTTCGGATCGCGGGAGGCGCGCCGAACCAGCGGGGCATAGCCCTTGCCCGCGTTATTGCCCCGGGTGGCCGAGTTCATCGAGGAAAAGGCGTAAGGCTTCCTGACCTCCCGGTAGAACCGGCGGGAATCCCCGTCTGCCCGGTTGGAAATCACGTTGGCCACCGCCATCAGGCCAACCGGTCCGTCACTCGACGCCTCAAGGACGAGGCAGGACGCCACCACCTGCCGTTCCCAGGGATCCGGGACATAGGCGGCGGCCTTCGAGGATAGGGCGAAACACGCGACGACCGCCGCGAATCCCAGGCATCCCGCTCTCGCTCCCCTGACCATATGGGCTGCAAAAATACAGACCCGGGGCGATTTGCCAAACCCCAATATCGGCTCAGCGCCCGCCCTTGCCGATGCCGGAAGCGACAAAGCCGATCCCGCGCAGGGCTTTCAGATCAAGGACATTGCGTCCGTCGAAGAGGAAGGCCGGCTTGACCATCCCCTCGAAAATCCGGCCAAAATCGAGCGTCTTGAATTCGTCCCATTCCGTCAGGACAAGGATGGCATGGGCCTCCCGGGTCGCCTCGTAGACGTCGTCGACGATCCGGACCCGGTGGTTCGAACGCCCGTCCTCGAGAACCTCCTTCTGCCTGAGGTCCATCCGTATCTGTTCTTCGGATACTTTGGGATCATAGATCGCAAGGTGGGCCTGCTCCTCGAGGAGATCGCGGCAGACATAGATGGCGGCGGACTCGCGGGTGTCGTTCGTGTCCTTCTTGAACGCGAAACCTAGGACGGCGATCTTCTTTCCGGCAACGGTGTTGAAGAGGCTGCTGACGACCTTCTGGGCATAACGCCCCTTCTGCCAGTCGTTCATCTTGACGACCTGTTCCCAGTAGGCGGCGACTTCGGGCAGCCCGAAATGCTCGCAGAGGTAGACGAGGTTGAGAATGTCCTTCTGGAAACAGGATCCACCGAACCCGACCGAGGCTTTGAGAAACTTCGGACCGATGCGGCTGTCGCGCCCGATGGCAAAACTGACCTCATCCACATCCGCCTCGGTCGCTTCACAGAGAGCGGAGATGGCGTTGATGCTTGAGATGCGCTGGGCGAGGAAGGCGTTGGCGACGAGTTTCGAGAGTTCGGAGGACCAGAGGTTGGTGGTGATGATGCGCTCCCGCGGCACCCAGGCAGCGTAGACCGCCGCCAGGGTCGCGGCCGCCTCAAGTCCCTCCGGGGTGGTTTCCCCACCGATGAGGACGCGATCCGGGCTCTCCAGATCGGCAATGGCCGTTCCCTCGGCGAGGAATTCCGGGTTCGAGAGGACCTGGAACTCGGCCCCGCCCTGACAATTGGCGGTCAGGACGGTCTTCAGCGACTCGGCCGTCCGGACCGGCAGGGTCGATTTCTCGACCACGATTTTCCGCCCCTTGGCCACAGCGGCGATCCGGCGTGCGCACAGCTCGATATAGCGCAGGTCGGCAGCCCGTCCCGCCCCGACGCCATAGGTCTTGGTCGGGGTGCCGACACAGACGAAGATCATGTCCGCTTCATCGATCCCCCGGTCCACCTCAGTGGAGAAGAAGAGGTTTCGACCACGGGACTCCCGGACGACTTCATCCAGACCCGGTTCGAAGACCGGGAGATGATCCGAGTTCCACTGGTTGATCCGGGCCTGATTGATATCGACCACGGTGACCTTGATGTCCGGGCATTTCCGGGCAATCATGGCCATGGTGGGACCGCCGACATAGCCGGCTCCGATGCAGCAAATATTCATAGGGTCGCTCGTGAAATCTCGATATTCCGGGAAAGGGATCCACCCATCGCAACGTCAGAAACCGGGGGAACCTTAAGCCGGCACCGCCACCTTCCGGGCGGCCCGGGCGAAGCGGGAGGCCGCGTCCGCAAGCTGGTCCGGTGAGAGCACCCCGAAGCTCAGGCGCACGCGACCGGATGACGGCCGATCGCCATAACAGAGATCACCCGGAACATAGATCACCTTTTCCTCGAGACAGGCCTGCCAGAAGGCGGAATCGGTCCGTGTATCCAGACCGACGGGCGCCCGAAGCCAGAGGTAGATTCCTCCCAGGGGCTTCGCCCAGACCCAGCCAAGACCATCCAGTCCCTCGGAGCGGAGGGCATCGTCCAGAGCCTCCATCTTGAGACGGTATTTGTGGCGGAGGATGGCCATCTGCGGGTCGAGGCCGCCCTCGAGCAGGATCTCCTCCAGAAGGGACTGGTTGAAATTCGCCGTCCCGAAATCATGATGACTTTTAAGCCAGAGCATCCGCTGAAGCAGCTCGGGAGCCGAACAGATGCCGAAGCCGGTCTTCAGGCCGCTGGCATAGGGTTTGGTCAGGGTGCCCAGGTAGAGGCAGGGCATCGAGCCAAACGCGCTCAAGGCGAGAACGCTGGTGGCCGGAAAGGGTTCTTCAAAATAGAGATCACGGTAGGCGGCGTCCTCAATCACCACGGGCCGGACGCCACGCTCAGCCAGGACCCGTGCCAGACCCTCCTTTTCCTCAACCGTTCGAGAGAGACCGGTCGGATTGGAGAAGTAACTCTCCAGATAGACAATCTTGACCCGCCTGATCTCGCCCGAAGCCTCCAGTTTCGCGAGCAGCGACCCGAATGCCTCGAGATCGAGACGCCCTTCCTCGCATTCGGGGAGATCCAGAATCCGGGCTCCTTTGCCCCGGAGCATGTCGAGGTAAACGAAATAGCTCGGGCGCTCGACCATCACAATATCGCCGGGATCGCAGAGGACCGACGTCGCCAGATACAACGCCTGCTGGGAACCATTGGTCACAAGAACCCGATCGGGATCCGCCTCTTTCTCGCCCAGGCCGTCAAGGGCCGCGATGCGTCCGGCGAGCAGGCGGCGCAGTCCCGGCCGGCCCTGATTGGTTCCGTATTGAAGATGATCCGGCGGTCCGCTGCGTTCCTCGAGACGGCGGACGGCCCGGCCGATCGCCGTCACCGGCAATGATGAGCTGTCGGTGAATCCGGCCGCCAGACTGAGAAGATCGGGATCGTGGAGTGCCGCGCTCATGAGGCTGGCAATCGCGGGCGACCGGAGACGCTTGCCGAAATCGGAAAACGGGATGGACATCGGATCAGGACGGCTCATGGAAGGGTGCCAGTTAACGGATCCGCCGACCGGAGGGCAAGGCTGGGGAAACGGGGTAAACGCCTCCCGGCAGATCGGCGCCGGGTGGGCAACAACCTCCACCTGCCGGGACCGGTCCGCTGTCGGCAGGTCTTCCGCGCTTCCCGGGCGGACGGTCCAGAACGATGGCCGGCCTCGGGAAATCCCTATCCTCTCAGGCCGGTTGCTGGGCGGAATCGATCCCCGGAGGAATCGACTCGGGTTCGGAACGGGCCGCATCCTTGGAGCCCGAGACGACCGGCTCGGATTTCTTGAGGGGCTCGGGCCGCGCAATCGCCGACTGGATTTCGCCGTGTTCGATGATTTCGTGCACGTGCTGTCCGTCCAGAGTCTCGAATTCGAGGAGGGACTCCGCCAGTTTGTCGAGCGCCGGACGGTGTCCTTTGATGACATCGGTGGCCCGTTGATACTGCTCATCAACGATCCGGCGGATCTCCGAATCGATGCGCTGCGCGGTCTCCTCACTGTAATTCTGGGTCCGGCTGATCTCCCGGCCAAGGAAGACGGTTTCCTGGTTGTCCCCCAGAGCGATCGGACCGAGCACGCTCATACCCCAATCGCAAACCATGTGCCGGGCGAGTTTGGTCGCCTGCTTGATATCGCCCGAAGCCCCGCTGGTCACATCGCCCAGCGCAATATCCTCCGCAATGCGACCGCCCATCATGGTGGCCAGCTGATTGAGCATGCGGCGTTTCGCGTAATTGTAGGTGTCCTTGGTCGGAATGAACATGGTGCTGCCCAGGCTCCCGCCTCGCGGAATGATCGTCACCTTGTGGATGGGCATGTTGCCGTCGTCGAGGACCGCCTGAACAAGGGCATGGCCGGCCTCATGGTAGGCCACGATCTTCTTGTCCTCGTCGTCCATGATCCGGCGCCGTTCGCGGCCAAACTGGACCTTCTCGCGGGCCTCCTCGATATCGCCGCCGTCGATCTTCTTCTTGTTCCGCCGGGCCGCGGTCAGGGCGGCCTCGTTGAGCAAGTTGGCAAGTTCGGCGCCGGATAATCCGGGCGTTCCACGGGCCACCGTGGCCAGGTTCACATCGTCGGCCAAGGGGAGCTTTCGGGCATGGACCTTGAGAATCTGTTCGCGGCCCACCAGATCCGGGAGATCAATATAGACCTGCCGGTCGAATCGCCCGGGACGCAGCAGGGCGCTGTCGAGGACATCCGGCCGATTGGTTGCCGCGATGATGATGACGCCCTCGGTCGTGTCAAAACCGTCCATCTCGACCAGAAGGGAGTTGAGGGTCTGCTCGCGTTCGTCATTTCCCCCGCCCAATCCGGCGCCACGCTGGCGTCCGACCGCGTCGATTTCATCGATAAAGATCAGACAGGGCGCGTTCTTGCGCCCCTGCTCGAACATATCCCGGACCCGGCTCGCACCGACACCGACGAACATCTCGACAAAATCCGAACCGCTGATCGAGAAGAAGGGCACATCGGCTTCTCCGGCCACCGCTTTGGCCAGGAGGGTCTTGCCCGTTCCCGGAGGCCCGACCATCAGGATACCCTTGGGAATCCGTCCGCCGATTTTCTGGAATTTCTTCGGATCCTTGAGGAACTCTACCACCTCGCTGACCTCTTCCTTGGCCTCGTCGCAGCCGGCAACGTCGTTGAACGTCAGCCGTTCCCGATCCCGCTGGAGGAGCTTGGCCTTGCTCTTGCCGAAATTGAGAGCTCCGCGGCCGGCCATGCGTAATTGGCGGACAAAGAGAAAGTAAAGGAGCCCGATAATGATGATGAAGGGCAGCAGGCTGAAGAGCAACTGGGTGAACAGGGTATTGGCCCGCGCTTCGGTGAAGGCACCGGACTTCTGCAGGCGGGCAAAATTCTCATCGGTCAGGCGACCTTCCGCCCGAAACGGGATGGAGGGTGCCCCGGACCCGCTGACATTGCGGATCTTGCCCATCAGGATGGCCCAGTCCTTGCCCCCGGAAGAATCGGCCTTTATGACGCCCTCCGAGACATCGCCGGCCTCAGCCGCCTCCACCACCTGCTGGATCCTCAGAGGCTCGGCACTGCTCGAATTGCCGGGATTGAAAAACCAGAGTGCGACAATGGCGGCGAAAATCGCCAGCCAGATCAGTAGGACACGCGGTTGGAAGCGCTCGGGGGGCGTATTCTTGAGCGGCTTTCGGTTACCTCTTTGCTTGGGGTCGGACATCTAAAAAGAATCGGTTTTACAGACGGAAGGTGGCGGTTGACCAGCAATAAGTCAATTGAACGGCTCGGAACGTTTGTTCATTAATCCGCAGCCGGTCGGCTGGAGGAAGTCCCGGGCACCAGACAATCTCACCCTCAGGGAGGCAGAAGACAGGCAGAAAACGTCGCCGTTCCACACAAATCTTCCGATTGATGAACTGATCGCTCAGCTTGATCGTTCCGGGCGCGCCCAGGGGGCGGTAGCGATCGCCCTCGCACGGCGGCCTTACCGTGAAAACCGGGATCGAATCATCGGTCCAGGCCAACCAGGCCATTCCGTCCGGGTCATTTTCTCCGCTCAGGATCCGCTCGCGCAAATCCGGACTGAGGGTGACCTGGCGGGCCCCCACCCTCGTGCCCGACGGCAGGACCAGCATGCTGCCCGTCGCGAGGGAAACCCCGGTCCAGTCCTCTCCAGGCGACCTGGCGGTGGGCGAGAAACGGAGTCGGTCATTGGTGAGCGCCACCGTTCCCGCCTTCCCCGCGCTGATCCGCAGGTCCACACCCGCCAGAGCGTTCTCAACCAGCATCTCAACCCAGCTTCGACTGATTCCGCTCAGATCGGGGCGGCCCCGCGCCCATCGATCGATGGCTCGGCGCCACAAGGCAACCGGCCGACCCCGAAGAGGTCTCAGGTCGATCAAGTCGTCGGAAAACGAACTTTCCGGGAGCATCTCTTCCAGCCACTGGTCCAGCGCCCGATCTTCGTCCTCCAGTCTCCGTCGGGCCAGGAGAACTCCGGTCGCCAGATCCCGGCTCTCGGCCGCCCCCCAGGCCGGCAAGACGGTCCGGCGGAGTCGGTTGCGCAGATGAGCGTCTTCCAGGTTGCTGGCATCCTCACGCCAGGGAGCGCCGGCTTCGGTCAATACCCGACGCACCCGCTCGCGGGTCCATCCCAAAAGAGGACGGTAATGGCGGATTCCGGATGAAAAAGCCTGAACCGGCCGTGGCGAGGAGAGTCCGGCCGCCCCGCTTCCCCGGGCCAACCGGATCAACATGGATTCGATGACATCCTCGGCCTGATGACCCAGGGCCAGGCTGGTCGACCCGAGACGGCGCAAGGTGGCGTGCAGGAAATCGAGCCGGGCCCGTCGAAGGACATCTTCCGTTGGCGGATGAAGCCCCGCCCCCACCCCTTCGCTGTAGGGAAGCCCGAGACCTTCCGCCAGAGAACGGACGAAGCCGGCATCCGCACGGGAGGCATCCCCGCGGACACCGTGGTCAAAATGCAGGACATGCCAGGAGCGAGCCCTACCGAGGCACCCGACCAGCGCCAGGACCAGCAAGACCGAGTCCGCCCCCCCCGAACAGGCCAGACCGGTCGCCTCTTCTTCGGACACCGCCTCCAGCCCGGCCACCGCTGCCGGTTCGAGATCCGACCGGGAGACAAGATTGGCGACCCGGGCTGCGCAGACTTTCCAATCAACCCCGGTCATGAAATCTCAAATCGTGTCCCTTCAGTCGTCAAACCCGAGTTCATCCCCACCGTAATAGGGTCGAAGAACCTCGGGGATGCGGACCCGTCCATCGGGTTGCAGATTGTTCTCCAGGATGGCCACGAATGTCCGTGGAACAGCCAGAGCCGATCCATTGAGGGTATGGACATATTCGGGCCGGCCCGTTTCCGCCGACCGGAAACGAATCCCGGCACGCCGGGCCTGGAAACTCTCGAAATTGCTGCAACTGGATACCTCAAGCCAGCGCTGTTGTCCGACCGCCCAGACCTCCAGATCGTACTTCTTGGCCTGGGCAAAGCCGAGATCCCCACTGCACATCAGGAGAACCCGATAAGGAAGCCCGAGCTTGCGAAGGAGATTCTCCGAATTTCCACGAAGGGTCTCGAGTTCATCGTAGCTGTTGTCCGGGTGGACCCATTTGACCAGTTCCACCTTGTCGAATTGATGGACCCGATTGAGTCCCCGGACGTCCTTGCCGTAGCTGCCCGCCTCGCGACGGAAGCAAGGCGAGTAGGCCACCCGTCGCACGGGAAGGGACTCCGGATCGAGAATCTCATCGCGGAAGAAATTGGTCAGAGGGACCTCCGCGGTGGGAATGGCATAGAGACCACCCTCGACGGTTTGATACATCTGACCCTCCTTGTCCGGAAGCTGTCCGGTCGCAGTGGCGCTCTCCGCGTTGACGAAGAGCGGTGTGCTGACCTCTTCGTAGCCGGCGCTGCCCGCCTCATTGAGGAAAAACTGCACCAGGGCCCGGGCCAGGCGCGCACCCTGGCCCACAAAGAAAGGGAATCCCGCCCCGGTCACCTTGCCACCGCGATCAAAATCGACGATACGGGAAAACCAGGGGATCTCATAATGCGGGACGGCATGCGCCGGAGGCGGCGCGATCTCGCCCCAAGTGTCCACCGTCTGGTTGCCGGATGGATCGGGTGCCACCGGCACCGAGTGATGGGCGATGTTCGGGATGGTCAGCACGGCCTCGCGGAATTCCGATTCCAATTCCTTGAGCACGGCCTCCTCCTGCTTCAGCCGGGCCGAGGCCGCCTTCAGCACCTGGACCTTGGCGATGAATTCCGGCGATCCCTTGGGCAGGGCGGCCATCTCCGTGTTGGCGGACTTCTGTTCCGACCGAAGTCGCTCGACTTCGGCCAGCCGCGTCCTCCATCGACCATCGATTTCAAGGACCGCGTCGAGGTCACAGTCATTCCGCTTGTCGGCAATGGCTTTGCGCAGAACATCCGGTGTTTCCCGGAGGATTTTGGTGTCAATCATGATGGAGGCGCCCGTGATGAATTGACTGAAGCCTGATCCTCCGACCGTCTCCCGGGCAAGCGCATTTCCGCCTCCAATACCAAGGACTCAGGCTCGATCGGCGAAAAAACGTCGCCAATCGGATCGGAAAATCTCAGTTTCCCAAAGCACATTTTCCCCTTTCCGGCCTTGATTCCACTCATACGCATTTCCGGCTGGTTGGCCGCCCGCGGACCGACCTTCATCCCGGCCATGACCCTGTCACTCCTCGCGCATCTGGGTTTTCACCTTTTTCCCGATCGCCGTCGCCGCCTGCTGGCCAACCTCCATCACGCCTTTCCGGAAAGACCAAAGGAATGGCATCGGCGGACTGCTGTCCATTCCGTCCGGCAACGCCTCGAGAACCGCCTCCTGTCCATCGCCCTGCCCTACCTCACCGAGCGCCGGCTGCGGTCCATGATTCATCTGCCGGCGACGGCAAGGACCGCACTGAAAAGGCGACTCGATGCCGGGGAGCCAACCGTCCTGGCCTTGCCTCAGGTCGGTGCATGGGGATTGGTGGCCGCGCTGCCTCTGGTCTACCCGGACGACCGACTCCGTTTGACCATTTCCTGCGACTCCCAGAGGAAGACCCGGCTTCAGGAATTCAGACGGCGCGGCCAGGTGCGGTTCGGGGTCCGCTTTCTCGGACCCGAGGACGGGCTTCTGGCAGGATTCCGGACACTGCGGGAAAACGGCCTCCACGGGGTTCTCTTTGATCAGGCGAAAGTCCGCAACAGTCCACAGACCCTGCTGATGGACCGCCTGACGACGCTCTCGGATCTGCCGGGAGCCCTGGTTGAACATTTCAGGGCTGGATTGGTCGGTCTCTACACGGAAAGGATCAGTTTCTGGCATTATGCCCTTCGGATTGACGAGGTCGTCACCACCCCGGCCGCCCTTCCTGCCTCGATCAGCCTGAACAACTGGCTCGAAACACTCCTGCGAAGCAGCGACAGCGCCTGCGGCAGCTGGCCCTGGGACGAGGATTACTGGCAGCGACCCCGCTCGTCCGCCCAGATCCTACGCCTCGACCGGAGCCGCCCACTCGCTCACGCCGGCATCGACCTGCCTCGGTCCTGGCGGATTTGGGTGAGGCTCCCGGATGGTCTCGGCCCCGCCCTCAAGGCTGTCCCCGTGATCCGGGCCCTGCGACGCTCGCGACCCGACGCCGCCATCACCCTGCTCGGCCGCCGGTCATTGCTCGAACTCCTGCAGTCGTCCGGGCTTGCCGAGTCCGTCATTCCGCTCCCTCCCCATCGGTTGAACCTTCGCTCCCTGGTCCAGTCCCAGGAGGCCTATCCCGACCTCTACCTGATCCTCGACCAGAGCAGGCGCAACGACACCGAGGCATGGGTGACCGGATGCCCGGTCCGGATCGGCATGCAGGACGAGGGGGAGACCCGAGCCCTGTTGACCGCGCGTTGGACGATTCCCGAAACCCTGGACCGACGGCGGCTCCATGAGACCCGCCTCCTTGAATATTTCCTCAGGCATTTCGGACTGAACGCCTCGCGGGATTGCACTCCGCCGATTCCCAGAGTCGCTCGATGGCCCGGAAACCCGGAAAACCGGCCGGCCTCGCGTCTGGTCGGTCTGCTGATCGGCCCGACGGACGAGCCCTCCCATCAATGGCCGGTCGAGCATTGGCGGGCCCTGGCCTCCCGGCTCGTCCGAGAGAGGACCGGTATTCATATCATCGTGATGGAAACGGGGCGTCCGCGACGGTCCTCCGATTCATTGGCCCGGGATCTGCCGACCGGCCGCTTCACCCATTTCAGGGGCGGTCCCGAAAGCCCGGAGTTTGCCGGAGCCCTCGCATGCTGCGACCTCGCAATCGGCCAGAACAGCGGAACCCTTCACCTCGCGAACGCGATGGGCGTGCCCGTCATCGGACTCTACGGGCCGGAGAATCCTGTTCGAACGGGACCCGTTTTCCAGGCCCCCTGCCGAATCCTCCTTCCACCCGGGTCCCGGCCGACCGGCGGACGACCGATCTCCGGAATCACGGCCGAAATGGTGCTCCAGGCGGTGGACCAGAGCCTCAATCGGGCGGCGCTTACTGGTGTGGCGGCCTGATCGCGACCGCACTTCGATTTGGTTTGCCCGATCGCTTCCCCACTTCAACATGACCCCGGACGAAGCCATGCCTCTGCTCAGCGTTGAAGATCTCAGGACGTATTTCCACACCCGCGATGGTGTGGTCAAAGCCGTGGATGGCGTCTCCTTTTCCGTGGAGCAGGGTGAGACCCTCGGCATCGTCGGGGAGTCGGGATCCGGCAAATCGGTGACCTGCTACTCCATCATGGGGCTGATCCCGCAACCACCGGGCCGGATTGAAAGCGGCCGGGCGCTCTTTGACGGAATCGACCTGCTCTCCTGCCCCGCCCGGGAACTCCGCAAGATCCGGGGAAAACGGATCTCCATGATCTTCCAGGATCCGATGACTTCGCTCAATCCCTACATGAAGATCTCGGACCAGCTGCTCGAGCCCGTGCTGACCCACCAACCGGAGCTGTCCAGGGATTGGGCTCTCGGCCTCGCCATTGATGCCCTGACCGAGGTCGGCATCCAGGACGCGGCCAAGCGGATTCATTTCTACCCTCACGAGTTCTCCGGGGGGATGCGACAGCGGGTCATGATCGCCATGGCCCTGATTACCAAGCCCGAGCTGCTCATCGCGGACGAACCGACAACCGCCCTCGATGTGACCGTCCAGGCCCAGATCCTGGAGTTGATCCGGCGTTTGCAGAATGAACTGGGCACCGCCGTCATCTTCATCACCCACGATCTCGGCGTGGTCGCGGGTCTCTGCGATCGGGTCCAGGTCATGTATGCGGGACGCATCGTCGAGACGGCCGGAACTGATGGTGTCTACAAGGATCCCAAACATCCCTACACCAAAGCCCTCCAGCAGTCCATCCCCTCTCTGCAATCCAAGGGGGCCGAGTTGTTCACCATTCCCGGCCTCCCGCCCGACCTCTCCAAGGAAGTCACGGGCTGTTCCTTCGCACCGCGCTGCAGTGAGGTGGTCGACCGGTGCCGGATCGATTCCCCGGCCCTGAAAGCCGTCAAGGATACCCACCAAACGTCCTGCCTCCGCTGCCAGGCCGGCGAGATTCTGATGCCCTGATTCCCCCCGGTTGAACATGCCCGAGACCGAAGCCAGCCCGCCCGACAATATCCTTGAACTGAAGGACCTGAAGTCCCATTTCCCCATCTACAAGGGCACCTTGATCAAGCGGCTTTCCGGCACGGTCAAGGCCGTCGACGGGGTCACTCTCTCCATCCGTCGTGGCGAAGTCGTCGGCCTGGTCGGCGAATCCGGGTGTGGCAAATCCACCCTCGCCCGCACCATCCTGCAACTGGTGCCAACCACCGGGGGAACGGTGGTTCTCGAAGGCAGAAACCTGGTGAATCTCTCCAGTGCGGAATTGCGCAAGGTGCGGACCGGACTGCAGATGGTTTTCCAGGATCCCTACGCCTCGCTCAATCCGCGGATGACGGTCTTCGACACCCTGGCCGAGCCACTCATCGCCCACGACCGCTGCACCCGGAATGCAGTGGCCCACGAAGTGGCGCAGTTGATGGAAACCGTGGGTCTGTCCCCGCGCTTCATGCGCAAATACCCGCACGAATTCTCGGGGGGCCAGCGACAACGAATCGCGGTTGCCCGGGCCCTCGCGCTGAAGCCCAGCCTGATCATCGCCGACGAACCCGTTTCCGCTCTCGATGTTTCCATCCAGGCGCAGATCCTCAATCTCCTCTCCCGCCTGACTCGGGAAATGAATCTGAGCATGATCTTTATCGCCCACGATCTTTCGGTCGTGAAGCATATCTCCGATCGGATCGCCGTCATGTACCTGGGCAAGGTGGTCGAGATCGGCGAGGCCATCGATGTGATCGAAAATCCCCGCCACCCCTATACCCAGGCACTGGTCAGCGCGATTCCCATCCCCGACCCCGAGATCGAGCGCTCACGCAAGCGGATCGTCCTGCCGGGCGATCCTCCGTCACCGCTCAATCCACCGGCCGGGTGCACATTTCACCCCAGGTGCCCGCACGCCATCGAGGCCTGCCGCGGCGAAGTGCCGCCCCTGAAAAAAACCGGACCCGATCACGAGGCCGCCTGCATCCGTATCGGGGAAATCTGAGACCGGGGAGGTGAGCCCCCGAGACTCCTCTCAATCGCCGATCTCACGGATGGCCTTGAGTGCCGATCCGACCACGGTCCGGAAATCGATCGCTCCCGGATTCGGTCGGTCGACCGCACCCCCGGGGGCCTGGGAACTGAAAAAGCGGTCGGCGCTGCGCTTTTCGTAAAAAGTCTCCGCCGCCAGTTTCGGATCCAGTTCCTCAAGCCGGCCCAACATCGCCTGCCATCCCGCATCGGACAGGCGGGCATCAAGCGACTGCCTCAGCGTCAGCTTGTCACTGTAAACATTGAAGGCTGCCATTTCCACGACGTCGTCTTCCATCCCTACAAAGATCGGGTGTTCCTTCTTTTCAGGTACGACCGTCTCCTGGAAAAGATGACTGATTTCTCCGGATGAGAAAAGGGGCATGCCCGCCTCAACCGTCGGGGTCGGCTTGGAGACCGGGGCCGGTCCGTCGGTCCGGGAACCGGATTCATCCGTCCCCTGAACTGCCGATCCCATCGTCAGAAAAACGACGACCAGAGCCCGGCATCTCCCTCTCTTCTTCATAATTCCAACTTATCGGGCTCAGAACCCGCTTCAAGCGGAAAGGCGAGATTGATCGACCCATCAGGGCCCTTCCATTTCGGATTGCCCCGGCGCCATAAAGACGTTGGCATCTGCCCGGACGCTGTGTTTTCCGGCGTTCTCATTCAGGAATGCGTGATTATTTCCTCAGGCGTCTCATCCTTATCCCGCCCACCCTTTTTGGTGTGACCATTCTGGTCTTCATCATCACCCGGTTCGTTCCCGGAGGTCCGCTGGAGCGTGCCATGATGGAAGCCCAGATGATGGATGCCCAGAGCGGACGCACCTCGGGCATGACCGGACAGAGTCAGGCCCTCTCCGACGAACAGATACAGCAGCTGAAGGAATACTACGGCTTCGACAAACCCGTCCTGGTCAGTTACTTTCAATGGGTCGGCAAAGTCCTGATCGGCGATCTGGGCAGCAGCTACCGCTACAATGAATCGGTCTGGAGCATCATCCGCTCGCGTTTTCCGGTCTCGATCTTCTACGGTATTCTCACCCTGATCATAACCTATGCGGTCTGTATTCCTCTGGGAATAGTCAAGGCGATCAAGCACCGCACCCTCCTCGACAACAGCACTTCGATTGTCATTTTCATGGGCTACGCCGTACCCGGTTATGTGCTGGGGGCACTCCTTCTCCTCTTCTTCTCGGCCCGTCTTGAGTGGTTTCCCATGGGCGGATTCACCAGCATCTACTTTGAGGACCTGACGACCTGGGAGCAGACCAAGGACCTCTTCCATCACGCCGTTCTCCCCCTCTGCTGCTACCTCGTCGGGAGCTTCGCCGTGACTACCATGCTGATGAAAAACCATCTCATGGACAACCTTTCGGCCGACTATATGCGGACGGCCGTCGCCAAGGGTGTCACCTTCGAAAAGGCCGTCTTCAACCATGCCCTCCGCAATTCGCTCATTCCGATTGCCACGACCTTCGGCCAGAACATCACCCTGATCGTCGGAGGGTCTTTTCTTATCGAGACCATCTTTGACATCAACGGATTCGGCCTCCTCGGCCTGACCGCGATCTTCGACCGCGACTACCCG
Organism: Opitutaceae bacterium; assembly: GCA_041395105.1. NCBI lineage: Bacteria > Pseudomonadati > Verrucomicrobiota > Opitutia > Opitutales > Opitutaceae > Opitutaceae bacterium. Next base: position 1,658,473 of record JAWLBB010000001.1, on the reverse strand, counting down.
GTCGTCATGGGGGTGGTTTTCCTCTCCTCCCTGCTCCTGCTGATCGGCAATATCCTTTCCGACTTCCTTGTTGCCCTGATCGACCCACGAATCCGGTTCCGTTGACCCGATGCGACTCAATCCGCTCACTGCGAAAAAGCTAAGACGCTTCCGCCAGATCCGGCGGGGCTATTTTTCGCTGATCACGCTCGTCGCCCTCGTGGTGCTTTCCCTCTTTGCCGAGCTTTTCATCAACAACCGGGCCCTCGCCGTGCGCTACGACGGGCATTGGAGTTTCACCACCTATTCCCGCCTCAGGCTCGGAGCAGAGTTCGGCCTGACCGGCGACAAGGCACAGATCCCCGTCAACTACCGCGAGTTGAAGGACCATTTCGAAGCGGAGGGCGCCGGTAACCGGGTCATCCTGCCCCTCATTCCGTTCGGCGCCTATGAAAACGATGCCTATGAAGGTGTCTTCAAGCCGTCACCTCCCTCCTGGCAGACCCGGCACCTTCTCGGAACCGATTCGACGGGACGCGACATCCTGGCCCGCCTCGTCTTCGGATTCCGCATCGCCATCTTCTTTGCCCTCGCCTTCATGGCGCTGACCTACCTGATCGGCATCACCATCGGCTGCCTGATGGGTTACTTCGGCGGCATCTTCGACCTGGTATTCCAACGACTGATCGAGATCTGGTCCAATATCCCGTTCCTTTACATGGTGATCATTGTCTTTTCGGTCATCCCCGCTTCCTTCGCCATTTCCACCCGGATCCTCATCCTGCTCAGCATCATGGTTCTCTTCTCCTGGACAGGGATGACCTACTATATGCGAACCGCGACCTACCGCGAGAAATCGCGCGACTACGCCGCAGCTGCCATCGTCCTCGGTGCCAGTACGCCCAGAATCATCTTCAACCATATCCTGCCCAACACCGTCTCGACCATCGTCACCTTCATGCCCTTTTCAGTCGTGGCCGGGATCACCGCCATCACGGCACTGGATTTCCTGGGATGGGGACTTCCCCCACCCACCCCGAGCATCGGCGAACTCCTCAAACAAGGCACCGCCAGTCTGACCACCGCCCCCTGGATTGTCAGCTCGGCCTTTGCCGCACTGGTCTTTGTTCTCACTTTGGTCACCTTCATCGGCGAAGCCGTGCGCGAAGCCTTTGACCCGAAAAAATACACCACTTACCGGTAATACCCATGAAACACGACAAACCACTCTTCCTTGCCCTGCTCGCTGCATCGAGCCTTCTCTTCCTCGCCGGATGTGGAAAATCCAACTCGGCCGAGACCGACACCGCAGAAGCACCCGCTCAGGATGTCTTTCCCGAGATGGAGGCCTACTACGCCACCAAGGTTTCCCTGCCGGCGGCGGTTTTCGAGGACCTCGAAGCCGGCCGCATCACCCAGGAGGAGGTTGATGAGAAGGCGGCCGCCGGTGCCTATCCCAGGTTCTTCCGCTTCGCCACTCCCGAAGATATTCCCGCCGGCCTGGTCTGGGAGGATGGAAGCGACCTGCCGGAAATCGGTTCGCCCAAGGCGATCAAGGGAGGAACCCGATACCAGGCCCTCCAGGATTTTCCGCGCACCCTGCGCCGAATCGGCCCCGATTCCAACGGGGGATTCCGTCCCTATATCCTCGACGACGTCGTCATGCAATTTGCGCGCCGTCATCCCAACGACACCTCGATCGGGCCCGACGGCTTCCGCTATATACCCGGCATCGCCGAGTCCTGGGCCTCCGACAAGGCGAACAAGACCGTCTACGTGAAGATCAACCCGGCCGCCCGATGGTCGGACGGACCGCCCATCACCGCGGATGACATGATGTTCACCTTCTTCTTCTACCAGTCGTCCTACATCAAGGCACCCTGGTACAACAATTTCTACAACCGCAACTACTCCAATATCACCAAGTACGACGACCTGACGTTCTCGATCACCCTGCGGGAGGCCAAACCGGATTTTGCCAGCCGGGTCCTCGAACTGGAACCCCAGCCCAGGCATTTCTATCGGGAGATGGGGGAGGATTTCGCCGAGCGCTACCAGTGGCGGTTTGTTCCGACGTCCGGGGCCTACGTCGTCCGGGACGAGGATATCAAGAAGGGCCGCTCGATCGCCCTGACCCGGCTCAAGGACTGGTGGGCAAAGGACCTGAAGAGCTGGCGTTACCGCTACAATTATGATCGTATCCACTTTTCGGTGATACGGGACACCGCCAAGATGTTTGAGACCTTCCGCAAGGGGGAACTCGACGCCTTCGGCCTGAATCTGGCCGAATTCTGGTACGACAAACTCCCCAACGATGACCCGCTCGTGGCCAACGGCTATGTGAAAAAGGCCACGTTCTACAATGACACTCCCCGGCCGACCTACGGCCTCTGGATGAACGAGTCCCGTCCCTTCCTCGACAATCGCGATGTCCGGGTGGGCATCCAGTACGCCACCAACTGGGACCTGGTCATTGAGAAATTCTACCGGGGCGACTACACCCGGATGCGCACCACCTCCGACGGCTACGGGGAGTTCACCTCGTCCACCATCGAACCGAGGGGTTATTCCGTCGACAAGGCGCTGGAATCCTTCGCCAAGGCGGGCTTTACCAAGCGCGACACGGACGGCGTCCTCCTCAATGCCGAGGGCCAGCGCCTTTCCTTCACCCTGACCACCGGCTACGAGGCCCTCAAGGACATCCTGACCATTCTTCGCGAGGAAGCCCTCAAGGCCGGACTGGAGTTCCGCCTCGAAGTTCTCGACGGCACGGCGGCGTGGAAGAAAGTCCAGGAGAAGAATCACGACATCCAGTTCTCCGCTTTCGGCGTCTCCCCGGAAATGTATCCGCGTTATTGGGAAACCTACCATTCGGTCAATGCCTACGATCGCGCCTTCCTGCCCGACGGCACCGTCAACCCGGCCCGCAAGCCAAAGACCCAGACGAACAACCTTCAATCCATCGCCGACACCAGGCTGGACCGGCTGATTGAGAAGTATCGGGCTTCCGAGGACGTCGAGGAGATGAAGCGGCTCGCATTCGAGATGGAAGAGATCCTCTACGAGGACGCCAGTTTCAGCCCGGGATTCGTGGCCCCGTTCTACCGGGTCGGCTACTGGCGCTGGATCCACTGGCCCGACGACTTCAACGTCAAGATAAGCCAGAGCGCCGGGGAATACTTCCTCGACTGGATGAACGTGGAGGAAAAGAAGGAAACACTCGACGCCCGCCGAAAGGACGAGAAATTCCCGGTCGAGATCAAGGTCTACGACCAGTATAAGTGATTCGCCCCGGAAGTCTTCGAGAGACACCCAACGTTCGCGCCTTTCCTGCATTCACCCACCCCTGACACCGTGGAAGACAACCTCCTTGAAGTCCGAGATCTCGTGACCGGATTCGACACCGACGCCGGCCTCGTCCGGGCGGTGGACGGAGTCAGCTTCTCGGTGCCCCGAGGCAAGACCCTGGGAATTGTCGGCGAGTCCGGATGCGGCAAGAGCGTGACCGCCCTGTCCATCATGCGTCTTCTGCCCCAGCCGATGGGACGGATTCTGGGCGGCCAGATCCGTCTCGATGGCGAGGATCTGGTCCAGCTCGATCACGATACCATGCGCGGAATCCGTGGGTCGCGGATCGGGATGATTTTCCAGGAGCCGATGTCGGCGCTCAACCCCGTTCACCGAATCGGCAAGCAACTTTGCGAGGTCTACCTCGAGCACATGGACATCACCCCCCAGATGGCGATGAATCTGGCCATAGAGCTGCTCGGCCACGTCGGCATCCCCTCCCCGGAGATCCGGGTGGGCGAATACCCCCATCAGCTATCGGGAGGCATGCGCCAGCGGGTGGTCATCGCCATGGCGCTGGCCTGCAAACCGTCACTCGTCATCGCCGACGAGCCGACCACCGCCCTCGACGTCACCATTCAGGCCCAGATCCTCGAACTGATGCAGAAGCTGCAGTTTGAAATGGGCATGTCGATCATCCTCATCACCCACGACCTCGGGGTGATCGCCGAGACCTGCGACGAGGTGGTCGTCATGTATGCCGGCCGCGTGGCCGAAAGCGGACCGGTCCGGGAGATCTTCCAGAATCCCAAACACCCCTACACCAAGGGTCTCCTGCACTCCATTCCCCGCCTCGATCATCCGCACAAAACCCGGTTGAGCATCATCGAAGGCATGGTCCCCGGCCTGCTCGACCTTCCCGCCGGTTGCCGCTTCCAGAACCGCTGCCCTTTCCGGGAAGACCGGTGTGCCGAGGCGCCACCTCCGCTCGACGTGGCCTCCACTGGACATGAAGTGGCCTGTTTTCGATGGAACGAGATCCCGCCCGCCTCATGAGCGATCCCGCCCAACCCATCCTTTCGGTCAAGGACCTGCAGATGCACTTCCCGGTCAAGGGCGGCGTCTTCCTGACCGCCCAGGCCGTCTGCCGGGCCGTCGACGGGGTTTCCCTCGACATCATGCCGGGCGAGACCCTTGGTCTCGTGGGCGAGTCGGGATGCGGCAAATCCACCCTGGGCAAATGCATCGTCCGTCTCCTCAAACCAACCTCCGGTTCAGTCCATTACGAAGGTGCCGATCTGGCGACGCTTTCCAATCGGCAGCTCAAACCCTTGCGGCGGCAGATCCAGATGATCTTCCAGGATCCGGCCGACTCTCTTAACTCGCGGCACACCGTCCGCGGCATCCTCGAAGAGCCCTTCATCATCCAGAAGATCGGCAGCGCCGAATCGCGCCGCAAACGGATCGATGAGCTTCTCTCCCTCGTCGGACTGCCCACCACCGCGGCGGACCGGTTTCCCTTTGAGTTTTCCGGCGGCCAACGGCAACGCATCGGCATCGCCCGGGCCATCGCCCTCAACCCCAAACTGATCATCTGCGACGAACCGGTCTCGGCCCTCGATGTCTCCATTCAGAGCCAGATCCTCAACCTGATGCTCGAATTGCAGGCGTCGTTCAAGCTGTCCTACCTTTTCATCGCCCACGACCTCGCCGTGGTGAAGCATATCTCCGACCGGATCGCCGTCATGTACCTGGGACGGATCGTCGAACTCGCCGGGGCCGAAGCCATCCACCGCTCACCCCGTCACCCCTACACCCGGGCCCTCATTTCCGCCATCCCGGTTCCTGATCCGAACCAGAAGCGCAAACGCATCGTTCTCTCCGGCGACGTCCCGTCGCCGATCAATCCGCCGGCCGGATGTCCCTTTCACACCCGCTGTCCCCATGTCAAGGAGGTCTGCTGCCAAGAGGTCCCGAAGCTGCGGGAAGTGACGAGCGACGATGGGATTCCCCATCAGGTCTCCTGTCACTTCGATCTCTGAAAATGGTGTGATTCCCGGATTGATTCCCTCCATTCTCCGATCAATCTCTCCACCAAACCCACCGCGCTTCCACCTCTTCCCCACCGGACCATGGCCGACGAAAAGAAAAAACCATTCTTCAGCCGCTTCAAGATCGCCTTTGTCATCATCGCAATCATTCTCATTCCGCTGGTCATGGATCAGCTGGAATTGAGCAGGGAGGACGTCAAGATCGCCGGCCGGGTCTGCGCCGGTATCGCCGGTATTTTCACCCTCTACGGCATCTTCACGAAGATGTTGCGGCTCTTCTCCTTCGTCATCTTCGCCCTTATCGTTCTCGCCGTCCTCGTTTCCGAGGGAATCATCCAGGCCCCGCACCTCATCCCTTGACCTGAGGGACCGACGGAGACGCCGGCGACCGTTCATCGAGGGATTCGCCTTGCCCTTACCGGAAGATCACCGCCCCTCGCCCCTGCCCTACCCCGACGCCAAGCCGGTCGGGGCCGCCGATTTCTACTTTGCCATCAACGCCACCTTCCGCTTCATCGGTCAACGGCTCGGGATCGAAGGGTTGCGGCGTTACTGGACGGATTTGGGACGCGGGTATTTCCGCCCTGTATCCATAAAATGGAAGCACGAGGGGCTGGCCGGGGTGGCTGCCTACTGGCGGGCCTTCTTCCGGGCCGAACCCGGAGCCGAGGTCGAGGTGACCGAATCCGCCGACCGGGTGGAGATTGAAGTTCGGGTCTGTCCGGCCATCACGCACCTGCGCCGGGGGGGACGCGCCATCTTTCCCCAATTCTGCCAGCATTGCTATTTCCAGGAAGAAGCCATGGCCGCCGCCGCCGGGATGGCCATGCGCCTGGAAGGCGGCAACGGCTCATGTCGCCACACCTATCGCCTGAGCCGGCCCGATCTGCCGGCTCAGGACCTCAACACCATCGCGGAGGCCTCATGATAGGAGTCTACGATTTCTGCGGCCACTACGAGTGGACCTTCAACTGGCTCGACCGGGAAGGCGGGCACGGTCTCGTCCTGGCCTACTGGGACGAAGCCATCCATCAGGACTCGCAGCAACATGCCGCCGATCTTATCCTCGGCCGCGGTTTTGCCGGGATGCGCGAATACTGGGGACACACCCTGGCCGAGGAGGCCGCCGGTTACGCGGTCAGCGAGACCGATCGGGTCTTCCGGATCGACATGCATGAGTGTCCGTCGAAGGGATTCCTCCTTCGGAACGGCCTCGAACAGTATCCGGACTACTGCGACCACTGCATGGGCTGGATCGGGCCCCTGCTCAGTCGGGCCGGCTATGTGATCGACCATCAGCACAACCACCTGGGCCGTTGCTGGTGGGAGATTCGCAAAGCGGACGACCCGGCCCCGCCCTCAGCACCCGGGAGTCTCGCCGGCGAAAACGATGTCCGCCTGAGGCCCGACTGGGCGGCGGATGATCCGAAGGTGGACACCTACGTGCGGGCCAATCATCCGGACGTGAAGAGCTGAGAGATCGGGGATGGCACCAACCAATTCTCCGGCTCAGGCCCGTGGTTTTCTAATCTTTCGTTCGTCTGGTGTAGTCGCCCCAGTCCCTTGGGGCGTTTCGACGTGGATTCGCGGCAAGAGACTGCCGCGTCTAACCCCTGATCCATCCTGCATACCCCTTATCATTGCCATTCCTGAGTGATCCGTTCGTAAAATGGAGGACGATTCAACCGCAGGCGGTGGCGGCCGATAGACAGGGAAGAGAGATCCGCCATGCATTTCATTCGAATCCATCGAACCGAAATCCTCATCGCCCTGGCCTGCCTCGGCCTGCTGGTGACGGCCTTGCCTTTCGGCATCTGGCCCTTCTGACACCGATCCCGGCCTGTCGCTCAATAAGGCCAGGTGCGTGGCAACGGGCGTTCAACCGCCACGATCTTCTCCAGGAGGGCTCGGCGCATTTCGGCGAGCACCTCCAGACAATCGGCCCGATTCGCCAGGTCCTCGTATTCGCCGGGGTCTTTCGCCAGATCCCACAGACTTTCGGATCCGTCCGCACACACCCGGTAGCGATAGCGATCCGTCCGGAGTGTCTTCCAGCCGTCCGCCTCCATCAGGACCGAATTCTTGCCCACGGCGGCTGAACGGGTGAGCCCCGGTGCCAGGCTCGAACCCTGCAGGTGGCCCGGAACCGGGATTCCCGCCAATTCGAGCAGGGTCGGCAGGACGTCGACCGCTTCGACCAAACCACCTTCGGAACGCCCGGGACGGTCCACAACGCCAGGATAGCGAAAAAGCAACGGTACCCGCGCGATCGAATCGTCGCCCGGCGCCCCTTTCCCGAACCTGAGGTGATCACCCAGCCATTCACCGTGATCCGACGTGAAGACCACGATGGTATCCTCCTCAAGATCCAGCTCCTTGAGGCAATCAAGGATTCGGCCCACCTGGGCGTCCACTTCGCTTACCATGGCATAATAACCGTGGCATGCGGACCTGAGTTGCTCGTCCGAATAGAGACATTCCGGCCCCTCCGTTCGCGGCCGGGCGTCGTTGACGCTCTGCGGATACTTCGGCAAAGGCAGCGTCTCCGGGTCATACAGATTCAGGTATTCCTGGGGGACGATCCAAGGGGCGTGCGGCGAATAAAAACCCGCAATACAAAAGAACGTCTCGTCGCGGCTCCGCCGCATGAACTCCATGGTCTGTTCCGCGACAAAGGCCGAATGAGTGACCCCGGCGGAGCACCGTGCCGGCTGGGCTCCCTTGAAATCGAAGCGTTGACCCACTTCCGGATGGACGACCGGATCCGCGATTCCCATCACTTCATGAAACACGGCGCGCGCCGGCGGCAATCCGGGCGAAATCAAGTCCAGCTGATCGGGAGCAACCCGGGATACCCAGGCATGATAGGCGTCTTCATAACAACCTGGTTCATCGGAGATACAGAGGTGATCAAAATCGTACTTAGGATGAGGATCCCGGTGATTGCGGTTGGCGTGGGGCAGGAAGTGAAGCTTGCCCAGATTCGCACACCGGTATCCGGCACGGCCAAAGAGGGTCGCCGCTGTCTCCGTATCTTCCGGCACGGGAACACCCATGTGGGTGATCTTGAGCGCGGATGGATACTGACCCGACAGAAAGCTGACCCGGCTGGGCATACAGACCGGATTCTGGACAAAATGGCGGACGAAGCTGACGCCTTCCGCGGCCAACCGGTCCAGATGCGGAGTTAGGATCGCCCTGTTTCCATTCGCGCCAAGTGCATCCCAGCGTTGCTGATCCGTATAGAGAATCAGGACATTCGGACGCCGGGACTTCGAATTCATGGCGCCCGATCAGTGCCAGACTTTGCCAATCGAGATACTGCTGCCATGGGTCCCGTAAGATCCACCATAGTAGCCTCCATTCGGTCCCATCTGACTGAATCCCACACTCATCGCCACATTGCCGGTCTCGCAACCGCTCAGAAAAAGAACGGCGGCCATCCCTGCCAGGACAAAAATCACTCGTCGGATTCTCATGGCTGCACCTCCTCTTCCGTCTGCAACGGCCATTGCTGGATTCCAAAGACCCCACCACCCGGGTCGGCGAGAACCGCCGCCACCCGGCCGTTCGTCTCGTCGGGTGCGATCAGGACTCGTCCCCCTAATGCCACCGCCCGCTCGGCAATCGCCGAGGGGTCGTCAACCGCGATATAGGACAACCAATGAGGACGGACACCGTCGTAGGGAATCACCACGAGACCGGCCTGTCGTTCGCCACCCACTCCGATGATCCGGTAGCTCGGGTCAATCCCCTCAGGGGTCGGCACTCGCCTGTAGCCGACGGTCTGTTCATAGAACGGCAGGGAAATCGCTTCATCCGCCGACCACAATTCCGTCCAGAAAAAGGTGCCCGGAGCCCCCGTGGGCGGCGTCGGGGTGCCGTTGCGGGTTTCCAGCAGCAGAACCGGAGCTTCCTCGGCATCTTCAACCACTGCCACCCGACCCCGATCCGGCAGGTCGACCGGCGCCCGAAGAACCGTCCCGCCATCAGCGAATCGCGCGGCCACCGCATCGACATCCTCAACCAGGAGATTCGGCACCCACTGGGTAGTGACGTCTCTCGTGCGGTCTTCATCCATCAAAACGAACCCCGCCACCGGCCTCCCGTCGAGCCGGGCGAGTTGGAAATTGCCGTAGTCCACGGACGCATCGAATTCCCACCCGAAAAGGGACTCATAGAACGGTCGGACCCGGTCGATATCGGCGACAAAGAGATCCCGCCAGACAATCCGCCCCGCCTGGGAAGCGGCGCCGGCATCGACCATGAGAGCAGGCAGAACCGGCGGCTTGTTGACCGAACATCCGGAAAGGACGAATCCGAGGACCACCGCGGAGACCAACCCGGTCAACCACCCGAACCCGAATACCCGGTCGTAGGAAAAACGTTTGTGGCGTCCCAACATGCCAAACCAGTGTGCCGGTCGGCCGTCGCGAAGCGAGCCTTCTTTGACTCGAAGTCCCGCAACCAGCCGCCAAAAAAACGGTCGGTCCGCCAGGCGGACCGACCGTTGACAGGACTGATTGGGTCTGCAGATCAGACCGCGCCGTCGCCGCGCTCGTCGGTCCGGATCCGGACCGCCTCGTCGATCGGAACCACGAAGACCTTGCCGTCCCCGATCTTTCCGGTCTTGGCGCCCTTGACGATCGTCTCGACGGTCTTGGCGACCAGTTCGTCGACGACGACGATTTCGATTTTGACCTTGGGCAGGAAGTCCACGGTGTATTCGCTGCCGCGATAGATCTCGGTATGGCCCTTCTGGCGGCCGAAGCCCTTGACCTCGGTAACGGTCATGCCCTCGATCCCGATCTCTGAAAGCGCTTCCTTCACCTCTTCCAACTTGAAGGGTTTGATAATGGCGATGATGAGTTTCATTGAGTGCTCTTTCTTCTGCTTGATTGTGAAATGGTTCTAAGGATTGGGGCCGGGTGAAGCATATGGGCGCCGCACCCGGCTTTTAAAGCATTTTCTGTCAGCTGTTCCGACCGAAATCAGGGTAGGCTTCCATGCCATGCTCGCCGACATCAAGTCCACCGGTTTCCTCCTCCGGAGACACCCGGATTCCGACGGTGACCTTGAGGATGAAGAAGAGGATGAAGGCACAGATGAAGGTGAAGACACCGATGCTGACGATGCCGATGAGCTGGGAAACGATCTGCGCGCCACCGGCCAAGTTGCCGAAGAGCCCCACCGCAAGGGTGCCCCAGATACCGCAGACCAGATGGACCGAAAGTGCGCCCACCGGATCGTCGATCTTGATCTTGTCGAAGAAAAGAACCGAGAAGACCACCAGGCCACCGGCAATCAAACCGATGATGGTGGCGGAACCCGCCGCCATCTGATCCGCTCCCGCCGTGATGCCGACCAGACCAGCCAGCACACCGTTCAGGACCATCGAGAGGTCGGGCTTTTTCAGCACCGTCCAGGAAACGAACATCGAACCGACCGCTCCGGCTGACGCGGCGATCGAGGTGGTGACCAGCGTGAGGGAAACCAGGGCCGGATCCGCCGAGAGGACCGAACCACCGTTGAACCCGAACCAGCCGAGCCAGAGCAGAAAGACACCGATGGTGGCCAGAGGCATGCTGTGACCGAGAATCGGCTTCATCTTTCCACCCGGGAGATACTTGCCCAGACGTGGTCCGAGCAGGATCACTCCCGCCAGAGCACCCCAACCGCCGATCGAGTGAACGATGGTGGAGCCGGCAAAGTCATAAAAAGGCGTCTCCATCATGTTGAGCCAGCCACCACCCCACTTCCAGGCTCCCCCGATCGGATAGACAATCGCGACAAAGAGGGTCGAGAAGATGAGGAAGGGACCGAGCTTGATCCGCTCGGCCACGGCACCGGATACGATGGTGGCCGCCGTGGCCGCAAACATCGCCTGGAAGAGGAAATCCGTCCAGTAGGTGTAACCCGCCGCATAATCACTGGTCAGGCTCGCCGTGTCCGTGACCGAGATCCCGAAACCGGCAAAGGCGAGGATTCCCGAGGAATCATCCGCAAAACCCGGATACATCAGGTTGAACCCGATGATCGCGTAGGTCAGGATGCCGATGCACGGGATCATCGTGTTCTTGAAGAGGATATTGACTGTGTTCTTCGACTGGGTCAGTCCGGCTTCAAGGCTGGCAAATCCAAGGTGCATGATGAAGACTAGGGCGGCCGCGATCATCATCCAGAGGTTGTGCGCCGTAAACAGCGCAAACCCCGGCGACGCCGTAAAGGCTTCGTAAGGGTCAACGGCCGCAGCCGCATCCTGTCCAAACGCCGAGGCCGCCATCGTGAGGGCCGCGACTCCGGCCAGGCCGGGAAGGTATTTAGTGATTCTGCTCATGTCTTGTTTGTCTTTCGTGTGGTCAATATCTCGAGGTTGAGTTGCTCGGAATAGCGGAGGAGCAACTCGCCTTGAGCAGACACCGTGCCAGACACCTCGGGAGATTTTCACAAAAAAGGGTTCAGGCTTGAATGGCACTAAGATAAGGGGATACTTTGGCTCATAACTGGCATTTCTTGTTGGTGTATTTGTCTGGTGTAGTCGCCCCAGTCTCTTGGGGCGTGTCAACATGGGTACGCGGCAAGAGACTGCCGCGGCTACATCTCGTGATCCCTCCTGAATACCCCCTTAACTTAGTGCCATTCGAGTCAGGCTTTGTAGTTTGTAGTTCAAAGCCCAACACCCATGACTCAGGCGTTGTTTCCTGACGCGATTTCCCCGGGATTGCGCCTCGGTCGCCGCTTGTCGGCTACTTCAGCCGTCTTTGGAGTTCCCCGTCCGGATTTCGGATCCACGCCGAGACCTGCCGGCTGATCTCATGGATCGAACCCATTCCCAGGTTCTCCTTCAGCCAGGTATTCGATACGGTCGTTCTCGACTTCATCGCCGCGGCCACCGCAATCTTCCACTTCTCGAACTTGCCATCCGACGCAATGTTCTTCCGGGACTGACCCAGCTTCCTGAGCAGCACATCCAATACCTCCTGCAGAGCCGCTTCCCGCGCATCCTCCAGATCGACTTCACCCAGCCTTCTGGCCGCAGCATAGGCCTGGTGGTCTTTCAGCAGATCCTTCTTGAAGCTTTTTGTCCCGATCGCCCAGCCCTTTGACATCTGGTCAAACCGAAGTTCTTTCCTGGCCTGCTCGTCACAGGCCAACCATTCCAGATAGTCGGCGTATTTCCGCCGTCCCGCCGTCGTATCGGCCAGATTTCCCGATGACCTGAGAAATTCCTCCGGCTCAAACCACTTCTCCCGAAGTCTGGGATTGAATAGCCAACAGGCACTTGACCATGGCCATTTCGCCAGTCTGGAAACATCGCAGAGACCGGCTCGAACCGGATTCAGGTGGATGTAATGGCAGAGCGAACCGAGACTCTCGCCCGGATCGACGATCAGGCTCCTGTAGCGACCCTGGAAGAGATGTCCCTGCTCCTTCCGCAGTCGGTTGAACCGTGTGGAAAATGTCCCCTGCAGCCAACTCATCCCGTCGACCAGATTCGCCTGCGGCGTCTCGACCGCCAGATGGAAGTGGTTGGACATCACGCACCAAGCGTGTATCCGCCAATCGGTTTTCTCACAGGTTTCATTCAGGCACTTCAGGAACGCCGCCTTGGTCCGTTCCGCCTTAAAAACGTCCTGTCGGTAATTGCCACGATTGATCACGTGGTAAACCCCGCCCTCGAACTCCATCCGCAATGGTCTGGGCATTCCAAACCATCCATCCCTGCCTCAAGTCGGGTCAACTACAAACTACAAAGCCTGACCCCTTCCGATGCCCTTGACCCCTTCCGATGCCCTTCCTGAGGCGGATTTTTGGGGTCTGCCGGAAGCCTCGGTTTGGGGTGGATTTTCGGGGGTTTTCTCCGAATCAGCCGATTTTCCGCTAAGGCACTGTTCATCCGCGACTTAGGTGTATTCGCGCGGAAAACCGCGGCCGGATATGGACTATAAGCTAAAGGGTACAGTCCGAATCGGACCGCCGTTTCACGGCGTCCCGCTCCGTCCTGCGCCCCATGCTGGTGCCTTGATTGGGACCTTTTCACCGGTCGAGTTGCTCACAAGGGGGCTGCAGCGAGTTTTGTCCTACCGGACTCCTCGCCCCCTCCCGAACAACTCGACGGCATATTGCCATTACTGTTTTGGCACACAATCAATCAGCATACACTTCAAAACTCAGTCCGAGGCCGAGCTGGGCGATCCGAGAGACAATCTCCGGTGGCAGAATCCCCGCTTCAGCTTGTTCGTTTATCCGCAATGCGAGCGCTATATACCCCGTCTCTACTCCGCTAATCTCAGCGAGCGACTTCGGGTATTTAATCTTATCCAAAATACTCGCTACTGAATCTCCGATTTCGTGATGCCGGTCGAAATCATCTGCAAATAGAATCCACGCTCCGCTTTTTGCACGGCGCTCCTTGCCCGACGCCAGTCGAAGTGTTTCGCCCATGCGGTGACTGCGACTCGGTTTAGCCGAAATCGCCCTTGAGATTTCTTCAGGATCCAACTGGTCTCCGGACAATCGTAACGTAGCTGTAGGAAGTGGAAAACTCATTTTACATATCGCCGGTGATTACATTGCCAATCACTTCTCCGTCTCCGTTGATCACGTCTCCGTTGCGGTCATCGATTCTGTTCTGACCCCGTGGAGCATTTGTGGGATTCACAGGGTTACCTTTTATCCTATGAAACCTCTTTCCCAATTCTCCTCGAGGGATCCCGGTGCGTCTTGCGATCCGATCCAGCGCACCATTTACGTCACTCGTTACAGCCTCGACGCGGTTCAGAGATCCCATAGGACCATTCGCAATGCTCCGGATTGAATTTGGAGACGTTAGTCGGTTGTTGATTTCATTTATTGCAATTCCCGAAACCATTCCAGCTACAACAGCTGAACCTACAACGAGTACCGGACCGCCAACACGTGGATCCCGTAGAACCCAGATTCCAATTGCCCCCACTCCGACACCGGCCTCATAGACTCGATCGTCACTTCCTGTCGCAGCAGTAACGACAAATGGTGTCACCACTACGGTTCCATCAGATTGAGTGTGACTATATTCGCCCCCTTGTCCACTTTGGGCCAAAGAGGGACCCTCCTTCACAATGACTCCCACGGTCTCACCCCACCCGTTGACGATCTTACCTATTTTGTCGTCGATCATCACCTCCTTTCGGAAACCATCTACATTTTGCCACGCCTGCGCGCCCCTCACCGACATCGTCGAATATGATATACTGGCCCCATCGATCCAGATGAAGTTGTCCCTGTGGTCCTCTTGGCCGAAAGTGAAAGTATCCCACAACAATCGCTCATGTTCAGCCGAGAGTGAATTTTCTTCAATTGGTTGCAAATCCGGAATCATCCCGAGCAGATCCCACCGGTTGACCGGGTCGTTCCAGGTGTGGGCGTAGAGGTTCTCACCCCCGGACTCCCCGATCGGATCGCGGTGGATGAAGCGTCCGTGCTTGGGCTGGTAAAGCCTCATCCCGAAATCCACCAGACCCGACTCAATGTCCGTGAAGTTGCTCGCAAACCCGATGAAGTCCATCGACTGGACTCCGGTATTGAGCTTGTAGCCCACCGCGTTGCCGAAGGCATCGAACTGGTAGGCGCGGTAGATGTTGCCGCTGCCGTCGAGCAGGCCGGTGACGTTGCCCCGGGCATCCATCAGAGGGAAGGATGGATTGGTCCCGCGCACCATGAGCAGGCCGCCGACTCCGCCGGCGCCGTGCAGGGTGCCGGTCTTGTCCAGACCCCAGGTGTAGCTGCCCATGCGGGCATCGTTGCGGTAGACGGCGATCGCATTGAAGCCGTCGTAGACGTATTCGTAGGTGCCGGGGAAATCACCGCCCGAGGCGACCTTGCGCACCCGGCGCCCCAGGTAGTCGTAGGTGAAGCTCAGGGTGATCCCGGTCTTGGACATGCCGATGACCCGGTCCTCCAGGTCGTAGGTGTAGCTCCAGGTGCCGTCGTCGGTCAGGTTGCCGTCGTCATCGTGATTGAAATTGTATTGGTGCTCGTCTTCCTCATACCAGTTGTACTGGTTGAGACTGTTGGCCGAGTAGGTGCGGTCCTGCTGGTCATCGACGTGGTCCTCGAAGGTGCGGTTGGAGACATCGTCCCAGTTCCAGTCGCGTTCCAGGAGCTGACCCACGATCCGGTCGGCTGGCCGGAACCGTCCAGCAGCCGAGTCTTGGTCAGGTCGATTTCCCCGGCCGGTGTAGCTCCAGCTCATCTGGAAGCCGTGGGTCCAGCCGGCATCCCACTTGGTCGTGATCGGCCCGGTCACGTTTTCGGCCAAGCGGCGGCCCTCCAGGTCGTAGCCGTAGAGGTAACTTGCCCGCAGAGAGCCGTTCCAGGTCGTTTCCACCGCGTCCTCCAGCCTGCGGAACGACTGCCAGTATGTCGAGCGTTCATAGTAGCCGCTGCTGACCGAATCCACCAGGTCGGTTCCCGGCAGGTAGCTCGAGGTGAAGGCTCTCGGGACCCCCTGAGGTCTGGGGCCATTCGATTCCCTTGATTCGGGGCTGAACCATGTCGAATCAACTACAAACTACAAAGCCTGACTCTCTCCGATCGGTCCTCCCCCATCCTACGGGACGGCTGTGGGCCCTTCTGATTGCCCCCAGCAAATATTGAGGGGCTGTTGCCCCGAATCGCACCAAGATAAGCGGAATGCCGCCGAATCTCTGGTTTGCGGACGGCCACGGGGTCATTGCGCAAATCATTGCACGCCCGTGCGATGATTGCGCTTTGACCCCCTTGAAGGCGGGACCGTCCTTCGTCCTGGCAGGGCCTTATCTTAGTGCCATTCAGGGCTGACCCCATTTGCCCCCACAACCACGAACCGGTGTTCGCGCAGAACTGAGAGCCCCGGCAGCGCCGAGCTGCGCGCCGAAGGCGCACTTTCTCTTGCATTTCCGCCCCCTCCGGCTGGCACCCTCCAACCATGGAAAATCCCGCTACCAGCTTCAGACTCCTGGCCAAAGTCCCAGAGGGCCGGAAAGCGACTTCCTATCAGCAAGCCGGAAGCGCACTGGGGTACAATCGGTAACACGCTGGATTTCAATGTTGTATCTTCGCGATACGGGGTTAGTTTATCTTATCCTAGTCACGATGCTCTTCAGCTGACCTAATCCACCTGGATGCATGAGCTTTTTTCTTTGGAACTGGCGCCCGTCGATCAGCGGACTGCCGCTTGACGTCTAGTGAATCCGCGGTCGCGAGCGTTCGCTGCCACCGGTGTGGTGGCTCTTGTTCTGGCGGGATTCCTTATCAAGGTTTTCCTCGCGACTAGGGACCGATCCGAAACAGCCACTGCAACCGCCCCACAGTTCTCGGTGGCAATCCCATCGAAGGCGGACTTTCAAAATGAGAGTACCGAGTATCCCTCTCTCCAGGCGAACGTCGAAGAGTTGGTGGGGGTTATCGTCATATCGGAAGTCCGTCCCGTTGACACAGGGGTCGGCTGGGAGCGTGTCCTGATCGTAGAAAGGCAAACCCGTCCGCACCTGGTCAGGACAACTGAGACCTGGTCTCACCATCCGGACGATCCGCGTGCCAGAAGACTCAGCGTTCCGGTGATCTCCGATGCTCTACATGTCCTCGTACGGTTCAGCACCGATCTCAACAACGAACAACGCGGGCTCTTTACCCGGCTGACGGGATCCATGCTTGAAAGGAGGATCCGAGCGGGACTCTACGCGGCCCGGGTCAACCACCCGCGAGACATCGATGCTCTACCCAATCTGATCAACCTCACGAAAGTCCTCGACGAACCCGAGGTCCTGTACGCGGAGCCGGACTACCTGCGGTTTGCCTCGGAGATCTTGCCCGACGATCCGCGGATTGCAGAGCAATGGGCCCTCGGGTCGGGACCGGGAGGCGTCCGGGCATTCGAAGCCTGGGAGACGCGAGCGACTGCCCCGAACGTGATCGTAGCAGTCATCGATTCCGGGATGGACCGCACACACAACGACCTGCGGGCCAATCTCTGGATAAACGCAGACGAAATCGAGAACAATGGTCTCGACGACGACGGAAACGGATACATCGACGATAAACACGGCATTGGAACGCTCGATGAACCTGATCCATTGAGAGACGACGCCGGTCATGGCACGGCCGTGGCCGGGGTGATCGGAGCGCGTGGTAACAACGGATTGGGAATCTCCGGTGTCGCCTGGGAGGTCCAGTTGATGCCGCTCAAGTTTCTGGGCGGCGATGGCAGCGGCCTTTCTTCCGACCAGATCGAGTGCATTGACTACGCGATTGAGAACGGTGCCTCGATCATCAATGCCAGCTATGGAGGGGCCGGACATAGCCTGGCAGTCCTGGAAGCTCTCGAAAGGGTGCAGGCAGCCGACATCCTTTTTGTAGCTGCGGCGGGCAACAACTCCGTCAACATAGATCTGGAGCCAATATATCCGGCCGCCTACGGCCTCGATTGCATTCTGACGATCGCCTCTCTGGATCCGGATGGGAAACTGTCGGACTTTTCCAACTACGGGATCGGCACGGTGGACCTGGCGGCCCCTGGAAAGGACATACTCTCGACCGCGAGGACCGGTGAAAACTACCAAGTGGTGAGCGGGACTTCGTTTGCCGCACCCATGGTCTCGGGAGCCGCCGCCCTGCTTCGCGCGGCCTTCCCAGATGACTCGGCATCAGTCCTCACCAGTCGACTGGTAACCGAACGCGATTCGAAAAGCGACCTGGAGAAATGGGTTCGCGGGGGAGCCACGCTCAACCTCATCACCGTCCTTGAAGGGTCGGAACAGGCGCCTCCCAACGACGCGTTTCAATACGCAACCACGATTGATCCAGAGAACGCGAAGCGGACTTTCAGCCTGCGCAATACGAGCCTCGAACCAGGCGAACCCAATCCTCCAGGAGCTACCCTATCGCGCTCGGTCTGGTTCTGGCGACCGCGTGGAGACAACGACCTGCTCACAATCGAAGCGAATTCTCCCTCGGGCACAATTGGCCTCGCCCTATACGAGGGTGACGAACTGCAGAGACTTACGAAGCTGGAATCCGCCTATTCAGCTTTTCCCGGCCAAACCGTGCGCATCACACGGTCCATGGAGATCTGGCAGAGTCCCTACATCGCGGTCTACGGATCGGATGACGCGGATGCTCTGGTGGAGCTTCGCCTTGTTCGCCGCCCGGCCAATGACGACCTGTCTGCCGCCTTCAAAGCCGCCGATGCGTCATTCTGGAGGATCGGATCCAACGAAGGCGCAACCCATGAAAAGGGAGAACCCGTCCACCACGGTGTGGGGACCGGGCATTCGGTTTGGTGGGAATGGATAGCTCCCCGAAGCGGACCCTACTACCTTGATACCGTCGGGAGCGGAACCGACACCGTGCTCGCTGTTTACACCGGTAGCGACCCGGGCAACCTTACCCAGATCGTTGCAAACGACAACGACTCGGGCCAAACCTCAAGCGAAGTCAGCTTCCAGGCAACCGCCGGCACGGCCTACAAGATCGCGATCGACACGGCTCGAGGCAATCCAGGTCCGTTTCACCTGACCGGTCGCTATGCCGATCCACCTGCAATCACACGACAACCCAAGGACATTCAAGTCACCGCAGGCGAGCACTATGACCTTTCCGTGATTGTGTCCGGCATGCAGCCGATCGACTACCAATGGTATCACAACGGCGAACCGGTAGTCGGGCTGAGCTCGAACATCATCGGCAATTCATCCGCACGTGAGTCCGACGCCGGGATCTGGAAGGTGACCGCTTCGAACGCGTCGGGATCCGTGACCAGTCGCGAAGCCGAGGTCGTCGTCCTGGGAGCCTGGCCGCAGTTCACGCGGCACCCGCAGGATACCCGGGTCGCAATCGGAGATCGACTGGTCCTGTCCGTTGCCATCAGCGGTGAGGGAGCTCTCTCCTACCAATGGTACGCCAACCTGGAGCCATTGGACGGAGAGAATGGACCGACCCTGATTATCCAGAATGCACAGGCGGTCGACAGCGGAGCCTATCACGTCGTAGCCACAAATCCCCACGGATCCGCGACAAGCCGGACCGCGCACGTCCAAGTGACAGCAGAGAGACCGGAAGCATGGATCCCGGTGGCGTCGGGACCCAAGACTCTTGGGACGGTCATTTTCGACGACATGGACGGAGAACTCGTTGCGCTGGACGACGAGGGTCTTTTCCACGTCTGGCAAGGTGGCGACGCATGGGAGACCAGGTCGGTCGGCATGAAGGTGCCGCTCGTGTCAACCGCAGGAGGAACCGGTCGCTACGTGATCAGTTCCCGATCAGGTATCTTGTTCGAATCGACCGACGGCTTTTCGTGGACGGAGCACGAAACACCCAACACCCTGTTCTCCCAGATTGCACATGGTGCGGGCGTATTCGTGGCCGTTGCACAGACCGGTTCGATCCACGTTTCCGCGACTGCCGGCAGTTGGACGGAGAGCAGAGCCAGTTCGAAGACGCCCAGTTCAGTCGCGGTCACGTTTTTTGCAGACCGGTTCATTGCGGCGATGACCCTCCTTGACGGCATGGAGGGAGAAGTAGTCGCCTTTACATCCGAAGACGGTGTTGAATGGGAAGAGCAATCTCTCGTGTCACGGGGAGGCATGTTCATCGAGACATCGCTGCAGTTCTTCGAAACGGAGACCGGCCTTGTCCTCATCCCCACCCTCCCCGTTGCCCTACGCACCCTGAACGGAACCGACTGGGCACTTGTGGACAAGGACAAGTGGACTCCGACTATTGCCTATGGCGCCAGCAAGTATCTGGCAATTTACGACAACACCCTTGAGACAAGCGCCGACCTGGTAAACTGGAAGTCCCTCGGACCAAATCCGTTTCCGTGGTTCCGCGCAGCCACGCATCGGGCGGGCAATTGGTTCGTGAATCGGTCCGACGGCTCGATTCAGAGGATCGAGTCCTTGGATCCCTTTACCTATCCGAGCCTGAATCCCATCACTTTTCTGGACACTCTGGACTACCTTGAGTTCATCGACAATGAGTTCGTGGCCATCGGAGGAACTCAACTTCACAGCGCCTACATGTCCGGGAACGGACTCGGTTGGCACCAAGCCAACATCGGCCGCGGAACGACGCTGTCGTTCGGCAATCGGTTGTTTGTCACGGAATTCAACATTGCACGACACCCGGATCTACTGCTGAGATTCCCGCTTGAGGGGCACAGTGTGACGGGAGGAGAGCCATTGATGGCTTTTGGTCACGGGCGCCATGTTCGCCTCGAATCCGGTTCTGTCCAGACAACCGAGACGGGTCAGACATGGACCCGTATCGATCTACCCGTTTCCAGGAACTGGACGCGTTTCATGTATGCTGCGGAACGATTCGTCGCGGTGTCCGATACCGGTGATGTGCTGGTCGGTGTGTCGCCCGATGACTGGTCCGTGAATGCCAGCGGTCACTCCGGCCCCCTGACCGGCATCTGCCATGGACAAAGTCGTTTCATGGTGACCACCGAATCCGGAGCGCTGTTGGAATCAACCGACGCGGTATCGTGGACTCCAATCGATACCGAACACGACTGCCAGCTTTTTGACATAGCATTTGGCGATGGGCGATTTGTGGCGGTCGGAGAGCGATGCGCGATGGTTTCGGTTGATCGGGCAAACTGGTCACGCATTGATCCCGGTGGGCCTGATCGCACTCTGACCGAGGTGGCATTTGGATCCGGCGTGTTCCTGGCCGGCGACACGAACGGACGTCTGTACCGTTTGACCCCCAAGTCCACTCATTCTCCCGAGATCAGCTACAAAAGGACCAGCCTGTTGAGCCTGATCCATCCATACGATCCCGTGGAATACAGTGTCGAAGGCTTCGACCCGGGTGGAGAAGCCGTTTCCGTCGACGTCGAACTGGACGGCGTAGATGTTTCGATTCACCCAATCGAAGAAGGTGCGTACTCGTTCTCCCTGCGCTCGGAAAAACCAGGAAACAGGCAAGCTGTCATTCGGGCGATCAATCAAAGTGGTCTGCAGGCGTCGAGTGCATTTGTGTTCGAAGTTCAGGCACCACAGCCCGACGCTCTCTGGGACCCCGACGTGCGATTTGGTCCGGCTGCGTTCTTCAAAGGGTTTGAATACCGCGGGCAACCCGACGGCTCAATAGTGCGTCGGAGGCCTTCCGAGGCCTGGCAACGCATGCGTACCCCTTCGGCGGGTACAATGATATCGGACGTTGTCGCCGGCGGAGACCTCTTAGCTGCCCGGAACTATTCAGGAGCGGTCTACTTCTGTCACAACGGCATTGATTGGGAGGAGGCGACAACAGAGTTCTATGAGATCCGGGCTACGGGGCGTTCAATACTGGGCAAGGGCAAGGACGGCTACGTCTATGCAACTGACGATGGCGTAACCTGGAATCGAGCCGCTCCTGCTTTGAGTTCAGCCATCCAGGTGATCGATTTCAGATCGTGGAACCTTCTTCTGACCGACAGATTGTACGTGTCCGAGGATGGGCTGGATTTCGCTCCTCACTCGGATTCACGCTTCTCCGACCTGCTTGCCATGGCAGAGGTAGGCGACCGGATCTGCCTGTTCTCCAGGAGCGGGTACTGCTACGTATCGTCCGACCTGACCGCGTGGACTGCCAATCCTCTTCCGGTGACGCCCCAGGTCGAAGGTCCTCCAGGCACGTTCACCTATCTGGAATGGCAGGAAGTTCGCCACAGCGGTGATCGTGCTTTCCTCTGGGCCGACTGGGGCCAAACCCATGGTTCCCGGAGGTATGAATCTGTCGACGGCGTGACTTGGACAGAGGTCAAGCCAGACCTCTCGCCGAAAGCGATCGAACTGGATGAATCTGTGACCTACCTTCTGGAAAAAGAGCTTATCCTAATCTCGGACGGACCCGGAAGATGGTCGTTCGCTCCCCTTGCCCGACCCGAGGTTCTTCAATGGATGGAAACAGGGCCACGAGAGGACTTTGGAACATACGTCGATATCCCCGGCACACATAACCTGTTGCGAATCTATAGAGACCCGGTTTCGGCCGAGATACTGGGAACGACCAGCACCGCCACGGCCGCAATGGCCTGGAACGCAGATACTTTGGTCGCGTTGTCCAATGACGTGGTTCAGACGGGCACCACCAATCGATCGATTGTGAATACCCAACCGGCGGAATGGCGAAGCCGGGAAGTTGGTATTGGGTTCGCGGTCCGAGCCATGGCTGCCTCGCCCACCCGGTTCGTTGCAGTTGGAGACGCTCATCAATATGCCACCTCGATCAACGGAATGGATTGGGTGACAGGCACAGTAGTGGAATACCAACCCGGTCTCCCAGCCAGCCACCCCTTCTCTCGTGAGCTATCCTGGGTGTATTATCTTGAAGAGGCACGATTGTTCGTGGCTGGATCAAGCTCGCTTCGAGCAATCGGGACGTTCACATCAGCAGATGGCATCAACTGGACACACCATCCCAATGCGCCGAACGAACGGCCGGCCGTTTGCGATGGGAACCGGATCATAATGGCCGGCTCGAGCCAGGCATGGCTGACAGACGATGGAATGACCTGGCGCGAGATCGACAGGACACATCCGGAGCGATTGATCGGACAAGGAAACTCGGGCCGTTTCTTCTCCTACTCCGACCAGAATGGCGTCCTCATCGTAAGCCACAACGGCGAGACATGGACCCCGGCCATGCGGACGGACACGGGCGGGGCCTTCGCAGGAAAAGTGGTGGCTACCGATCTCAATCCCATGGCCGTCCTGTCCGGCGATGCCTGGACCACAGAGGACCTCGGTCTCACCTGGAGCCGAATTGACCTGGACGTTCCGTTCGGAATGGAGGAAGCCGCTCAGAGGCACTACGTCCGGGGGCGCTGGTTCCGCGACCTCGGTTTTGCGCGCGGCGAGGACATCGCCATTACCCGATTCGAAGTAGAGAACGAGACACTCGGTCCAGGCGACAGGCTTCAGGTCAAGTTCGATCTCACCAACAACTCACCCTATACTCTGAATCAGGATGCCGCAGTCGACTTCCTGCTCGCCCGCGAACCCGTCTGGCGAGGGGACGCTCCACGATTTGAGGCGATCACCACTATCGATCTTTCTGCAGTGCCCCCTGGTTCGACTGCAACGATCTCGGTTTCCGGCATCCTGCCGGGGTCCATTCAGCCGGGACCATTCTACATCGGCATCCAAATCGACGCACTTGAAGAGATCCATGAGGTCTGCGAGTCCAACAACTATGCGTTCACCCGGGACACACCACTGAGGCTGGTCGCCTGGGCCCTGGATCTCAAGGTTGAGGGCAATGGGGCGATCCGGACCAGCGAGCCAGGTCCACGATATCGGGACGGAACCTCTATACTCCTCACCGCCGTGCCGGATCCGGGCAACACGTTCGTTGGTTGGGTGGAGGAATCAACCGGCGGCAGTGACACGATCACCGTAGCCATGGACCGCGACCGTTCGGTCACGGCCCGGTTTGAACGCGGATATCGATTGAGCACCTACCGCCGCGGGAGCGGATCGATCTCGCTCTCGCCCGACAAGGGTATTTTTCGACCCGGCGAAACTGTCACGATCACGGCACACCCGGCAGAGGGCTGGGCGTTCGTTGGTTGGACGGGTGACCACGATGGTACCGATTCCGAAATCGAAGAGACCATGGACCTGGATCGGAGCCTAACTGCCGTCTTCCACCAGACGTTCAATCTCTACCGGGAATTGGTCTTCTCTCCCGATGAACAGCTTGACCCAGCGATATCCGGCCCTGACGCCGACATGGACGGAGACGGGGCTTCAAACCTGGCTGAGTTTCTTCTGCTTGGAGACCCGACGGACCCCGGAACTGCTGGGTCCATAATAGCGGCCTCCGATCGCGACTACGTCCGGATAGCCTACCTACGACGCCGTCACGTCAGCGACTACTCGGTCCGTGCTCTGGCATCCGTCGACCTCATCAACTGGAGTACCACGGGAATCGAGGAAACGCTGACTCCCAACGCCAGCGGGCATTGGGAGATCGTGGAGGCACGCATACCCCGCATCGATAACACGGCCATCTTTCTGTGCCTTTTTGCAGAACCAACCCAACCCTCGGTATCCGAGTAGAGGGGACCAGGATGGTATGGAAACCCATCATCAAGACAACGCAAGTTCGGCTACTGACAGTGGCTCTTTGATCGGCAGACTGGTCTCGTTACGACCCTGCCCATCTCCATATCCGCCTGCTGGGCGAGTTCAGCCTGAATCCTAAAGGGACCCTGCTGACGTCCGTCCATACGCAGTGTCTTCAGGAGGTTCGAACCGGAGAGATCGGTAACAGATCGGTAACCCTTCGATTAGGGCGTTATGCCCTGGAAGAAAGTCAAACCGATGGACGAGAAACTGGAGTTCGTGACTCTGGCTCGGACGAGTCGCTTCACGCTGAGCGAGTTGTGCCGAGGGCTGAATCGGGTCAGTCCAAGTTTCCTTGATTTTGGATTACTCACAAGACGTCCTGCGGCAAGGAAGCGAAGAGAAGCGAAACGGATTTTAGGCCACACAGAATCAAGGAAACTTGGACCCGTGACCGACCGACCCCCGTAACCGACCCGGCTCAGCGGGAGGGCGCCGTCGAACTGTCCCGGTTAATCCGGACCGTTTGTAACGTATTATGTTACAAATCAAACCAACCGTAGTTCACTACGGTTGGTTTTCAAGGAAGACGGTGGGACGTGACTGCCGGACGCGCCGTCGACCTGTCCGGGGCCATTGCGACGATGCCGGGAAGCGCAACTGAGACGCCAGATGCATTCCCGAGAAGCGTATCCGTCCAGGCTATGGTTTGTTTTCGGTCGTCTTCTCGCTCAGGGTCGCGATGTGGAGATCGCGCAACTGGCGGTCGGTCACCGGGGTCGGGCTCTGGGACATGAGGCACTGGCCCTTCTGGGTCTTGGGGAAGGCGATGACATCGCGGATGCTGGTCACTCCGCTCAGGATGGAAACCAGGCGATCCAGCCCGAGGGCAATCCCGCCATGCGGGGGCGCCCCGTAGCGGAAGGCCCGCAGCATATAGCCGAAGCGCTCCTCGACCAGGGCCGGGGGGATCTTCAGGACATCTTCGAAAACCTTCTTCTGCAGATCCGGCTGGTGGATACGGATGCTGCCGCCGCCGAGTTCGACGCCATTCAGGACAAGGTCGTAATGCTGGCCGCGGACCGCCTTGGGGTCGCTGTCCAGCTTCGCGATATCCTCGGGCACGGGAGAGGTGAAGGGGTGGTGGGTGGCGACAAAGCGGTTCTGGTCGTCGTCAAACGACATCAGCGGGAAATCGACCACCCAGAGAAAATCGTAGCGATCGGCCGGGATCTCCAGCTTGCCCCGCTTCTTCAGAAACTCCGCACACTCCAGCCGGATGCGTCCGAGAATGCCGCAGGCCTTTTCCCAGGGCGCCGCCGCGAAGAAGATGATGTCCCCTTCCCCGATTTCCAGACGCCGGGTCAGTTCCGCCTTCTCCTCATCGGTGAAGAATTTGACGATGGGTGATTTCCACTCGCCGCCCTCCACCTTGATGAAGGCCAGACCCTTCGCCCCCATCGCCTTGGCTGCTTCGGTCAGGCTGTTGAGTTCGCCCTGGGTGACATCGGCCAGGCCCTCACCCTTCATCGCCTTGAC
Source organism: Opitutaceae bacterium (assembly GCA_041395105.1). Lineage (NCBI taxonomy): Bacteria > Pseudomonadati > Verrucomicrobiota > Opitutia > Opitutales > Opitutaceae > Opitutaceae bacterium. The sequence continues at coordinate 1,632,534 of JAWLBB010000001.1, read as the reverse complement.
CACGCCGCCGGCGGCAATGGTCGACTCAAAGACCTTGAACCCCGAGTGACGGAAGGTCTCGGTGAAATCCTCGAGTTCCATCCCGAAGCGGGTGTCCGGCTTGTCCACCCCGAAACGGTTCATGGCGTCGGCAAAGGTCATCCGCGGGAAAGTCTTCGGGATCTCCACTCCGAGCACATCCTTCCAGATCTTTTGGCACAGACCCTCCATCAGGGCGTACATGCCCTCGCGGTCGATAAAGGAGACTTCGATGTCCAACTGGGTGAATTCCGGCTGGCGGTCGGCCCGCAGGTCCTCGTCGCGGAAGCAACGGGCGATCTGGTAGTAGCGCTCGACTCCGGCCACCATGAGAATCTGCTTGAACTGCTGGGGGGACTGGACGAGGGCGTAGAACTGACCGGGATTGGTCCGGCTGGGCACGAGGAATTCACGCGCGCCTTCCGGGGTGCTCTTGAAGAGCAGCGGGGTCTCGACCTCGGTGAAGTCGTTGTCATCGAAGTAATCCCGGATCGTCCGGTTGGCTTTGTGTCGGAGTCGGAGCATCCGGCGCATCTTGGGACGCCGCAGATCGAGGTAACGGTAGGCAAGACGGGTCTCTTCGTTCACCCGGTCACCCGCTTCGTCGTCAATCGGGAACGGAGGCGTGTCGGACAGATTGAAAATCTCCAGCGCAGTGGCCTCCACTTCGACATCACCGGTGTCAAGGTTCGGGTTCAGGGTGTCGGCCGGTCGGGCGATGACCTGGCCACGAACGGCGACCACCGATTCCGTCTTGAGATGGGCCACCTGGTCGGCCAGGGCCGAATTGACATGCGGATCCACCATGATCTGGGTGACGCCCTCGCGGTCACGCAGGTCCATGAAGATGATGCCGCCGTGGTCGCGGACAGTGTCGACCCAACCGGTCAAGGTGGCCTGGGAGCCGATATCGCTGCTCCTGAGCTGAGCGCAATGGTGCGTGGATTTCATGGTCTCTTTGGGAAAAGCCGACAACTACGAATCAACCCCATGGAAAGGGCAAACTCGAAATGGGAAACGGGGCGGAGTCTTTCAACAATCGGCAGGAGAGGCTTTACGCCTCGATCAACCCCGGCTGCGCTTCGAATCGAGGCGTAAAGCCTCTCCTACCGACGAGAAACGGGAAGGTTCTAGCTGATGCCAACGCCCTTCCCCCTCTCAATGCACGATCAGGCTCTCGCCGGTCATCTCGACCGGCTGGGGAAGTTCCATCAGGTCGAGGATGGTGGGCGCGAGATCGGCGAGGCGACCCGAGGGGCGGAGCTCCAGCCCCTGGCAACCGTCTCCGACCAGGAAGACATTGACCAGGTTGAGGGTATGGGACGTGTGGGGACCACCGGTCTCCGGATCCTTCATCTGCTCCGCGTTGCCGTGATCCGCGGTGACCACGGCCGCCCCGCCCATCTGCTGAATCGCCTCCAGGAGAACACCGACCGATCGGTCCACCACTTCGACCGCCTTGGTCACGGCCGGGATATTCCCCGTATGCCCAACCATGTCGGGGTTGGCGAAATTGACCACGATCAAGCCGTATTTGCCCGAAAGGATCGCCTTCTTCGCGGTATCCATCACCCCTTCGGCCGACATTTCCGGCTTCAGGTCATAGGTGGAGACCTTGGGACTGGGCACGACGCCGCGGTCCTCCAGTGGAAAGGGTTCTTCGCGGTAGTCGTTGAAGAAAAAGGTGACGTGCGGGTACTTCTCCGTCTCGGCGCAGCGGAACTGGGCAATGCCCAGGTCGGAAAGGTACATCCCGAGGATATTCTTCATCTTGGGTGGTTTGCGCAGGATGACCTCGACCGGCAGACCCGTCTGATACTCCGTCATGGTCGCGTAGAGCAGGTCGAGCTTGGGGCCACGGTCAAACCCGTCAAAATCGTCGATCACAAACGCCTTGGTCAGCTCGCGGGGGCGGTCGCCCCGGAAATTGAAGAAGACCACACTGTCACCGTCCATGACCCGGCCGAGGGGCTGGCCGGCACCGTCAACCACCCAGGTGGGGAGGATGAACTCATCGCCCGACCTGGAGGAGTCGATCGGATGATCGTAGTAGTCCTGGACCGCCGCGGAGGCCGAGGGCGCCGTCTTCTCCGTCCTGCGCCCGGTCAGGCAATCATAAGCCTTGGCCACCCGGTCCCAGCGGTTGTCGCGATCCATGCTCCAGAAGCGTCCGCAGACGGTGACGACCCGGCCGGCCCCGATCTCGAGGCACTTTTTCTCCAACTCGGAAATATAGCCGAGGCCGCTTGTCGGGCTGGTGTCGCGGCCATCGGTGAAGGCATGGACAAAGACCCGGTCCCCCACCCCCTCGGCGGCACAGAGCGAGAGCAGTGCATAGAGGTGCTCCAGCATGGCGTGGACCCCGGCATCGGAGACCAGGCCGAAGAAATGCAGGTTCCCTTTCCCATCGCGGACCCGGTTGACGACCTTCTGCCAGGTCTCATTCTCCGTGATCGTGCCTTCGGTGAAGGCCTTGGTGATCCGGACGATCTCCTGGTCGACGATCCGCCCGGCCCCGATGTTCTGGTGCCCGACCTCGCTGTTGCCCATGACGCCCACCGGCACGCCGACATCCAAGCCCGAGGCCGCGATCCGGGTGAACGGCCAATCCCGCTGGAGAGCGTCGTCAACCGGAGTCGAAGCCAGCACGGTGGCATTGAAGGCGTCCTGGGCGGGGTCGGGATTGTATCCCCAGCCGTCGCGGATGATGATAAGAACAGGCTTGGCGGGCTTTTTCATGAGCAACGACATTGGGACCACGATCGGCCTGCGAAATCAAGGACGCAGTTGCTCGTCCGCCTGGTGGCAGCATGAGACAGGGTGGCTCATGTTCGATCGATCGAAACGGGCCCGGGCCGCCCCTTCGTCTTCCCTTGACACCCGGTCCCCGGGGGCCACTATTGCGCGCTTTTCAATTGACCGGCCAGGTCATGGCACAGGACTACAAAGACACTCTCAACCTGCCGCGGACCGACTTCCCCATGCGGGCGAATCTGACGGCTCGCGAGCCGAAAAGGTTGGCGCATTGGGAATCGATCGACGTCTACCATCGCGCCCTCGAAAAGAACCGGGACGGTCCTTCCTTCGTGCTGCACGACGGCCCGCCGTTCACCAACGGGCATGTCCACATTGGAACCGCGCTGAACAAGATCCTCAAGGACACGATCGTTCGCTTCCACCTGGCCCGCGGCCACCACGCACCCTATATCCCCGGATGGGATTGCCACGGACTGCCCATCGAGGCCAAAGTGACCCGGGAACTACAGGAAAAGGGTCAGATGCTGGAGACCCCCGAACTCCGGGAGGCATGCGCGGCCTTCTCCCGGTCCTACATGGAGACGATGCGTCCGCAGTTTGCCCGACTGGGGGTCCTGGCCGACTGGGCTGCCGAGTACCGGACCATGGATCCGGCCTACGAGGCGACCGTTCTGCGCACCTTCGCCGCTTTCGTTGAGCAGGGTCTCGTCTACCGGAGCAAGAAACCGGTCTACTGGTCGATCCCCTGCGAAACGGCTCTGGCCGAAGCGGAGATTGAGTACAAGGATCACCTCAGCCCGTCCATCTGGGTCCGCTTTGGTGTGACCGATCCCTCAAAACTCGGGATCGACGGAAAACTCAGTGCCGTCATCTGGACGACGACCCCGTGGACCCTGCCCGCCAACCTGGCCATCGCCGTCCACCCCGCCCTCGATTACTCGGTCCTGCGCCATGGAGACGAACACTTCCTCGTAGCTTCGGCCCTGGCCGAACGTTTCGCGACCGAGACCGGACTGGGGAATCTCTCCGAGGTCAGGACAATCCGTGGTGCCGAGCTTGAGCACCTGGAAACCCGCCACCCCTTCATCGACCGGGCCAGCCCGATCGTCCTGGCCGAATATGTCACGACCGAAGCCGGCACCGGCTGCGTCCACACGGCTCCCGGACACGGCCTGGAGGACTATCAGACCGGCCTCGCCTACGGTCTTGATATCTACTGCCCGCTCGACGACAAGGGTGCCTACGTGGACGACGGCCGGATCCCGGCCGACCTCGTCGGACTTTCCGTTCTGGAAAACGATGGCTGGTCCGACGCGAACAAAGCGGTTCTGCGCAAACTCGAAGCGACCGGCTCCCTGGTCAAACTGAGCAAACTCAAGCACAGCTACCCGCACTGCTGGCGTTCCAAGACCCCGGTTGTCTTCCGGGCCATGGATCAGTGGTTCATCTCCGTCGATCACGACGGCCTGCGGCAACGGGCGCTCAAGGCGCTCGGTGAAGTCGAGTGGATTCCCGCCTGGGGCGAGAACCGCATCCGCGGTGCCGTTGAGTCCAAGCCCGACTGGTGCATCAGTCGGCAACGCCAATGGGGCGTGCCCATCCCCGCCTTCTTCGATGACGACGGGAATGCCCTGCTGGATGCCGGGGTCATCCGCGGCATCGCCGACAAAGTCGAACAGGCGGGTGTCAATCTCTGGTTCCGTGAATCACCGGAAGAGTTGCTCAGCGGGATTGAACTCCCCGGCGACTGGAAATCCCGTCCCCTGCACAAGGGGACCGACACGCTCGACGTCTGGATCGAATCCGGCAGCAGCCATCTCGCCGTGCTCAAGAGTCGGGGTCTGCCCTGGCCGGCCGACCTCTACCTCGAAGGCAGCGATCAGCACCGCGGGTGGTTCCAATCGTCGCTCTGGACCGGGATGGTCGTGGCCGGTCACCCCCCCTACCGCAAGATTCTGACCCACGGGTTCGTGGTCGGTCAGGACGGACGCAAGATCAGCAAGAGCGACGGAAAGCCCCAGACCGCCGACACCTTCATCAACAAATACGGGGCGGATGTCATCCGTCTCTGGGTCGCCTCGACCGATTTCCGCAACGACATTCCGGTCTCCGAGGAGATTCTCGGCCATATCGGGGAAACCTATAGGCTCTTCCGCAACACCCTGCGGTTCCAGGTCTCGAACCTCTTCGACTTCGAGCTGGAACGCCACGCGGTCGAGCCGGCCGCCCTCGATCCGATCGACCAATGGGCGTTGGCCAAGACGGACGAACTCCTTGCTCAGGCCACCGATGCCTTCGGGAAGATCGAGCTCCACCGCGTCTACCAGCTCTGCAACCAATTCTGCTCGGTCACCCTCTCGTCACTTTATCACGACATCCTGAAGGACCGGCTCTATACCCTGGCACCGGACGACCCCCTGCGGCGTTCCTCCCAGACCGCCATCCACCGGATCTTCACCACCCTGATCCGTGTCCTCGCCCCGATCCTGCCCTTCACCTGCGACGAAGCCTGGTCCTATCACCGGCAGAAACAGGAATACGGCAACGACGCGCTCATCCTCCACGGATGGCCGGACGCCCAGAACGACAGGACCCGGACGACGACCATGATCGAAATCGACGAGATCCTCCAGTTCCGTGGCCGGATCTACGAGAAGCTTGAGCAGTTGCGCCAGGCCGGCTCGATCGGGAAGTCCCTGGAGGCTGCCGTCACCATTCGCGCGGACACATCGTCACCACTCTCCGGCCTTCTCACCAAGTACCGCGAAAGCCTGCCGGAGATCTTCATCGTCTCCCAGGTCCACCTCGTGGCCAAGGATGGAGGCGAACCGGAGATTTCCACCTGCCCGGCTGAGGGCGATCGTTGTCCGCGCTGCTGGCGAACCCTCGAGCCCATCGACCCGGCTTCCTCCGATCCCCTCTGCCCGCGTTGCGCGGCTGCGACAGAACATCCCTGACCCAACCCTTTCTTAGCGGCTGTCTCAAGACGGCCTCTTAACCCCCACTATCCATGGCCAAAGAATCCTCAAAAAAGAAACCCGCCAAGAGCACAAAGAAGACCGCCAATCCCTCGGGGAAGACACCTGCCAGGAAGGCTCCCGCCAGAACGCCGGCAAAAAAGAAGGCGAAAGCCGCCAAGCCCTCGGCCAAGAAAGCGGTTGCCAAACCGCAGGCCAAGAAAACGGCCGCAAAACCCGCAGCCAAAAAGACCCCTGACACTTCCGCCTCCCGTTCAAAAAAGGCGGTCGTACCCGCCCGGAAAGCGTCCACCAAGACCACCCGACCCGCCGTCAAGAAAACAAATGAGACGCCGGCTCGCTCTCCGATCAAGAAGAAGGCTCCCGAAGCCGTTACCACAAGCACTCCAACTGCTGCTTTGAAAAAATCCACGACACCTGCCACCAAGAAAAAGCCCGTCGCCAAAGCGGCCGCCGATTCTGCGCCCGCGACGATCGAAAAGGCTCCCCGGCCCATGCCGACCCGGAAGAAGACCTCCCGGATCAAGCATGCCCGCCGCGCGGCCTTCACCCTCGAGGAGGTCCTCGAGATCGCCAAGACCAATGAAATGCGGGCGGAGAAGACCGCCAAGGCCGCGAAGGAGGTTGATGAAGCGGCCGCCGCAAAGAAGGCGGCCGATCTCGAGTCAATCAAGCAGGAGCAACGGATCCTCGGCGCCGCATCACTCGCCGACATCCTCGGCTACAACCCGAAGGGCGGCAAGACCCCGCTGGAAGACGAGGAAGAGAAGATTCCCAAGAAACACCTCCGCTACTACCGGATCCTCGTCGACCTGCGCAACCACCTGAAATCCGACATCCACCTTCATTCGGAAGATACCCTCAAACGTTCGAGCAAGGAGGATTCCGGCGACCTCTCCGGCTACAGCCAGCATATCGCCGATGCCGGAACCGACACCTTTGACCGGGATTTTGCCCTCAGCCTCGTCTCGAGCGAACAGGAAGCCCTCCACGAAATCGAGGAAGCAATCAAACGGATCAAGCTCGGCACCTACGGAAACTGTGAATTGACCGGCAAGCCGATCGCCAAGGAACGACTCCTCGCCGTTCCTTTCGCCCGGTATTCGGTCGAGAGTCAGGCCCAGGTCGAGAAGACGCGCCGCCGCAGTGTGCAGAGAGGCGGGATCTTCGGGGATGCCGCCGATGCCGACGCCAGCGGCTTCATCCAGGAAGACTCCGACGATTGAATCGACGGGAGCACGGCGCAGGGCGGCGGCATCCGCTCCTCCCGCGCCGGCCCCTTCCGCCACAGCGCCGGATGTCCGCCTCCCCTCCCTTTCCCAGTCTGCGAACCCGGATCGCCGCCTACCGGTGGCTTTTCCTCATCGCCGTTCCCGTCTTTGCGGCCGATCAGGTATCCAAGATATGGATACACAGGAACCTGCCCTTCAACGCCTATTTCCCGCCCGACAACCTCGTCGTCATCCCCGGCTTCTTCAACATCGTCCATGTCGGCAACACCGGGGCGGCCTGGGGTCTCTTTGCCGGCAAGAGCTTCTGGCTCGCCCTCCTCGCCATCGCCACCCTGACCGGCATCTTCTTCTTCCGCCGGCAACTCGCCCTCGGTCGTCCGCTCGTCCAGGTGAGCTTCGGGCTTCTCTGCGGCGGTATCGTCGGCAACCTGGTCGACCGGATCCTCCACGGCCATGTCATCGACTTCCTCGACTTCCATTTCGGCTCATTCATCTGGCCCGCCTTCAACCTGGCGGACGCCGCCATCTGCATCGGAGTCGGTCTCTACCTCATCCACAGCTTCCGGGAACCCTGAAAAGGGGTCTTCCCCGAATGGCCTGCAACTGGGGCTGTTCGGGGAAAGGGAGAGTGATTCTCACAGAGGCACGGAGGCACAGAGGAAGGATGGGAATGGGATGAGATCCTCAACTTGGCGAAGTGCTGATCGATATCGGTAGCAACCGAACCAATAGGATACGTCGCTGATCCGCTCAGTGCCTCTGTGGCTCCGTGAGAGAAAATCCTAACAGGACCTGTCACTCAGCGATCTCGGCATCCGCCACGACCCCGTGGCCTACTCGACGTTCTGGACCTGCTCCCGGATGCGTTCGAGCTCGTTCTTGAAATCGATGACCAGCCGCGCGATTTCCAGCCGGTTGGATTTGCTGCCCACGGTGTGGATTTCCCGCCCCACTTCCTGTAGCAGGAATTCCATGGTCCGCCCGACGGACTCCTGCGACCGGCAGAGTTCCCCGAATTGGTCGAGATGACTCCCCAGCCGGGTCAATTCCTCCGTGATGTCGCAACGATCCGCAAAAAGCGCGACCTCCTTGAGGACCCGCTCATCCGACACATCCAGCTCGAGGCCGGCCTGATTCAATCGCTGCAAGAGCAGGGCCCGGTGGTCCGCCACCGTGGCCTCCGAAAATTCCCCGATCCGCAGAGTCAGCGACCGGAGCACCTCCGTCCGGGCACTCAAATCCGCCGCCAGGGCCTCGCCCTCACGGTCCCGCATCAGCACGAGCGCCGCCAGGGCCTCGTCGAGGACCGGACTGACCAGGTCCGAAAGCTCATCGTCCGCCGGGCCCTCCCGATCGTCGCGACGGGCCAGGACAAGTTGAAGCAGGAAGGCGGCATCGGGTTCAAACCGATGACCCCTCTCCCGCGCATAGGCCGCCAACCGCGCCACCACCCCGTCGATGGCCGCCTCGTCGACCGTGATTCCCCCGGCCCCCCTGACCGAACGGCATTCGATGGCGACCTGGATCCGGCCCCGCTGAACCGTCTGCCGGACCCGGCGGGTGACCTCCGGCTCCAGCCACTGCCAGGACCGCGGCATGGAGACCGCCACCTCGAGGCTCTTGCGGTTGACCGAGCTGGCCTGGACAATGGTCTCCCAATCAGCACCGGTCCGGACGGCCCGGCCGAAACCCGTCATGCTTCTCATGATACGTCGGGGGTTCCGCCGAGAATCGCCGCGACCTGCTGAACATCCTTGTCGCCCCGGCCGCTCATGTTCATCAGGATGATCTTGTCCGGGCCCAGTTCCCGGGCCCGCTTCATCACATGGACAAGGGCATGGGTTGATTCGAGGGCCGGAATGATGCCCTCGGTCCGGCAGCAGACCTGAAAGGCCTCCATGACCTCGTCATCGGTGGCGTAGGCAAACTCAATGCGCCCCCGGTCGCGGTAATAGGCGTGTTCCGGTCCGATCGCGGCGTAGTCCAATCCGGCGGAGACCGAATGGGTCAGTTCGATCTGACCAACGGGATTCTGCAGGATATAGGTCTTGCAGCCCTGAAGGACGCCCAGCCGCCCTCCCTCAAACCGGGCGGCATGACCGCCGGGCACAATCCCCCGGCCGCCGGCCTCCACTCCGACCAGGCGGACACCTTCATCCGCAAGAAAGTCGAAGAAGAACCCGATCGCATTGCTGCCACCCCCGACACAGGCCACCATCTCATCGGGCAGGCGGCCTTCCTTTGCCAGGATCTGTTCCCGCGTCTCCCGGCTGATCACCCGGTGGAAATCCCGGACCATCATCGGGTAAGGGTGGGATCCGAGGGCCGACCCGAGTATGTAATGGGTGGAGTCGACGTTCGTGACCCAGTCGCGCATGGCCTCATTGATCGCTTCCTTGAGTGTTTTCTGTCCCGCCTCGACCCCCCGCACCTCGGCCCCGCAGAGCCGCATCCGGTAGACATTGAGAGCCTGGCGTTCCATATCGACCGCGCCCATGTAGATGACGCACTCAAGTCCGAACTTCGCACAGACCGCCGCCGTAGCCACCCCGTGCTGGCCGGCTCCGGTTTCGGCAATGATCCGCTTCTTGCCCATCCGTCGGGCGAGCAGGGCCTGGCCGATGGCGTTGTTGATCTTGTGCGCTCCGGTATGCAGCAGGTCCTCCCGTTTGAAGTAGATGCGGGCACCCCCCAGCATCTCGGTCAGCCGCTCGGCAAAATAGAGTTCCGTCGGCCGACCCGCGAATTCCTTGAGGTGCCGGTTCAGCTCCGCCTGGTAAGCCGGATCGCCACGGGCTTCTTCGTAGGCCGCAGCCAGTTCCCCGAGAGCCGTCATCAGCGTCTCCGGAACAAATACCCCGCCATAGGGACCAAAATGACCGTTCGAATCCGGCAGGGATAACCGGGCGGGATGAGATTCCTCAGTGACTGTCGCCATGACGGAGAACGTGTTTCGAGGCGGCCCAAACGCAAACGAAAAGGCAACGCCCATCCGGCTATCAGGTGGCCCCCGGCCCCAGGCGTTTGACCACGACCAGGGAAATGTCATCGGGAAAGCGGGACCGCCCGGAAAAGCGCCCGACCATCTCCAGGATGCCGGAGATGATCTCGGAAGAACTGCGGCTGCGCAGCGTCTTGACCGCATCGAGCAGACGCGCACCCGTGAACTCCCTCCCGTCGGCATTGGGCGCCTCGGTGATCCCATCTGTATAGAGGGTGAGCAGATCGCCGGGATGGAAACCCACTGCCAGGTCCTCCACCACTTCGTCGAAGAGTTCGGCGTCGACCATTCCGACCGGCATCCCCTCGGACGAGAGGAACTCCAGCCCGAAGCGATTGGTCTCGTCCGGGCGCCCGATGAGGGGCAACTCATGTCCGGCTCTCGACAGCACGATCCGATTCTCCAGCGGATCGATGATCGCGAGCACGATGGTAATGTACATCCCCTGCCGCATCTCGCCGGTCATGGCCCGGTTGGTTTCCCGCAGAACGTGGGAGGGGGAGCGGTGCAGGCCGGCAAAGTTCCTGAGGTGGGTTCGGCAGATGGCCATGAGAATGGAGGCGGGTACACCCTTCCCGGAAACATCCGCCACGGCCACACCGAGTCGGCCTCCTTCAAGGGGAAAAACATCGACGAGATCCCCTCCGACCTGCTGGGCCGGAATATAACGCACGTCCACATCGAGTCCGGCGATCTGCGGGATCTCGCTCGGAACCAGCAGTTGCTGGATATCCCGGGCCACCGACAGATCGAGATCGAGCTGCCGCTTCTCGATCTGCAGGGAAAGGAATTCGTTGTTGTGGACGGCCAGCCCGGCCTGCTCAGCCAGCGATTCGACCAGCGAGAAATCCGTGGCGGTGAACGAACGACCGGTCGCCGGATTGGCCACGGCGAGAACGCCGATCAGACGATCTCCGAAGAGAATAGGAGCGGCGATCATCGACCGGACGGATAATGCCGGATCGTCATGCTGGATGATGCGCGGATCTTCCGATCCATTCTCGATCAGCTCCGCCTTTCGGGTCCGGGCCACTCCGCCGACAAAGCCCTCACCGATGGCGAAGGTCTCCGATCGGAGGATCTGCTCAATAAAGCGGGCCCGGGTGATCAGCTTGACCCTCGAACTCTCCGGCAGCGGACGGTGAGGCGGAAAAAGGCCCTCCACCGCAACCCCCTGCAGCCGGTCCCCGTCGATCCGCTCGAAGACACAGGCACTGAGGGCTCCCGTCGAGAGGATGGCGGCATGCACGATGCGCTGAAAGAGCTCCTGTCGGGACAGCCCCTCCCCGAGGGCCTCGACCATGTCGTGCATGAACTCGACCACGATCTCCTTCTCCTGAAAGACACGCTGCTTCTCCGCCTCGATGCGTTCGCGTTCGCGGCGCGCGTTCAGGTAGAGTCCGAAGAAAATCGCTCCACCTGCCAGTAAACCGGCGAAAAAAACAACCATGGATCAACCCTGATCGACCCGGTTCTTCAGGAACACGAGCACATCCTGGAACTTCTCCTGGTTGGCCTGATCCGCCTCCACTAGATTCTCATGGGCCTCCAGACACATCCGGGCGTTCTCGAGCTCATCCATTCGGGTCGCGGCCAGCGGCTCAACCGCGTTTCCCGTCGGCGTGAGATCGCCGCCGAGATCGACCGTCGCCAACCGGTGCAGACCGAGGTTGCGGATCAGCTCCAGATTGCGGGTTCCCAGCCGGCAGAAGACCGCCACGCCCCGGGGTTTCGATTTCCGCAGATCCAGGGCCAACCCGGCCAGAACGCCCAGAAAAGTGCTGTCCATCCCCGTGCAGGCGCTGAAGTCGATGACGAAACGCCGCTTTCCCTGGCTCATCATTTCACTGAGAAACTCGCGCAGACTGCCGCTGTTGGCAAACGACGCCCGCCCCCGGACCCGGATCAGGACAGGATCCGAATAGGCATCCACCAGAAAACTGGGATTGGTCGTCTCGGCCATTGTCGTCAGTCGCCCCTATCCGTTTCTGCCCATTTCTCTCGAATAAGGATACAATTCCCTCATCCCTGTTGCTTCAGAATCTCCCGCAACACGTAGGGCAGGATACCTCCATGCCGATAGTAATCAACCTCGATGGGCGTATCGATCCGAACCGTGACCGGCACCGATTCACTTGACCCATCGGCCCGCCGGATGACCAGGTCGATATCCTGACCTGGCTTGATCCCGTCGTCCAGAGTCGGAACCGAATACACCTCCGAACCGTCGAGCCCCAGGGAAGCCGCACTCGTGCCTTCCTTGAATTCGAGCGGCAGGATGCCCAGGCCCACCAGGTTGCTCCGGTGGATGCGCTCATAGCTGCGTGCCACGACTGCGCGGACCCCGAGAAGCCGGGTGCCCTTGGCGGCCCAGTCGCGGGAACTCCCCATGCCATAGTCGACCCCGGTCACCACGATGAGCGGAACATTACGCTTCGCGTAGGCCTCGCAGGCATCGAAGACCGGGAGGACCTCTCCGTCCGGCATCAGGCGGGTGAACCCGCCTTCCTTGCCGCCCGCCATCAGGTTCTTGATCCGGACATTGGCGAAGGTGCCGCGCTTCATCACCCGGTCATTGCCCCGGCGGGATCCATAGGAATTGAAATCGGCCGGACTGACTCCCTTCCCGATCAGATAACGACCGGCCGGCGTGTCCTTGGAGAAGGAACCTGCGGGCGATATATGATCGGTCGTGACCGAGTCGCCGAGGATGGCGAGCGGCCGCATCTCCCCGATGGGGGAAATCGAACCGACCTCGAGGGAAAAATCCTCGAAGAAGGGCGGCTCCTGTATATAGGTGCTGTCCTCATTCCACCGATACAGCTCTCCGGTGACCGCCTCAATCGCGTTCCATTCCGGGTTGGCCCCGGTCAGATCCTCGTACTGGCGCCGGAACATCTCCGGCTTCAAGCCGCGATTGATGCAATCGAGGATTTCCTGGTTCGAGGGCCAGATATCGCGAAGGTAGACGTCCCGTCCATCAGACCCCTTGCCGATGGGATCCGTCGTCAGGTCCAGGTCGACCCGACCGGCCAGGGCGAAGGCGACCACGAGGGGAGGAGACATCAGGAAATTCGCCTTGATTGAGGAATGCACCCGGGCCTCGAAGTTGCGATTGCCGGAAAGGACGCTGGCCGCGACCAGTCCGCCCTTCTCGATGGCCGCCTCGATCTCCGGGGCGAGCGGTCCGCTGTTGCCGATGCACGTCGTGCATCCGTAACCGACCAGGTTGAATCCGATCTGGTCGAGGTAGGCCTGCAAACCGGTCTCCTTCAGGTAATCGGTGACCACCCGGGACCCCGGAGCGAGGCTCGTCTTGACGCAGGCCGGCACCTTGAGGCCGCGCTCGACCGCCTTCTTGGCCACAAGGCCGGCAGCGAGCATGACGCTCGGGTTGCTGGTGTTGGTGCAGCTGGTGATGGCCGCGATCAGCACTGAACCGTTGGTGATCTCGCCCCCCTGTCCCTCCACCGGCACGCTCCGGGTCCGGCTGGAGCCATCGCGGCCGAAACCGCCCTCCTCCACCTTCTTCGAATAGAGATCGACGAACTGCCGTCCGAGCTCCGGAACATCGATCCGATCCTGCGGCCGTTTCGGGCCCGCCACCGCGGGCACGATCGAAGCGAGGTCGAGATGGACCACCTTGGTGTAGTCGATTTCCGGGCCATCAGGAATCCCGAACATCCCCTGGGCCCGGTAATAGTCGCGAACCAGGTTCACCTGGTCGGGGGCGCGGCCCGTCGCCGTCAGGTAATCGAGGGTCCGTTCGTCCACCGGGAAAAAGCCCATGGTGGCGCCGTATTCCGGCGCCATGTTGGCGATGGTTGCGCGATCCGCCAGGGTCAGTTCGGTCGCACCGGGACCGTGGAACTCGACGAACTTGCCGACCACCTTCTCCCTTCGCAGAAGCTCGGTGATGCGCAGGGTGAGGTCGGTCGCGGTGACCCCCTCGCCGAGACGCCCGGTCAGGCGCACTCCGATGACCTCCGGCGTCAGGAAGTAAACCGGCTGACCCAGCATGCCGGCCTCCGCCTCTATCCCGCCGACGCCCCAGCCGACCACCCCGAGACCGTTGATCATGGTGGTATGGGAATCGGTCCCGACCAGTGTATCCGGAAAATAGATACGGCTGCCTCCCACTTCCCGGCTGAAGACGACCTGGGCCAGGTACTCGAGATTGACCTGGTGGACGATTCCGACCGAGGGCGGCACCACCTTGAAGGTCTCAAAGGCCTGTTGTCCCCACTTGAGGAACTCATAGCGCTCGCGGTTGCGCTCAAACTCGATCTTCAGGTTCTCAAGAAAAGCGCCCGCCGTCCCGGAGCGGTCGACCTGGACCGAGTGATCGATGACCAAATCGACCGGAACGAGGGGCTCGATCAGGGCCGGATCACGCTTCAGCCGGGCGACGGCCGACCGCATGGCCGCCAGGTCGACGAGCAGGGGCACCCCGGTGAAATCCTGAAGCACGATCCGGGCGACCACGAAAGGAATCTCGATCGGAGCCGGTGCGGAGGCCTTCCATCCCGCCAGTTCCCTGATATTCGACTCCATGACCCGCTTGCCGTCGCAATTGCGCAGAACCGACTCGAGAACGATCCGGATGCTGACCGGAAGTCTCGAAATCGCTCCCAGGCCCGCTTCTTCCAGAGCCGGAAGCGAGTAATAGAGGCGGTCGCCCGAAGGACCGGGACCGAGCGATTTCAGTGAATTGAAGGGATTGACGGGAAGACTCATTGAAAGGCGGCTGAAGGACGGAAGAGAAGGTGGCGTGGAAGTGGAAGGCTAGCCGGCAAGAGCGGCTTTGACCGCGTTGAAGTCGGGCAGGACCTTCGCGTCGTCGCTCGAAGAGCTGAAGAGAATGTTGCCGTCGCTGCCCACCACGAAGGCCGACCTCTTGGAAACGCCCTTGAAGCCGAGGAGATCGGCATAAAGCACGTCATAGGCCTGGCTTACCTGCTTGTTGAAGTCGCTCAAGAGGGGGAAATTCAGCTTGTTCTGCCGGGCAAACACCTCGAGCGAAAACGGACTGTCGACACTGATCCCGTAGACGGCGGCGTTCAGGTCCTCATAGTCCTTCATGGAATCGCGGATTGAGCACAGCTCGGATTCGCAGACGCTGGTGAACGCGAGGGGGAAAAAGAGCAGAACCGTCGGCCTTTTGCCGAAATTATCGCTCAGTTTGTACTCGACGAGCCCCTCGGGCTGCTTGCTTTTCAATGCGAAATCGGGGGCCTTAACGCCTTTTGCCAATGCCATGGTCAGATGATGGGTTGATGTTGAAATGACGACAGACCCTTGGTCTGTCAGATAAGAGCTTCCACCGTGCAATCAAAACCACGGTGAGACAAACCAATTTCGGAGACTGGCTCAAATGCGCGGCAACATGCCGCCGGGACCGATCGGGATCATCGGATGCCACCCCGTCCTGCCCTACTCAGGCAATCGGCAGTCAGGCTATCGCCGGAGCGCGTCGCCTCCTTTTTGGCCTTGTCGCTGCCCTGACCCGGTAGGATAAATGCCCCCCATGAATCTGATGGACGATCTTCGCTGGCGCGGCCTGCTTGTCGACTGCACTCACCCCGATGAGTTGGAAGGGCATCTGCAAGCGGGGATGGTCACGCTCTACGCAGGCTTCGACCCGACGGCCGACAGCCTCCACGTCGGAAGTCTCGTCCCGCTTCTGACTCTCCGGCGTTTCCAGCTGGCGGGACACCGCCCGATCGCCCTCGCAGGGGGAGCCACCGGTATGATCGGAGATCCCAGCGGCCGCACCACCGAGAGACAGCTTCTCACCCGGGAACGGCTCGAAACCAATATTGCCGGCGTCAAGACCCAGCTGCACCGTCTGCTCGATTTCTCACCGTCACTGACCAACGCCGCCCTGCTCTGTGACAACGCAAGCTGGTTCGCCCCGATCGGCTTTCTGGATTTTCTGCGCGAAACCGGCAAGCACTTCACGGTCAACATGATGATCGCCAAGGAAAGCGTTCGGGCGCGGATGGAAGACCGCGAATCCGGGATCAGCTTCACCGAATTCAGCTACATGCTTCTGCAGGCGCATGATTTCTGGCACCTCAATCAGGCCGAGGGCTGCACCCTGCAGATCGGCGGTTCCGACCAATGGGGCAATATCACGGCGGGCATCGATCTCTGCCGGAAGAAATCATCGGTCCAGACCTACGGCCTCTCCCTTCCCCTGATCACCAATGCCGACGGAAGCAAGTTCGGCAAGAGCGTGGCTGGCGCCGTCTGGCTCGATCCGACCAAGACCAGTCCTTACCGATTCTACCAGTACTTCATCCAGACGGACGATCGCGACGTCATTCCCCGGCTGAAGCTCTTCACTTTTCTTTCGCACCAGGAAATCGAAGCGCTGGCCGCCGCCCACGAGGAACGCCCCCACGCCCGCGAGGCCCATCAGGCCCTGGCGCGCGAGCTGACGACCCTCGTCCACGGAGAGGACGCCACCAAGGATGCGATCCGCGCCACCCAGGTCCTCTTCGGCGGGTCCATCGATGGAATCTCCGAAACCGCCCTCGCCGATCTGGCGACCGAGGTGCCCAACCACCATCTCCCGTCGGGCGAGTTCGGATCCGGGCTCCCCCTCGTCGATCTGCTCGTGAAGACAGGGCTATCGCATTCCAAGGGTCAGGCCCGCAAGGACATCCAGGGCGGCGGTGCCTATGTGAACAATCAACGCTGGGACGACCCGCTCGCGGTCGTCACGCCCGAATCGCTCCTCTTCGATCGCTTCCTGCTTCTTCGCAAGGGCAAGCGCAACTACGCCGCCCTGGTCGTCGGGCAGTAAGCCGGCGCCCTCTTCAGGGAAGCCGCCGGTATTTCGAGGGCTCGATCTTGAATCGGTGACCCGAATCCAGATCCGTGAAAATATGCCAGTGCTCGTGCTCCTCATCGTGCACGGCGACTTCCAGAATGGAGCCACTGTCGTAGTGGTAGCATTCGGACTCCACCAGGTGATCTTCGTGCTGGATGGCTTCGCCCAGCTCCCCGGTGTGGTTTTCAAGGATCTCGATTTTGCGGGTTGTCATTTTCGGGTCTAATGGAGGTGAAAGCATGCCCGCAACAAACAGCGGGCGTTAACCGGTATGTCCGTTTCCCCCGATCCGGTCAAGTCGATCATGCCGGATGAACAGAATTTGCCGGCCGGATTTTCCGATGGCAGCGCGGCGCAGCCGCCGCTCCGAGAACGTCCCTGCTCAGAAGAAGAGCGCCTCACCCAGGGCCCGCTCGGTCGTCAGCAGCCGCACGATCGAGCTCCGGCTCACCCGCGTCCCCCCCAGGTTCGACTCGATTGAAGCCCGTCCGGACTCGAAATCCACCGACCAAGTGAACGACCGACCATCGGTGTAGACCCAAGCCATCGCCATCGATCCCCCTTCTTCCAACGATGGCCGGACCTCAACCACCGGTTCGCTGACCGCGCCTCCAGAATCTTCCGCACAGGCACGGAGGTTCCCCTCGACCCACTTCCGAAGAAAGCCGGCTTCAGCCTTCAAGCCGGGCTCCGCCGCGATCTCCACTCTGGCCAGATCGCGGATCAGTTCCGACGGGGGATAACTGCTCAGAAACTGCCCCACGGACTGGCGGACCTGGAGCAGACGCGCATCCGCAAGATCGCGGAGGTTCTCCGGCTTGGGCCAGTTGAAGGCGAGAACCGTCTCATTCTCGATCGCCGAATCAATGACGATCCGTTTCGCCTGATTCAGGAAAAAACCGTAGTCGGCGATCTTGGGCCCGCTCCGAACCCGCGACGGCCAATAATAAAGCGGCAGGTCGCTCTCGATCAGCGTCGTCACCTGATTCTCCAGAAAACCGCGCTGCGAGTTGGGATACCCGACAATGACCGCTTCGCAGCAGCTCATCTCGGCCCGGGATTTTCCAATGTAGCACTCGCCAAACACCTTCGCCCCGAGCTCATCGCTTCCCGTTTCCGACATGCGTGGGCAGAGTGCGACAATCCGGCAGGGGTAACGCTGGGCGAAACGCAGGACGGCATCAAACATCCGGCGGGCCGATTCCGGGGTATGATCGTGCCCCAGATGGAGGACCAGGTTCATCTGGGATGCCCGGAACTCGGAGGGAGCCGACTTTGCGCCGGGTTTCCCCATTTCCCAGAGGGAGGCCAGGGTTCCGAGGACCGAACTCATCGGAACCTCGAAGCCGGGAAGGGCGTTAAAAATCGCTGGCATGATCCGGATGCTTGCCTCCCTTACGGCCGGCGCCACTCGTGGCGGTTTTCCCAGAGCAACCGCTCGGCGGCGAGAGGCCCCCAGGATCCGCTCGCGTAGGATTCCATACCCCGTCGACCGACCGAGTCCCAGAAATCGTGCAACGGGGTGATCAGCTTCCAGGAAGCTTCGGTTTCGTCACCGCGGATGAAGAGCGTGCTGTCTCCGATCATCGCATCGAGAACCAGGCGCTCGTAGGCCTCCGGTGTGTTCGATCCGAATGTCGTGCTGTAACGGAAATGCATGCGGACCGGCTGGGTCCGGGTTTCAAGGCCCGGGGTCTTGGCATTCAGGGTGACCGTCGATCCCTCGTCCGGCTGGATCTGAAAGGCCAGGGTGTTCTGGGCGAGATTGAACTGCTTCGAATCGGAAAAGAGACCTCCGGGCGGACTCTTGAAGATGATCGCGATCTCACTGACCCGCCGTGCCATCCGCTTTCCTGAGCGCAGGTAGAACGGTACCCCGGCCCATCGCCAATTGTTGATCGAGAGCCGCAGCGCCGCATACGTCTCGGTATTCGACTCGGGATCAACCCCCGCTTCCTGCCGGTAATCCGGGACACGTTGCCCTCCGATCAATCCCTCGCCGTATTGCCCCCTGACAACATCGCCGCTCTCGGGCTTCAGATCCACTGGCTGGACAGCCTTGAGCAACTTGACCTTCTCGTCCCGGATCGACTCGGGATCGAGGGAGACCGGAGGCTCCATCGCCGTCAGGCTGAGCAGCTGCATGGTGTGATTCTGGATCATGTCGCGGGTGGCCCCGCTACCCTCGTAGTAGCCCCCGCGTGAACCCACCCCCAGATCCTCCGCCACGGTGATCTGCACGCAGTCCACGTAACGACGGTTCATCAGGGGTTCGAAAATCGCATTGGCAAAACGCTGGACCAGGAGGTCCTGGACCGTCTCCTTGCCCAGATAGTGGTCAATCCGGTAGACCTGATCTTCCCGAAACACACCTGAGATCACCTTGTTGAGGTGGCGGGCCGACTCCAGATCCCGACCGAACGGCTTCTCAATGACCACCTTGGACGCCTGGGGGGATCCAAGGTGCCGGGCCGCCAGGCCGGCCTGTCCCAGATTCTCGATGATCGGCTCGAAGACCGTCGGCGGCGTCGAGACGTAAAAGAGGCTCTGGAGATCGCGGCCGATCTGCTGTTCCATGCCCTCAATATCCTTGCGCAATTGATCGAAGGCGGCGGTTTCATCGTAACCCCCGGACCGGTAAAAGGTGCCCTCCTCCACCCGCGCCCAGATGGCGTCGTCGATCTCCCGGCGCGAGAATTCCTCGACCGCCTCCCGCGAGATCTTCCGGAAATCCTCGTCAGGTATCGGCTTGCGGCCAAAACCGATCAACCGGAAATCGGCCGGTAGAAGCCCGTCGTAGGCCAGGTTGTAAATGGCCGGAATCAGCTTCCTCGCGGTCAAGTCGCCGGAGGCCCCGAAGATGACCATGACGGTGGGCGGTGCCCCCCGGTGCTTGCTCAAGCCCTCAAGAAAGGGATGACGCTTGTTTTCCTTGTCCACCATAGGCTGATATTTGCAGACGGTCGTTTTATCCAACAGGTCTGCACTCTCGATCCCTCATCGGGATCTGGCAAACGCTTTGGAGAAAAGAGAAACATTTTCAAAATGCCGGATCTGGCCGGGCTCCCCGTCGGTCGATTCGACTTCGACCACATCGAAGCGAACGGAGGCCGGCTTCGGCGAGACCCGGGCTCGGTAGGCGCGAATCGCCCGCAACAACGCCTTCTTCTTGCGTCCGTTGACCGTGAAATAGCCCGGGACCCGCGCGCCGGCCCGCCGGGTCTTCACCTCGACAAAAACGAGGATCTCCCCGTCCCGGCACACCAGGTCGATCTCGTCCTTTCCTTCCCGCCAGTTCCGGGCCAGGACATGCATCCCTTTCACCCGAACGAGATGATCCGCCGCGGCCCGTTCGCCCGCTGAGCCGGTGGTCGCGGCAGAGACCTCGGCCGGGACATCGGGGGACCGACCCCGCTTCGTGAGATTCCACAACCGCTCGAACATCGGCTGCATGGTGGGCTGCTGACCGGGAGATGGAAAGTTCAATCCGTGCCCGCTTCCGCCCTGCGCCGTGACCGCAGCAGCCGAAGGGCATTCACGCCGATCAACATCCAGATCAGGTTGAGACCGACCGAGGGAATGGCACCATGATAGAGCGCGTTCAGGCCCACCAGCAGACTGGCCACGATGGAAAAGACGTTGTACTTGACTGAATCGCCCGGCCATTTTCCGTGCGAAACCAGAAAATAGGCCACGACCAGAATGATGGCTCCCGACCAGCCGAGGCCATCCACGATCAGACGCTCAATTGACATCCGGCCACGTTAACTGACTCCCGGTCCCAAAAACAACCCGTAAGAGGCTATCGCGTCAGGGGAGGCGATCCAACGGGGTCAATCCGCCGCAGCCACCGCCAGCTTGGCCATTTCCGATTCGTGGTGCTCGGTGTGGAATCGCATCGAAACCACCTTGGAGACCCCTTTCTCCTCCATCGTGATCCCGTAAATGGCCTGAGCGGCCGCGATCGTCCGCTTGTTGTGGGTGATGATGATGAACTGGGAACTGTCCGTGAACTGCCGCAGCAGCGTGGTAAAGCGGCCGATATTCGATTCGTCGAGCGGAGCATCGAGCTCGTCAAGAACGCAGAAAGGACTGGGCTTGACCATGTAGATGGCAAAGAGGAGAGCGACCGCTGTCATCGTCCTCTGCCCTCCCGAAAGCAGGGACACATTCTGCAACCGCGTTCCCGGCGGCTGCGCCACGATCTCGATCCCCGATTCAAGGGGGTCGTCGGAGGCGACCAGTTCCAGCCCGGAACGCCCTCCCCCGAAGAGGATCTTGAAGGTCTCCGCGAAATTCGTCCGGATCTGTTCAAAGGTCGCCGTGAACTGCTCCTGCGAGGTCCGGTTGATCTCGTCGATCGCCTCAAGCAATTGTTCTTTTGAACGCACCAGATCCCGGCTCTGGTTTTCGAGAAACTCGTGGCGCTGCTTCAACTCGCTGTATTCCTCGATCGCGACCAGATTGACCGGTCCCATCGCGTTCAGACGCCCACGCAGAGCTTCGCACTCGGCCTTGACCGCCGACCAGTCGACCGTATCAAACGCGGCCAGCTCCTCAGTCGTCGGCTGTGCCTTCCGATCCTCCACCACGGCCTCGTCCGGAACATCCGAATCGTCGCCGCCCCCGGCATCGCCATTCCCCTCGGCTTCCCGGGACCGGGCGTCATCCTCCGGGTCGTCGATCCGGCGGATTCCCTCCGGCTGCCGTCCGGCCAGCCAGAGCTCAAATCGCCAGTCGACCAGTTTCAGGTCGGTCTGATGTTCCCGGATCATTTCCTCGAGCAGAAAGGTGATCTGCGATTGCTCCTTCGCGAGACGGATCTGGACCTGGTTGAGGCCCTCGCGGGTGCCATCGACCTGTTCACGAAGATAGGCCTGTTCCTTCTCCAGCAGGCTGACCGCCTCCTCCACCGCCAGCAGCCTGCCCTTGATCGAGGTAACCGACTCCTGGGCCGTGGCCACCGTGACCGCAAGGGACTCGGCGCGGTTCAGCTCTTCCTGGTGCTCGGCCGCCAGGCCTTCGCACTGTTCCCCCCAACTGTCGATCTCGCGTTCCCGGCTCTTCTTCAACTCCTCCAGAGTGGCCCGGCGCTGCCCCATCTCGCTCAGCCCCCGCAGAGTCAGGTCGAGCTTCTGCTTCTTTTCGGCCAGCTCAAACCGAGCCTGGGCGTGCTCCTCCCGCCGCCGGTCGCGTTCCTCGCGAAACTCGGCGATCTGTGACTCCACTTTCTCGATACCCCCGCGCACCTGCGCCGATGCCGCTTCGGCTTCGGACAGCTTTTGTCGGTTGGCGGCGAGACGCCCGGCTGCGCGGGTCCGGTTTTCCTCCAGGCCCGCCTGTTCGCGGTCAAGCCTTTCGACCCGGGCCTTCAATTCGTCCAGCGAACGGGCCGCGTTCCGTGTTTCGGTCTCCAGTCGGGCCGTCTCCTGAACCGCCTCGGACTGCTCCTGCCGACGCTGTTCCACCGCCTTCTCGGCGGCTTCCAGGGCCTCACCGCGCTTGGCGGCTTCCGCCCGCAGGGATTCGAGGCGCGCCCCATCTGCGGCGATCTCTTCAGTCGTCTCCCGCAATTCGACCTCGCGCTCGAGGATGCCGCCCGAGTTCTCCTTCCTGAATCCCCCGTGGACGAGTCCCCGCCGGTCGATCAACTCGCCCTTGATCGTCGCGACGAGCAGGAACGGGAATCCTGGATTCTCCTTCCACCAGGAAAGGAATCCTTCAAGACTCTCGGCCACATAACAGGGGGCAAGCAAGGCGGCAACCGGATGGGTGCCGTTCTCGCTTTCCGCGCAGGTGATCAGCTCGCCGGCCGGGCGGAGTCCCTCCGGAATCGGCACAGCTGCGGATTCCGGCAACGCCCGCTCGGCGACCGGAAAACGGACCACTCCCGACCCGATCTTGCGCTCATTCAACTCCCGCAGGACAGCCCCCGCGACGGCTTCGTCGGCCACCGCGACCGCCTCGAGAGCCGAGCCGAGCAGCGTTTCGACCGCCCGGCTGTGACGGCGGTTCACCTTGAAGCCGTCGGTCACTGCAGTGAAGGATTGACCCTCAAAAGCCCCCTTGAGCCTTCCCTGAAGCAGGGCCTTGGAACCTTCGCCAAATCCTTCCAGACGATCATGCAGCTGCTGCAGGAGTTTCTGCCGGGCCGTCTTCTGGGCGATCTGCCGGTCGAGCCCCTGGATCTCGGTCTGGATACCGCGAAAATCCGCGAGGGCTTCCGCCGCCCCTTCCCGCGCCTTTTCAATCGATTCCTTCAGCAATTCCCGGGCCTGCCGGGCCGCATCCAGCCGGGATTCAAAATCGGCCAGCTTGCCGGCGGCTTCATCCGCGGCGGTCGATGCCTCCGCCCGGTCCTCACCCAGACGGGCGATCCGGTGCTCGGTCGTCTTGAGGTCGACTTCGAGGTTGGCCGCTTCATTGCGCAGACGGACCAGGCTGCTGTCCGCCTCAAGCAGCCTGAGCTTGCGCTCCTGCAGGTCCTTTTCCGCCGCGCCCAGTGCCCTCTCAACGGCATCGAGCTTTTCGCTGCGGTCCCGGAATGTCGTGTCAAAAGTCCCGACCAGATCGAGCTGGAACTGTCGGTCCTGGACCCCGGAATCGACCCTGCCGGCCAACTCGGTCAGTTGCTCTTCAATTCCGACCAGATCCTGACGGGCCTGGTCAATCCGCTCGAGCAGGCCGGCTCGCCGGACTTCCGAAAGATGGGCCTGGTTGAGTGCCTGTTCACGCTTCGAACGGAGATCGAAAACGCCCTGCTGGGCTTCCTGAATGCGCTCGTTGAGGTTCTGGCGCTCACCCTTGCGCCCGGCCAGGGCGAGATTCTTCTGCTCCAGCTCTTCCTGCATCTGCCGGATCGAGCCATCGGACCCGGACGCCTGGTCTTCCAGCTTGTGGACCGAGGACTGCAGCTCACGCCAGACGAAGTTGCCATGGGCCAGCTCAAGATGCCGACGCCGGTGGCTCAGCTTCTTGTAGCGGACGGCCTTCGAGGCCTGTCGCCGCAGGCTCCCGATCTGCCGGGAGACCTCTCCGATCACATCCGTAATCCTGCTGAGGTTCGCATCGACCAGCGCCAGTTTATTGAGGGCCTCGCGACGCTGACTCTTGTACTTGGTGATCCCCGCCGCTTCCTCAAAAACGACCCGCCGTTCCTCCGGTTTGGATGAAAGGATCTGATCGATCTGCCCCTGGGCCATGATCGAGTAGGAGGTCCGGCCAATCCCCGTGTCCATGAAGAGGCGCTGGATATCCTTCAGCCGGCACGAACGGCCGTTCAACAGATAATCGCTGCCGCCGTCCCGGGAAACCCGCCGGGTGATCTCGATCTCGTGATACTCGCTGCCCAACTCGGTTTCGCATTCCGTCAGGAGAAGCGATACCTCGCAGATGGGCAGCGGCTTGCGCGAATCGGTTCCCGAGAAGATGACGTCGTGCATCTTGCCCCCTCGAAGCGCCTTCGCGCTCTGCTCGCCAAGAACCCACCGGATGGCGTCGGCGATATTGCTCTTCCCGCAACCATTGGGGCCGACGACGGCCGTCACCCCGCGTTCAAACCGAAGCTCGGTTTGGTCCGCGAAGCTCTTGAAGCCGTTCAATCGGATGGCTCGGAGGTGCATAAGGGGCGCATTTGAAGGGCCCCTCCGGCCTCAATCAACTGAAAAAGCGAACGAGGCGGGGAAGAGTCCGACCGCATGCCAGCGCACCGTCCGCGCCGACCCGTCTCCGCCCCCGGGATTTTGCATTGCCCTGATCTCCGCCCACCCTAATCTCACAACCCGCATACCCCCAAGCTACCCATGAAACTCACCATCTCCACTCTCCTGGCCCAGAAAGGGCCGCAGTTGTTCATCGTGCAATCATCCGCCACCGTGGAAGTGGCCGTCCGGGAAATGAATGACCACAAAGTCGGCTGCGTCGTCGTCATGGAAGGCGAGGCGCCCGTCGGCATCTTCACCGAGCGCGATGTCCTCCAACGCGTCGTCGCCCGCGGTCGGCCCGTGACCACCCCCGTTTCGGAGGTCATGACCGCCCCGGTCGAAACCGTCCATCCCGACCTCTCAATTGACGACGCCATGACCACCATCACGGAGAAGCGACACCGTCACCTGCCGGTGGTCGACCAAGGAAAACTGATCGGTCTCGTGTCGATCGGCGATATCACCCGCTGGCTGGTCGCCACCCACAAGGACGAGGCCCAGAACCTCTGGCATTATATCACCGGTTCCTACCCGAGCTGACGACCGGCCCGGTCCCTCCGATTAACCGGAGTGACATTCTGTCTCGATTCGAGGACCCTTCGAGGCGTTGAACCTCTACCCGCAGGCGCGGTCCAACTTCCACGCGGAGCAGGAAAATCGCAGTCTGTGGTCAGGAATGGGTAATTTTCTGCGAAATTCTGCCGTATAGAGACCCTGTTGACCGGTATTGAACAGGGAGATAACGGATGCGAATTCTATTCCTAGAAGACGAATGGGAACTGAACGAAGTGGCTTCAGAGCAACTTCGGGCGATGGGACACCAGGTGCATTCCATGCTCGGAGTGGAACAGGCCCGTCGTTTCATGGATGAACACCCGGACTCCATCGACGTGATCATCGCCGATCACCGCCTGCCGGACGGTCAGGGCGTCAAGTTTGTTATCGAGGCCCGCCGTCAGAACCCGAGATTGAAGGTCGCCATCGTCTCCGGTTGTCTGAACGAGGACGACATCGCCCTGTTGCGTCAGGAACACATCCACTACTTTACCAAGCCACTCCTTTACAGCACGGTCCTGCGTGCCCTCACCCGTCCTCCCAACATCATGGTCAAGGCCGAACCGGAAGTTCCTCCCGAATCCGAACCGGTCGGCGCTGTTCCCGCTCAGGCGGAATCCGGCAGCCGGAAGAGCTGGTTGCGCTGGCCCTTCAGAAAGCAACTCGCCGAATCGACCCGGGACTGATTCCGCAAGGCAATCGAATCGGGCCCGAATTGCCGGATCGGAGGCATTTCCGCATCCGTCCGTTCTGATCGCCCCGGCTCCTTCAGGCGAACCGCTGAGGATGCGCGGCCGGAGACTGCCCCGACACCGGTGCTCACGATTCTTCGTGATGACCTCCCGCGCCGGGACCATTCGGATTCCCCGCCCGATCAAACGACTTTCCATCGGACGTTTCTTCGTCCATCAATCGTCGTCATGCAGCACGAAACGGTCGCGATTCGAAGGGCAAACTGGGAACTCGATGCCGAGTCCATCCGCCAGGTCAGGACCGAGGTTTTCGTCGTCGAACAAGGCGTCCCGATCGAATTGGAGATCGATGGCCTGGACCCGACTGTCCGTCACGTGCTTGCCGTCCTGAGCACGGGCGAGCCGATCGGAACCGCCCGACTCCTCGACAACGGGCAGATCGGTCGAATCGCTGTGCTGAAGAGATGGAGGGGAAAGGGGATCGGTCGTCAATTGGTCGAGACACTGATCCAGTGCGCCCGGGATGACGGCAGGAGCGCCGTCTTCCTCCACTCCCAGACCCAGGCCGTCCCTTTCTACGAGAAACTCGGATTCCGCAAGGACGGCTCGCCCCCCTTTGACGATGCCGGCATCCCACACGTCCATATGGACCTGACTCTCTAGGGCCCGCGCGCAAGCCAAGCCTCCATCGCAAACCCGACGGAAAGACGGATTCCCGGGCAACCGGAGGGGCCACCCCTGCCTTACCCGCCAACCGTCCGACGGCACGGCACCAGGGCCGCATCCTGCATGCCGTGGATGATTTTTTTGTCCGGCGGACAGAATGTCGCCAGGATTCCACTCAATCGGGTCTCTTCGCCGATCGCGAAATAATAGGGACACAGGCGCACCCGGCCCTCGACCTCTCTGGTCTGTCCATCCCGATCAAATACCGGATGCCGCGCCCGTTTCGGCTTGCGGTATTCCTGCAGGATATGAAGTCCACCCGGAGCTCCGACCAGCGCCTCGGCCAATGCCGCACCCCACTCCTCCTTCGAAACATCGCTGCCCAGAACCACACTGCGGGCGCCCCAGGCGGTCTCATGAAAACCCGAGCGTTTCACGATCAGATCGCGCTCCTTCTGGGAGGCACCCGCCAGTTCCTGCCAGTCCCTCAACGGGAAGCCCCCGACCATCGGACCGTCGAGGACCCCGCCCGGAGGCACCGGGGCCGGATCGAGTATCCAGGATCTGGGGATAATCTGACTCAGGAGCTTCCGGCTCCGCTTGGAGAGAGTCTCCGCCCAGAAGTCACGGAGCCGATGATGGTGGAAAAGCGCCAGGGAAAGCTTCTCTTCCTGAAACGGCCGAAGCGGCGGAGCCACCGCCACTTCACCGGTCTCCAGGGCTTCGATGATGAACTCGCGACCCTGGATATTCTCCAGGTCAAAGAGCTCGAAAAACCGATAGATGATATCGATCTTCTCCGGCGTGCCCCCGTGATCGAAACAGAGGGTTCCGCCCAGCGGGAACAGTTCCTCCGGCGCAAGGCAGTGTACCCGGAAACCGCGCTCCTGCAGGCGGCCCGCCAGCCAGACCATCTCCGGGCGATAGGTTGCCGCTTCCTCACTGACGACAATCGCGATGACCGGATTGGTCAGTTCGGGCCGAAGGCCCGCCAGGCTCGCATGGAAATTGAGAAGGATGGGCTCGCTGCCTCCGACGATCGCTTCCTCTCCCCGGTAGAGATCACAAAGAAAGGCGGTCAACCCAATCCCGCCGGGCACCGAGTCCAACTCGGTCAGGGCAAATCCATCATCGGTCAGGAGCAGATCGGGACGAAGGACGGTCGGGAACGTGCCCCGGCGCGATTTCGACCGTGCGTGGTCAACCAGCCAGTCCGGCTTTCCCCGGTCGAGGTAATCCGCCACCCAGGAGGCTTCCAGCGGACGATTACGCAGCAGGTTTTTCCCGGTGGCGCTCTTCAGATAGAGGATTTCGAGGGCCCGGTGAAAGTCGGCGCAGGCCGCTCCGATGGCCTCGATCTCCCCCAACTGCGAATCCGTCAGGGCGAAGGCCGAGGGAGACAACTGCCACGTCTTGTCCTCGAAGAGCTCCTGCCTGGCAAAAGCCTCCGTCAGTGCATCGAATCCCGGCATCGCTCCTAATCCTCGACCTGGATGTCCTTGTTGCGGTTGCGCGGGCAACCTGCCCGAAGCCAGGCAACGACGAACCGGTCGAGATCTCCGTCCATGACCGCCTGGACGTTGCCGGTTTCGGTCCCGGTCCTCAAATCCTTGACCAACTGATAAGGCTGAAAGACATAGCTGCGGATCTGGCTGCCCCACCCGATCTCACCTTTCTCGCCGTAATACTTCTCCATCTCCGACCGCTTCTCGTCCTGCAGTTTCTCGAAAATGCGGGCCTTCAGGATCTTCATCGCGGTCGCCTTGTTCTTGGTCTGGGAGCGCTCGTTCTGGCAGGCCACCACGAGTCCGGTCGGGAAATGCGTCAGGCGCACCGCCGAGTCTGTTTTATTGACGTGCTGCCCACCCTTGCCGCTGGAGCGATAGGTATCGACCCGCAAATCCTCCTCATTGATCTCCACCTCCACATCGTCCTCGATTTCCGCCACGACATCGACCGCGCAGAACGAAGTGTGGCGGCGTTTGTTCGAGTCGAAGGGACTGATTCGGACCAGGCGGTGCACCCCACGTTCCGCCTTGGCGAAGCCATAGGCGTTCTCTCCCCGGATCGAGATGGTCGCCCGGGTGATTCCGGCCTCATCGCCCGGCTGGAGATCATCGATCGCCACTTCGAATCCCCGCCGCTCGGCCCAACGCAGGTACATGCGCAAAAGCATGTCCGCCCAATCGCACGACTCGGTTCCACCTGCGCCGGCGTGGATGCTCAGGTAAGCGTCGGACGAATCGTGCGGTCCATTCAGAAAACTGCGGACCTCGAGCTCGTCGATCTCCGTCTTCAGACGGTCCACCGATTCGGCAAGCTCGTTCGCATCCGCCGAGTTCTCGTCGACCCCGGCCTCGTCCAGCAGCTCGGCCATCACTTTGACATCGTCGACCTTGCCACGGTAGGCCGTCAGTCCCTCGACCATCCGCTTGAGCCGATTCGCCTCCGCCATGACTTTCTGGGCGGCCTGCTGGGAATCCCAGAAGCCGGGCTGGCTCATCCGGGTCTCCAGCTCTTCTATTTTCCGTTGTTTGGTCGGGACGTCAAAGATACCTCCACATATAACCGGCTCTCCGGATTAGTTCTTCGATCTGGGTGTGGATCTCGGGATTGATCATCTTGGTAAGGGTTGATTGGAAAAGCCCGAAAGGAACAACAACCCCCGACCCTCCGCAAGGAAAAGGTTCAGAATTGTAGAGCGGGGGGCTCGACCTTGGTCGACGCCGCCCTTCCGGCTCCCTTCATCGCAGGAGAGGCTTTCTGCCCCGGTCAACCACCGTCTTGAAGCGGGAAGTCTCTTCGCCCCCCACCTCAACCGGTCCGAACCATCCCCGCTCCCAAGTCCTTCAGGTAAGCGGCGTAGGTGGATTTCAATCCGTCCCGCAGCGTTGTCCGGGCCGACCAACCCAGGGCGTTGATCCGCGAAACATCGAGCTGTTTCTTCGGCGTCCCGTCCGGCTTGGAGGCGTCGAAGACAAGCCTGCCCTCGAATCCGACCACTTCCTGAACCATCTCCGCCAGTTGGCGAATGGTCAGGTCGACGCCCGTGCCGACGTTGACCCAATCCGGCGGATCCTCGACCTGCAGCATGAAGTGGCAGGCGTCCGCCAGATCGTCGACGTGGAGGAACTCCCGACTGACCTTGCCGCTCCCCCAGACCACCACTTCCTCCGCCCCTTTCAGCCGGGCTTCATGAAACCGCCGGATGAGGGCGGGAAGGACATGGGAGTTCTCCGGATGGTAATTGTCGCCCGGCCCGTAAAGATTGGTCGGCATGAGGGAATGGAAGAGCACCCCGTATTGACGCCGGTAGTGCTGGCAGAGTTTGAGCCCGGCGATCTTGGCCACGGCATAGGCCTCATTGGTCGGTTCAAGCGGGCCGGCCAGCAGACAGTCCTCCGGCATGGGCTGCGGCGCATGCTTCGGATAGATGCAGGAACTTCCAAGAAAGAGAAAGCGTGTCGTTCCGAAACGCCGGGCCGCCTCGACCAACTGGGTCGCAATGATGAGGTTCTCATAGATGAACTCACCGCTGTAGGCGTTGTTGGCATGGATGCCGCCCACCCTGGCCGCCGCCATTACCACCACCGTCGGTCGCTTCCGCTCGAAGAAATGCTCGACCGCCTCCTGGCGCGAAAGGTCGAGCTCCTCCCGCGAGGGAAGCAGGAGGTTGGTATAGCCACGTCCGCGCAGATCGCGGACGAGGGCCGAACCCACCATTCCGCGATGACCCGCCACCAGGATGGAGTCATCTTTTTTCATGCCCTTTTCCCAGCCATAAAGAAACGATTCTGTCCCGGTGCGAGGCAAAATCGTCGCCATGAAAGCATCCGGAACCCGTGTCTTCACTCGGCCGGTTCAACCCATACTTGAACCCACAACCGTGGATGGCTATTGCTGGACCCGGCCAGATCTGCAACATTGACCAGAGCCATCAATGGACCCGACCACCGTTTTCCTTCGGAACACAGAGGTCTGCCCAATCACAATTCAATCAATCAGAGGGCCGATCGCTTCGCCCGCCGCGCAGGCAGCGGCTCTCCGCGCACCGGCATGACGAACGCATCCCGTTGCTCCTGAAGTTGACCATGTCCGCCGCACCCGAAAAGACCCGCCTCAGATCCATTCAGATCACCCTCGTCGCCGTGCTCTCGCTCGACGGCTGCCTGACGAAGGGAAACCAGCCCGGTGTCGGTTTCGCCTCCAAGGCCGACCAAGCCTGGTTTCGTTCGGCCCTTGAGGGTTTTGACGCCTCCATCATGGGGCGAAACACCTTTGACGCGGCTCGTTCCGCTGTCCTGGCGGCAGTTGAGAAACCCTCCCGCCGGCTCAGGATCGTCATGACCCGGCATCCGGAGAACTGGACCAAGGAATGGCACCCCGAAAGACTGGAATTCACCGACAGACCACCCGCCGAAACAGTCGCAGATCTCACCCGGCGCGGAAAGACGAATTGCGTCATTCTCGGCGGTTCTTCGATCAATCGCCTCTTCCTCGCCGCCAACCTGGTCGACCGACTTTGGCTTACTTTTGAACCGGTCATCTTTGGCTCCGGCCGACGCCTCGTCGACCGCGAGGTCGAAACCCGATTTCAGTTTGAGAGCGTCGAAAACCTTGATGCTTCCACCGTCCTCCTGAAATACCGGCGGAACTAGACGCTCTCGGGCAAACGGGCCCTGGTTGTGATTCGCCGGGTAGGGTACGAGCGATTGTTGGCGTCCTCCGGCTGGCGAGTGGCACATCGACCTGGCGAAGTGGCCAGATCCGGATTCGACGGCTGATTTGTAGCAACGGCGCTGAGCCCCCGTTCCTGTGTTCCTGTGCCGGGGCGGGCTGTGCGGCGGCCCGGCCCTTCGGTGGACTCGGGGGTGGTGAGCCTGTCGCACCAGTGGACCGCCTTCCATTGGATGCCCGACCATGGGTCGTGTTCTCACACGAGCGCCTATGCCCGGAGAAAACGGTCACTTTCATCAATCGCGCTGCACTGGAGGCAGTGCGACTGAGCTCTTGCGGCGCGTCAGGGGCGCCTCGCCCTGCCTTCGCCGGCCAGGACCGGCTACCGCGACTGACGCAGGGAAGCCTTGCTCCGGGTTTCCTGAAGCTCCATCCGCGGCACACGGTGCTCGAGGATCGAAAGGGACAACTCAATGACTTCCGCCGCTTCGTCCGGGGAATTCGTGCCGATGCAGACCATGTCCTGCTCGCGAATCGTGCTCCAGGAAAAGGCAAGGCCGACCAGGGGCGGCAGCTTGCCCGCCGCCAGCGGCTTGATCGTGATGACCGGCTTCTTGGAATTCCAGATCATGCGCTGCACCCAGTCGATTTCGATCTGCATCAGGAAGCCCGCCGCATTGTAGATCTGGATGTAGGTCTCCACGTCGAGCCCGGTCGCGTCGGCATAGATCGGTGTCTCGGGCATATGGGTGGAGAGACCGGGAATCATCCCCCGGTCTCGGATCATCTTCAGGTAGGGTTCGATCCCGGCCAGCGAACGCGTCCGGCGGTTCACAAAAGCGTCCGTCGTCGCCTGGTGGGGCATGCAGATGGCCACACCCATTCCGGCAAGTTGATCCAAGGTCCTCTCTGCCTGATCCAGACTTTCGGCCGAGTCGTCCAGCGGGAGAGTCGGAATGGAAACGGTCAGGCATTTGCGTCCCGTCCGCTGCTCCGCCTCCGCGATCGCATCCGTGATCTTCGGCACCGGCGTAACCCCATAGAGGGTGTCGACTCCGGCCCGCATGAAGACCTCGATCACGTCGGCAATCCTGCCGGAAGTCATTGTTTCGACGATCTGCTTGTCCTTCGCCTTGCTGGTATGGGAGTACCCCATGAACCAGTTCGTGCCGATCATGAGGCGGGAAACCGACAACCCTCCGATCACCGAGCGGGGAAACATGCCCCATTGCAACCGGCTCGTCCGAAAATGTCCAGCGGGGACTTCCCGGACCCAACTCCGACCAGGCATCCGTGATCGGGAATCGGGCGACATCCCGGCAAGCGGCGGACGCTTGCCATTCGGGACTGAGCGGCTTCTCCTGAATCCTCGAAATCCGGATTGGGGTATCACCCATTCCCACCCGACATTGAAGGCCCTCCATGCTCGACAATTCCCAGCCAGCAACCCCGCACTCGAATCCGAAGTGTTCATCCACCACCGCCGGCATCATGCAGACCCCTCGACGCGTTCTTGCCCTCTTCTTCACGACCGCTCTCCTCGGCTGCCTCCCCCCAACGCTTGCCGCCGCTCCTGAAGACGCCCCCGCAGGACGTGACCAAAACCGGCCCCGGATCGGCCTGGTTCTGGCCGGCGGGGGCGCCCGCGGGATCGGCCATGTCGGCGTGATCCGCATGCTTGAGGAATTGAATATCGAGGTCGACTACGTGGCCGGGACCAGTATGGGCTCAATCGTCGGCGGACTCTACTGCGCGGGCTATACCTCGGACGAAATGCTGGAATGGCTGAAGCAGACCGATTGGGAGCGGCTTCTCAGCGATTCCCTGCCCCGCCAGGAACGCGGCTATCGGGCCAAAGCGGAAGAACTGGATACACCCCGCTGGGCCGAGTTCGGCATCGACAAGTCCGGACTGAAAGTGCCCAATGCCTTCATATCCGGTCAGAACCTGCTGGTGGCTCTGCGGGATCTGACAGGTTTCGTCGGACCTCGCAGTTCCTTCGACAGCCTCCCGGTTCCGTTCCGTGCCGTGGCCACCGATGTGGAGACCGGAGCAATGGTCGTCATCGATCACGGCTCGCTGGCCGACGCGATGCGCGCAAGCATGGCGGTACCCGGGGTTTTTGCGCCCCACACCGTCGATGGCCGGGTTCTCATCGACGGATTCGCCTCCCGCAACCTGCCGATCAGCGTCGTCCGCGACATGGGGGCCGACGTGATCATCGCCGTCGACGTGAGGCCCGAACTGCTGCCGGCAGACCAACTGACGAGTCCGATCGCGATGGCGGAGCAGCTCATCTCAATCCTGTCCCAGAGGGATACCCTGGAACAAATCGAGACGCTCGATTCGAACGACGTCCTCGTCCGGCTGAAACTCCCCGGCTACGAATCCTCCTCGTTCCCTGATGCTCTCGATATCGCCGCCCTCGGTTACGCTGAGAGCGAGGAATTCCGCGATGCACTGGCCACCCTGACTCTGCCACCGGAGCTCTATGCCGCAGGTGAACGATCCCGCCGAAGCCTGCCGCGCAATGCACCCGTCATCGCGGCCATCGAGGTTGAAGGGAACGACCGCGTGGCTGAGGCGGCCGTGCGCAAACGCCTGAACATACGGACGGGGGAACCGCTCGATCCGGATGAACTGGAGTACAGCCTCGGCCGGGTTCATGACCTGGGCTACTTCAAGAGCGTGGACTACCGGATCGAGGACCGGCCCGAAGGCAAGGTTCTCGTCGTCCGCACTGAACCCAAACCATGGGGCCCGAACTTCCTGCTTTTCGGTATCGGTCTCGAGAGCAATCTCGATGGATCCAGTGAGATCAATGTGCGGGCCTCCCTGCGGTTCACTCAGCTGAACCGCCTCGGGGCGGAGATACCCATACAGATGTCGATGGGAACGGTCGACCGGCTTGACGCTGAATTCTTCCAGCCGGTGGACTACACCGGAACCTTCTTCCTCGCGCCCCGGGGTGAGTTCCTCAGAACACCCGAAGCCTACCTGGTCGATTTCAGTTCACTGAACCCGGACGTCCGACCCCAGCAGGTCACCTTCGAACGCCAGACCTTCTTTGGGGGCCTCGCGGGAGGCCTGCGCATCGGAACCTACGGGGAGTTCCGGGTCGGAGTGGAGAGCGGATCCGTCCGCAATACCGACATCCAGGCACCCGCCATCATTGTCATCGGACCGGACGGAGAAATTGAAGTGGTGGATCTCGGTGACCAGTTGATCAACTACACGACCGACCGCATCTACACGTCCCTGACCCTGGACCAGCTCGACGATGCCTTTTTTCCCCGGCACGGCTACTATCTGAACGGTTCGATCAACCACGAAACAGGCCAGTACGGAACCACCACCGGCAGCCTGCAGATGACGACCCCCTTCCCCTTCGGCAGTTTCGTCATCCAGCCCCGCCTGGCGGTGGACTACACCCTGGATCAGGAAGCCATCGTCGCCCGCCTTCCCTTCCGGGTCGGAGGACTCTTCAATCTGTCGGGCGTGCCGACCGATGAACTCTACGGGTCCAACGCCTTTGTCGGAGCCATTGTCGTCCGCAAACGACTGGGCGGAGGCGAAGCCAACGACGGCGTATTCATCGGCGGTTCGGTCGAGGCCGGAAACGTCTGGGAAGAAAGCAACCGCTACCTGCCCGCGGACTGGATCTTCGCCGGCAGCGCCTTCCTCGCCGCCAGCACGCCCCTCGGCCCGGTCCACCTGGCGGTGGGCATCGCCGAGGGACATTCCCCGACCATCTACTTCACCCTCGGCCGGGTCCTGCCGTAAGCAAAGGAGCCCTTACCCCAAGGGCCCCTATGCTACGGTTTGTTTGGCCGTTGTGAAGAACGGGAATGGCCTCAGCCGAAGTTCGGCAGGATCGGTGCCAGGATGGACGCAATCGCGATCGACCGCCGAACGGCGGCAGCGGACGAGACCCGTCATTAGGCCCGCCCGGTTCGATCGCGCTCCTGCAATCGGAGCCCTGACGGGCACCTCACAATCCGACCATGAAGTCGAAGATCGAGTCGTTCATGTCCGGGAGGCCTTCGTGGCCGAAATCCGGGTAGATGATCATGTTCTTCTTCGAGGTGATCCGGTTGTAGGCGGCGAACTGGGTCGATGCCGGGCAGATTTCATCCATCAGGCCGGTGGCGAAAAGGATTTCCGATCTGATTCGCGGGGCAAGGTGTTGGCAGTCGATGTAGCCGAGGCGGGTGAAAATCTCCTCCTCCCGCTCGTGCCGGGGATCAAAGTGCCGGAAGAAGGTCTTCAGCTCCGCATAGGCCGCCTTGGCCAGGTCCATCTCCCAGACCCGCTGGTAATCGCAGAGAAAGGGAAAGACCGGGGCCGCCCGCTTGATCCGGGGCTCAAGCGAGACGCAGGCCAAAGTCAGTCCGCCGCCCTGCGATCCACCGGTCGCGCCGACCCGGGTCTCGTCGACTTCGGGCAGGTTCATGACCACCCGGGCAAGCATGGCCGTATCCAGATAGATCTGACGAAAAAGCAGCTTGTCCGGGCAATCGTCGAGTCCGCGGATGATATGGCCGTTGTGGGTGTTGCCCTTGACCCCTCCGGGATCTTCCGACCAGCCGCCCTGTCCGCGGCAGTCGAGCGCGGCCACCGAGTAGCCGAGACTGACGTAGTTCAGCTTGTCCGACCAATCCCCGCTGTGGTGGGTGTAGCCATGAAACTGGAGCACGGCTGGATGCGGCTCGACCCGGCCGGTCGGGCGCAGGTACTTGGCGTGGATGCGGGCACCGCCCACCCCGTTGAAGAAAAGGTGGAAACACTCGGCCCCGGGCACCTGGAAATCAGATGGGCGCAACTCCATTTCCGGGTCGGTGGCATCGAGCTCGGCCAACGCCCTCTCCCAATAATCATCAAAATCGGCCGGCCTGGGATTGCGGCCGAGATAGGTCTTCAATTCGGGGAGTGGTTTGTCAATCAGTGGCATGGTGGCGCAGAAGGAGCGAATGGGCTGGATCGAGGGAGTTCCCGGACGTCCGGCCCCCCCTTGTCAGCGAAGTCGAATGAAAATCCCGTTCCGAGACAAGAACGCATTAGTGAGGACGGGCCCGGAGCGGGTTGGATGCCCCGACGGTTCAGGAACTCTCAAGAAGTGGAGAAGGGATGGAAGGGAATGGGGCCGGTCCCATCCGTTCGTCAACTTTCGTTCCTGTCGTGTCCATTCCCCACCTTCCCGGAAGGGCAACGCCCGCTGCAATGGGCGGATTGAATAAACCCTCAATTCTCCCGCTGGTATTCAGTGGCAAAGTCGTCAGCCATCCGGTCCATCGCCTCGAGAATGGTGTCTCCCCGATTGGCGATCCCCGCGGTCTTCCGTTTCCAGGTGACGGCGTCGAGTTCCACCAGGGACTTCAGTCCCCGGACCGGCACGACTGTTTCCCGCAACTCCAGATCAATGGTGTAGAGGTAACTGGGCCCGCGGACTTTCGCCAATTGAAGGGTCACCTCAAGGACCGGGCGTCCGGGCTCGTCCACCACGTGTTCCGGACCGATCAGGGTGACATTCCGGGCTTCGAGAACCCGGCGCAGACGGTCGAGAATATCCTTCTCGACCAGGGCGAAGGCTCCGGCCTCGGCCGGAAGTGGAGCCAGTTCCAACCCGACGGCGGGAAGCGATTGCAGCGTACTCATCGAGGTCTCCGCCCGTGCCGTCAGCACAATCAGGCACCCCCAGAGGGCACCGGTAAACAGGGTAAGCTTGAACACGGGCTGATCCAATCGTCTGCGGGAGAAGGCGCAAAGCAAAATCGCGAAGACCTCAGTCGACTTCGGATTCTTCCGTTGTTGGTTTCGGCTCCTTATGCCGGACCGGAAGCCCCCGCTTGGAAGGTTTCAGCCTGAAAAACGGTT
Organism: Opitutaceae bacterium; assembly: GCA_041395105.1. Lineage (NCBI taxonomy): Bacteria > Pseudomonadati > Verrucomicrobiota > Opitutia > Opitutales > Opitutaceae > Opitutaceae bacterium. The sequence continues at coordinate 1,595,543 of JAWLBB010000001.1, read as the reverse complement.
GGCGCATCTCTCCGGCGATGACCGCGCAATGGCGGCCGATCCGCTCCATTCCGGCCGAAAACTCTGAAAAGAGCAGGCCGACCATGGGGGGAAGCTCATGATGCACCACCCGCTCATTGACCGACCCTCTGATCGGAGCGGAAAGGCGCATGAAATCCCTGCGTTTCTCAAGCACCCGCCAGGAAACCTCATCGTAGCTGGAGAGGTCCGGATTGAAGGTCGCGGCAAGATCGACCAGCATCGAGCGCACCATCGCGAAGAGCTGCGATTGCTTGGATCGGGTGTCGGCGTCAAAACCGTCGGGAAGATCCCGTTCCCGCCGATCACCGAGCCGATGAAGGCTTTCGAGATGGTCGCCGATCCGTTCGAGTTCCACCATCGCACGATTCAGCGCCTGCACCATCAAAGCCTGGCGCTGAGAAAGGTAATCCCGGCTGAGTTGCTGCAGGTAGGCCTGGAGCGAAATCTTGATTTCATCGATGGCGGCTTCATTGAGCCTGACCCGCTGTCGTTGGGTCCGACTCGAGCCCAGGGACATCACTTCAACAGCCTGCAGGCTCTCCAGGACGATCGAGGTCGCCCGTCCCAATTCGAGCATAGTCGCCGCCAATGCGTCCTCCGGGGTTTTGAGGAGCCGCTGATCAAGGTAACTCCCGGGACGCTCGGGCCCGGACGAGGGCGTCATCCGGCGGAGCAGGCTGAGCATGGGCTGGCGCAGCGGCAGATGGACGGCAATACCCAGCAACATGACGAGGGTATGGAAATTTGCCGTCTGCCGGACGAGATCCGCGGAGGTCGCCTCCACTGCAAGTATCAGATATCCGGAGACCGCGGCGGCCAGAAACGAGGTCCCCACGTTGAATCCGAAGTTGGCATAGGCTCCCCGACGAGCCTCGATCCCCGCGCCCAGAGTCGCGAGCAGAGCCGTGATGCAGGTTCCGATATGCGCACCAAGGACGATCGGAACCGCCGATTCGATCCGCGTGATGGCCCCCACCCCGATCAGGACAAAGACCGTCCCGATGACCGCCCCGGAACTCTGCACGGCCGCCGTCACCAGGGTGGCCAGGGCGATCCCCCCGAGCATGCCAAGGGCAGTCGTCCCGTCGATCTTCGCGAGGACCGGGGCCAGCGCCTCCCGGTAGGGGGTCACCGAGTCTCCCATCAACTTCATGCCCAGGAATATCAGCCCGAATCCCAGCACGGCCTGTCCGGCTGCACGGGCCACTCCGGGCCGGCGAACGAGGTAGACGAGCCCACCACTGGCCACCGCGACCAGGGCATAGTCGGCCAGTTTGAACGAGATCAACTGCATCGAGAACGTCGTCCCGAGGTTCGCCCCCATCATGAGGGGGAACGCCGCGGCCAGGGTGAGGAGCCCGGCATTCAAGAAACCGACCGTCATCACGGTGGCCGCACTGCTGTGTGCGACAAACCCCAATCCGGTCCCCAACCCGACCGCGGACAGGGCGTTGCGGGTGGATCGCTCAAGCCATAACCGTATCCGGTCTCCGGCCGCCTGCCGAAGACCTTCGGTCATCAGACGCAGCCCGAGCAGAAACAGGACGAGCCCACCGACCAGATTGAAGACCCCAATCCACGTCATGTGAACAACTGGGCCCGGGCCTGGCTTTGCCGCCGAAGCCCGCCGCACACATGTTCACACAATTCCAGGATGGACGGATCCTCAATTCGATAGTAGACATGCAATCCTTCCTTGCGACGACCGAGAATTCCCGCCTGGGCCAGGGTCTGAAGGTGCCGCGAGACATTGGCCTGGGTGGCTCCAATCCGCTCGACAAGGCTGGAAACCGTGGCTTCTCCTTCAATCAGGGCATGGATCAGACGCAGCCGCATCGGTTCACTGAGGAGCTTGAACCGGTCCGCCACCAGCTGGAGAAACGCATCGGGCGGCATGGTGGCCGGACGACCGATCGCCTGGGGTGAAAAAGGGCTTGACGATTCTCTATTAAATGATTGCTTACTCATATAGTAGTTTTGTAGGGACTCATATAGGAATGCAAGCTTATCCCCTCAAAACAAGCAAAAAGACCCATCCGCCTCCATCACCATCCATGACCATCGAAAACGCCATCCGGATCCTTGCCGGAACCTTCGTCCTGATCAGCATCACGCTGGCCAGCCTCGTCCACCCCTGGTGGCTGGCTCTCGCCGCCTTTGTCGGGCTCAACCTCATCCAGTCCGCCTTCACCGGTTTCTGCCCGGCGGCCCTGATTCTGCGCAGACTCGGGGTCGGCAACAACCCGCCACTGGCGTGAACACTGTTCCACCCATCCTTATCGGCGCCGTCATTGGCGGCCTCATCGGTTACTTCGGCCGATGCCGCACCGGTGCCTGCCTGCTGACCAGCAGGTGGTGGGCGGGAGCCCTCTACGGAGCGCTCCTCGGCTATCTCCTGGCCGCGCGCTGAGCGGCAGCTCTCGAAACCGCCTTAATCATCCCATGCAAACGATCATTCGACACACCGTCATCACTCTCCTCGCAGTGGCCACCCTAGCCACAGCGGCAGGAGCCCAGGGCGAGGTCTGGACACTGGATAGAGCCGTGGCTTTTGCTCTGGAGCAAAGCCCGGACAGCAGGATCGCGGGTCACCGCATCCGCTCGGCCGAGGCCATGGTCCGCCAGGCCAACTCCGGTTACTACCCACAGGTGGGATTGGAGGCATCGTATATGCAGACGAACACGCCGATGATGGCTTTCGGAGCCATTCTCAACCAGGGTGTCTTCAGTCCCGCAATCGATTTCAACAATCCCGGACAGGTCGACAATCTCAACGTGACCGGCCGGGTCGGCTACAACCTCTACAGCGGGGGCCAACGCGCCGCGGGAAAGACCGCCGCAGAGGCGGGACTGAAAGCCTCCGAGTATGACAATCAGTCGACTCGCGACCAACTCGCCTTTGAAGTGGTCAACGCCTATTTCAACATCATCAAGGCCCGCGAGGTGGTGGCGTCAACCCAGAGCGCGGTCGCGGCTTTCGAAGAGAATCTGAAAGTGGCCCGCCTCAAGTTCGAAGCCGGCACTTTTCTCAAGACGGAAGTCCTCAATCTGGAAGTCCAGCTTGCCCAGACCCGGGAAAACCTGCTCGCCTTCCAGCACCAGCGCGATCTGGCCGAACGCGTTTTCCTCAACCTCCTCGGCCTTCAGTCCAACCAAGGGGTGACCCTCGCCGCGGACGATCCCTCGACCAGGCGCCTGGTGCCCCCGGTCGCGGTCGATCCGGAAATGCGCTCCGACCTTCGGGCCATGCAGGCGCGAACCGAGGCGGCCGAAGCCCAGGTCCGCATGGTCAAGGGCGAAAGGATGCCGACCGTCAACGCCTTCGGCACCTACCAGCTCGACCACGGCTGGCGCCTGGACGGAACCGGCGATTCCTGGATGGCGGGAGTCGCCGTCAACCTCAACGTCTTCGACGGGGCCAGGACCCGCGGCAAGATCGAAGAAGCTGAAGCCCAGTTCAATGAAGCCCGGGAAGGCCTGCGCAAGATGACCCTCGGAGTAAGCCTGCAGGTTGAGCAGGCCCGACTCGCCCTCTCCCAGGCCCGCCAGCGCCTCGACGTCACCGCCAAGGTGATCGAACAGGCCGAGGAAAGTGCCGTGCTCAGCCGGGCCCGGTTTGAACAGGGCGTCATCCTTTCGTCGGATCTCATCAATATCGAAACCCGCCTGACCGAGGCCCGCATGCGCCGGGCCATCGCCGTGGCGGACGAACGCGTCGCAGTCGCCCAGCTGCGCCGCGCTTACGGACTCGAGCAATTCTCCAATTCTTCCACCAAATGAAACGCACCATCCTGACTTCCTCCGCCGTCGTCTTCATCTTCGCGGCCTCCGCCTGCCACCGTCCGGCTCACGAGTCGGACGCCCTACCCGACCTGCCCACCATCCAGGTCAACACCACCACGGTTGAGATCCAGACGGTGCGCGGCCGTGAGGAGATACCCGGAACCATCCGTCCGGTCGACCGGGCGATGATTGCCGCCAAGGTCATCGGGACCATCGACAGCCTCCCGGTCTCCCTCGGTCAGCGCGTCTCCCGGGGTGACCTCCTCGTCAGCATCCTGGCCGGGGAAATCTCCGCCAAGGTCCTCCAGGCCCAGGCACAACTTGATCAGGCCAGTCGCGACCTCGCCCGCGAACGCGAACTTCTGACCAAGGGCGCCAGCACCTCCGAAACGGTCAGCGGGCTCGAAAACCGCGTTCGCATCATGCAGGCTGCAGTCAGCGAAGCCGAGACCATGCTCAGCTATACCCGGATCAATGCGCCCTTTGACGGCGTCATCACCCGCAAACTGGTCAATGAAGGCGACCTCGCCAGCCCCGGACTGCCCCTCGTCGAAATCGAGAATCCCGACCGTCTCCAAGTCGAGATCGACATCCCGGAGATGCTTGCCCAGACGGTCGTGGTCGGCACTGAAGTCGAAGTGGTCATGCCGGGTGGTGAATGGACCGGCCTCGCCCGGATCAAGGAATTGGCTCCGGCCGCCGACCCGGTTTCCCGAACCTTCCATGCCAAGGTGACCGTCCCGGCCAACACCCCGGTGCGTTCCGGCCAGTTTGCCCGGGTCCGGCTTCCGGGCCGCCAGATCGAAGCCATCCTCGTCCCGACATCCGCTGTTTCCTATTTCGGCCAGATTGAGCGCGTCTACGTGGTCGAAGGGAATCGCGCCGACCTGCGCATCGTCAAGTCCGGTGCCTCCTACGGCGACCGGGTGGAGATCCTCTCCGGCCTGGGCAACGGGGACATCATTGTCGTCAATCCTCCCGCCGGACTCGTCGACGGACAACCCTTGGAAATCCTTTGATGAAATCGGATCCCAATCCCTCTCCCGCGCACCACGGATTCGCAGGCCGGATGGCCGCCGTCTTTGTCGATTCGAAGCTCACACCGATCGCGATCATCGCCTCGGTCCTCCTCGGGGCGATGGCCGTCCTCCTGCTCCCCCGTGAGGAAGAACCCCAGATCAAGGTGCCCATGATCGACGTCATGGTGGCCATGCCCGGCGCCACCGCCGCCGAGGTCGAAAACCGGGTGACCCGCCCGATGGAGAAACTCCTCTGGGAAATGGCCGGGGTCGAGTACCTCTACTCCACCGCCATGCCCGGTGCCAGCCTGACCATCGTTCGCTTCAAGGTCGGTGAGGACCTTGAGACCAGTCTGGTCAAGTTGAACCAGAAGCTTCAGACCAACTTCGACCGGATTCCGCACGGGGTCAGCATGCCGCTGATCAAGCCCCGGACAATCGACGACGTTCCCATCCTCGCCCTGACCTTCCACAGCAAGACCTACGACCATTTCATGCTTCGACGGATCGCCGTCCAGGTCGACGATGCGATCAAAGGAATCCAGGAAGTGGCCGAGACCACCGTGATCGGCGGGGCCCGCCGCCAGGTCCGGGTCCAGCTTGACCCCCTCCGGCTCGCCTCCCGCAATCTCTCGCCGGGCGGCATCATTCCCGTTCTCCAACAGGCCAACGCCCAGACATTTGCCGGCCGGCAATCCTACGCCAATAATGAGATCCTCCTCCAGACCGGGTCATACCTGACCGATGCCCACGATGTCGGATCGGTCGTGGTCGGGGTGACCCAGGGCAAGCCGGTCTATCTGCGGGATGTCGCCACCATCACGGACGGACCCGAGGAACTCTCGCAATATGTCCTGTTCGGGAAAGGTGCGGCCGGCACCGAGGAGGCCGCCGTCACCTTGAGTGTGGCCAAGCGACCCGGTGCCAACGCCGTCGATGTGGTCACCCAGGTCATGGAGAAGGTGGAAAGCCTGCGTCCGCAGTTCATCCCGGATGAGATTGAGATCACCGTGACCCGCGATTACGGCAACACCGCCAGCGAGAAGTCCAACGAGCTCCTCCTCCACATGGCCATCGCCATCTTCGGCGTGGCCCTGCTCATTCTCGCCTTTCTCGGCTGGCGTGAGTCGATCGTCGTGGTCCTCGCCATCCCGACCACCCTCGCCCTCACCCTCCTTGTGTTTTACCTTTATGGATACACGCTGAACCGGATCACCCTCTTCGCCCTCATCTTTTCCATCGGTATCCTGGTCGACGACGCCATCGTGGTGGTCGAGAATATCGTCCGCCACCTCGGTCTTGCGGCCAGCCGAGGCAAGTCCGTCCGCGAAATCGCGGTCGAGGCGGTCGACGAGGTCGGCAACCCAACCATCCTGGCCACCTGGGCGGTCATCGCGGCCGTCCTCCCGATGGCCTTCGTCGGCGGCATGATGGGTCCCTACATGCGCCCGATCCCTCTGGGTTCGAGCGCCGCCATGATCTTCTCCCTGCTCATCGCTTTCTCCGTAACCCCCTGGGCCGCCCTCAAGATGCTCAAGGGCCACACGCCGCCGGAGGCCTGCGAAATGCCGGAATTCGTCGAGGCGATCGACGATTGCGACCACGCTCCCGACAATCTCTTCACCCGGACCTACCATCGCTTCATGGATCCCCTCCTGCGCAACACCGTCCTGCGCTGGAGCTTTCTCGCCGCGGTTGCGTTCCTCCTGGTCGGCTCGATGGCCCTGGTCGGCATCGGCGGGGTCAAGGTCAAGATGCTGCCCTTCGACAACAAGTCGGAGTTCCAGGTCATCCTCAACATGCCGGAGGGCACCACCACCGAACAGACCGCCCACGTGGCCGGCCTGATGGCCGACTCCCTCCGGAAGGAGCCGGAGGTCCGCGACTACCAGATCTATGTCGGGACCGCTTCTCCCTTCAACTTTAACGGTCTCGTCCGCCATTACTTCATGCGCAGCGGGGCCAACGTGGCCGATATCCAGGTCAATTTCCATCCGAAGCACGAACGTGATGCCAAGAGCCATGACCTCGCCAAGCGGATACGCCCGGCCCTGGCCGCCATCGCCAGGGAACACGGCGGTGCCGTCGCGGTGGCCGAGGTGCCTCCGGGACCTCCCGTCCTTCAGACCTTGGTGGCCGAAATCTATGGTCCGGACACCGCGTCCCGGGAAGAACTGGCGGAGCGGGTCCGCGGGATCTTCGAAGGCACCGAGGGTGTCGTCGATGTCGACACCTACATCGAGGATCAGCAGAGCAAGATCATCCTCCTTATCGACAAGGAAAAGGCGGCTCTCCACGGCATCTCCGAGGCCACCATCACCCGGACTGTCCAGATCGCCCTGCACGGCGCGTCGGTCGACCTCCTCCACGACGTGCAGGCCCGAGAGGACGTCAATATCGTCTTTGAGCTTCCGCGGTCGCTCCGCGCCCGCACCCAGGACCTTCTCGCCCTTCAGGTCCGCTCCGAGATGATGCCCGGCGCACCCCTCGTCCAATTGGGCGAACTGGTCCGGATCGAGGAGACCCTGAGCGAGCGGAACATCTATCACAAGAACCTCATGCCGGTCACCTACGTCACCGCCGATGTGGCCGGAGCGATTGAGAGTCCGGTCTACGCCATCCTGGCGATGAACCGGGAGTTGAAGAAGCTGAATGCCTCCGATTTCGGAGGCAGCGACGGCCCGGTCCGCATCTACAACGCCTCCATGCCGTTCTCCGATCTGGAACCTTCCATGAAATGGGACGGTGAATGGCAGGTCACCATCGAGGTCTTCCGGGATCTCGGACTCGCCTTCGCCGCCGTCCTCATCCTGATCTACATGCTCATGGTCGGCTGGTTCAAGAACTACGCCACGCCCATCATTGTCATGACGGTCATCCCCTTCTCCCTCATCGGCATTCTGCCGGCGCACTGGGCTATGGGCGCCTTTTTCACCGCCACCTCCATGATCGGTTTCATGGCCGGCGCCGGGATCGTGGTGCGAAACTCCATCATCCTCGTCGATTTCATCGAGCTGCGGATGAGCCACGGCCTCCCGCTCGAGCAGGCTGTGGTCGAATCGGGTGCCGTCCGCTTCCGGCCCATGATGCTGACCGCCCTCGCCGTCGCCATCGGCGCCCTGGTCATCCTCGCCGATCCCATCTTCCAGGGACTGGCCATCTCACTGCTCTTCGGCGCCATCGCTTCCCTCGTCATCAGTCCACTGGCCGTGCCGCTGCTCTATTACATGACCCACCGCAAAAAGGCGGAGGCCGCGATTGAGGGATGATGTCTGACACAGCGCCGCTGCGGCAACCGGTTCGATCACGGTAAGGCCTGGACCCTGGTCCATGCCGGGCCCGGGGCTTGCCTGCACGTTCGGTCCGATCCTGGGTGGAGGCGTCCCCCTGGTCTGCGCATCGGGCCACGCCCCCACGTCCGATCTGCAGTTGAATCGTCACACACACCGCATCTCCAGCAGAGATGGCAGCTGCACGAGCCCTTCTAGCGGCCGCCGCCCCACTCCATCTTCAGGTGCGGGATGAAGAGGGCGTTGATGAAGTCGTCCTGAAAGGTCGGCTGGGCATTGAGCTCCACGAAACTGAGACGCGAAACCAGGGCCGCCATCCGGTCCTGGGCGGTCGCATCGATCGCGGTGTGGACCGCGCCCTTGAGCGAAGTGTTTCCCACCACCTCGACCCGGTCGACCGGAAGGGGTGGGATGATTCCGATGTCCATAATATCGTGAATTCGGATACGCCTTCCGAAATTCCCGGCGATGCAGATCTTCCTCAACTCGAAGACATCGAGCCCGGCCATCCGGCAGAGCGTGAAGAGCCCGGCAAAAACGGCCGCCTTGGCTTGGAGGAAATTGCTGATGTCGGTTTCGGAGACATAGATCTCGTCCGTCAGCCGGACCACCTTTTCCTGCTCCCCGAGCAGCTCGACCACCTCGACTCTCGGATCCCGTTTCGCGTAGCGCCCTTTCTTGCGAAGAAGCCCGGCTCGATAGGCGGAGGCGACGTAGGAAATGATGCCCGAGCCGCAGATGCCGACCGCCGGTTGACCGCCGATCGTGGTGAAGGTCAGTTCCCCGTCCCGGTCGCTGACCTCGTCAATCGCTCCGGGGATCGCGCTGATCCCGCAGGGAAAGCCCCCGCCTTCAAAGGACGGCCCGGCCGGAACCGCCGTGCAGTAGAGCCGGCCATTGGCCTTCAGCGCCATTTCGGCGTTGGTTCCGAGGTCGATGAACAGGGTTCCTTCCTCAGCCGACTCAAAGTCGGTCAACAGAAGGCCGCTGATGATGTCGCCGCCCAGATAAGCACTCTGGGAAGGCGTGAACTCGAGCTGACCGCCGGGCAGCCGATAGGCCGTCGCCGGCCGCGGCGGCGGCGCGAAATCAACTCCGTTGAACGGCCAGCCCCCCATCCCGGTCGGATCCTCTCCGAGCAGGAGATGAATCATCGGGGCATTGCCCGAGACCACGGTGGTCAGAACCTCTTCACCGGAGACGCCGGAACCCTTTAGGAGCTCCCGGATCAAGGGAATCATGGTCTTTCCAAGAACCAGGTCCTGCATTTCCCCGATCAATTCCCGGCTCCGACAGAAGGCGATCCGTGCCACCAGATCCTCGGCATACGCATATTGGCCGTTGAGGCGCCCCAGACTCGCCACGATCCGCCGTTCCGTCAGGTCAATCAGGGCCGCCGCCAGGGTGGTTGTGCCCAGATCAACTGCGATGGCGAACGGCCGGCGACCACCTTCCTTCAGGGGATAGCAGATCCGTCCGTCGAAGCAACCGACCTCAAGGTGACCCTCCATTTCGCCGCTGCCCAGCCCCCGGAAAAAGAACGGATCGAGGCGCAAGCCCGCCGGCAGGACTGACTCCAGCCGCTGCCGATTGGAACGCTGGGGATGATCCTCGGCCCGCGGAACCTCGAGTCCGAAGGTCGTCCAGCGCGGATGGCGACAGGGCAGCACTTCATCGATTGTTCCGAGGTCGATCTGGATGCTCCCGCTCGAGGCGGCCGACTCCGGCACGGTCAGATCGTAGGATCCCGCCGCCACCTCGGTCTGGCAGGCCAGGACGGGATTTCCGTCGAGGATGACCCGGCAGGTCTTGCAGGACCCGTGCCCGCCGCAGGACATCTTCAGCGGGATATTCTGTCCGCGCAGCCAGGTGGCCAGCCCGGTCGTTTCCTCGATCGTGATCTGGTGCATTTCAGCGGGAGGAAACCGGCACGGAGCAGGGTTGCTTCATCCCTCGACCACCCCGCCGCCGGCAACACTGCCGGCCTCCTGCATTTCCCGCTTCTCACGGCGAGCTTCCTTCAGGAATTTCATCCCGAGGCGATCGGTTCCGTTGATCACGTCCGCGGTCAAAATCGACCAGCGCAGCCCGTCGTGGGTGATGTCGGTGATGGGAGCGTTCATCCCGCAGGTGATCGCCACCGCCAGGTAATTGGCGTCGATCACCTTGCGCTTGGGCATCCCGAAGCTGACGTTGGAGGCACCCAGTGTGATGTTCGCGTTGAGCTCCCTGCGGACCAGCCGGATTGTATCCATCGTGCAACGACCCGCGCCCACATCGGTGGCCAGGCCGATCGCGATGCAGTCAAAGACGAAATCGTCAATGGTGAAGCCAAAGGCCTCCCCCGCCTTCAGAATCTTGAACGCGCACTTCAGCCGTCCCTCCGGGGTGTAGGGAATCCCATCGTCGTCGGCGGTCATCGCGATCATGGCCGCGCCGTGCTTTCTGGCGATCGGCAGGACCTGTTCGAGCTTCTCCTTCTCGCCGGAAATCGAATTGATCAGGCAGCGACCTTCCGCCTTGCCCAGGGCAAGATCAAGGGCCTCCGGATCCCCGAATTCGAGGCAGAGCGGGCAATCGATCTTCGAGCGGATCGCCGTCACCGCCAGCGGCAGAAGCACCTTCTCGGGAATCGCTTCGATTCCCATCATATTCACGTCGATCACGCCCGCCCCGGCCTCGAACTGGTCAACCGCCCGGTCGACCACGACCTGCCACTGCCCCTTGGCCACCGCATTGCGGATCAGGCGCGACCCGAGCGTATTGCAGCGCTCGCCGATGACCACCGTCTTCCGATTGGGGGCGATCCGCACGCGGTGCGATTTTGAGGAGACGATGGTGGTGGGGACTTTTTCTTCACTCATGACGTTCAGGGGGAAAGGGGGTTCGCCGGAGATGTCGATGGCGCTCCCCGGCCGCGGGCGGCGACCGCGCGCGATCGGATCTCCCTCAGAAACACTTCGATCAAATCGGGCGGCATCCCGAAATTCATGACATGAACCCCGGCCGCTCCGCACTCAATGACTCCGTCGGCGATTCCGAAGGCCCATTCCAGGGCTTTCGCCGGGAAGTCCTCCTCTTCGACGATCCGGTGGAGCGACCGGTCCACGTAGACACCGGGCAGATGGCAGAGCACCTCAAACGCCTTGCGGCTCCCAACCAGCGGAATTGAGGGAATCGTCATCCTGAGTGCGTCTTCCCGCCCGCGACGGACCTGGCGATACCATTCCGCAAAGGTTGGCACATGGGTGATGGCCTGGGTCTGACAGAAACGTCCCCCGGCATGCCGTTTGAATGCCAGCCGGTCCACGCTGATGTTCATCGGAGCGGAAAACGGATTCGCCGCCACCCCGAGCAGGGGAATCGTCCCGAGGCGCCGGCCGAAATCCTCGAGTCGCTGGTTGGCGAAATGGACCATCTGCGAGCTGTCCATGGGGAACCAGGTCTGCTGGGAGACTTTTCGCTCGGTCTGCGGAAGCCAATCGCCGGTCAGCAGCAGGAAGTTGCGATAACCCATCCCGATCGCCTTTTCCAATTCCCTCAGAAAGTCCTCCCTGTCGTGGTCGCGGCCGCAGAATTGGATGATCGACTCGACGCCATGGGCCAGGACGATCTTGCCGGTCTCGGTGGAATGGAGGGAAGGAACCCCGCCGGCATTGGTGGTGGTATTGACCGCATCAACGAATGAACCGAAACGCGCCATGGTCCGTTCCACCCGGTCGAGACCCTTGACTGTCCGGGGCGAGGCGACCTCAAAGGTCACCACGAACTCGCCCGTCGCCAGTTTGCGCGAGAGCCGGGAATCGGGCTCAAGATGCCGGGTGTCGGCAAAGCCGTGGGGCAGCCGGGTTTCACGATCCCGGCCCGTGACCAGATTGACATAGCTGGCCGTATTCAGAAGTTCAGGATCGGGAGGCAGGTGGATCCGCGGCTTGCGGCCACCCTTCTTCACCTCGATCCGGGTCCAGACACATTCGATCTCGGGAATGACCTCGCATTTTCCGTCAAGCGTCCCCCCGCACGGTCCGTTCCGCAGCCCCTTCGGGCAATTCATCGGACAGATCAGCTTGGTGTGGGTGAGGATGCACTGCCCGCAGGTATGACACCCGAAGAGTTTCTCTTTCAGCCACTTTTCCGCTTCGTAAATCATGTCATCTCACTCAGAGAATGCCCGCCGCCTTCAGATCCGCCTGGGCCTGCTTGGCCACGACGACCCCGTCGGCGGCTGATTCGCCGAAGTAGTCGGCCTCAATCCGATCGCAGAATCGTTGATTGATGGGCGCACCGCCAACGAGGACCTTGACCCGGTCGCGCAGGCCGGCCTCCTTCAGTCCCTCGACGACCCGGCCCATGTAGTTCATTGTGGTGGTCAGCAGGGCCGACATTCCCAGGATGTTGATCTCGTGCTCCCTGACCGCGTCGATGAAGCGCTCGACCGGGACGTTGACTCCCAGATCGATGATCTCGAAGCCGGCGCCTTCCAGCATCATGCCGACGAGGTTCTTTCCGATGTCGTGGATATCGCCCTTAACCGTGCCCAGCAGAACCCGGCCGACCGGCTTGGCTCCGGTCTTGGCGATGAGCGGGCGGAGAATCTTCAGCCCCTCCGCCATGGCCCGGGCACCGATCAGCATTTCAGGGACGTAGAGTTCCTTCTGGGCGAACCGGTAACCGATCACATCCATGGCGGGAATCATCGAGCGATTGACGATCTCGCCGGGTGGGATGCCGTCGCCCAATGCCTCATTGACCAGATCCGGCACATCCTCCTCCTCGCCTTCCTCGATTGCCTCGGCCAATTCCCGAAGGACGGGTTCAAGATCGTCCGGATAGCCGGGTTCCACTTCGGCCACGATGGCCTCCGTCTCCACCTTTTTCTGCTGAAAAAGTGCCCTTGGCGGCGTCCAGTCCTTATAGTCCTTGTCCAGGCATTCGCGAACGGCATCGATGTGCTCAGGCGGGCAATCGTAGGCCGCCACTCCCGTCCCGAGGATGAAACCGGGATGATCCCAGCACTTGTTCAGGATATTCATGGTGAAATCCTGGATTTTGTCTATCGGTCCGAGATGAAGCAGCCGCGGATCCACATTCACCCGCATGGGCAGCTTGTGCTTGATCGCCTTTTCCTTGAACAGCTCGATATCCCCCTCGAAGTCGCAGAGGATCTGGGTCGCTCCCGTATCGATGATCGCATCGAGGATCGGAGTGGTGTCTCCACCGATGATCAGCGGGATATGCTGCGCCCCCGCCTTTTTCAATTCGGGGATGAGGATGCGCTTGTAGACCTTCGAGACGATGTCCTGGAAGATTTCCGGTGAACAGAGCGGCGGCATGGCGCGGGAGTCGAAGATGATCGGGTCGATCCCCAGGGCGATGAAGGCCTTGCCGAACTCTGCGGCCACCCGGGCCGTGAACTCCATCAGTCGCACCGTGTACTGCGGGTTCTGCATGGTCAGAACAATGAAGTTCTCCGCCCCGATCAATTCCGAAGCCAGCGAGAAGGGTCCGGTCAGGGCCCCGCGAATCCGGATTTTGTCCCCGAGTCTCTTCTGGATCTCCCTGGCCGCCTCAAGGTAGAGAGGCATGCGCCCGTCCCGGGTCGGATCCGGCAGGGCGAGTTTGTCGATGTCCGATGGTTGCTTGATCGGGTATTCCTCGACTCCCGGCACATCCGTTGAGTCGTCAAAATAGACGATCTTGCAGCCGAGAGCCTCGGCCTCGACGTTGTAGACATCGATTCCGACAGTCAGGAAATCCGGTCGATAGCGATGGTATTCCGCTTCGAGTCCTTCAACCAGAAGTTCGGCGCTGCGGCAGATCTCCGAGGGAGTCTTTCCGATGAGAAAACCCTTGTGTTCGTATATGGCCGGGCAGAAAGGGATGCGGTCTCCCTTTTCCATTCCGAGGACCTTGTTCATCAATTCGTAGGAGTTCATCACAATAAGCTGGGGAGAATCGCTAACCACCTGTTCAACCGTAACATCCCGTCACCTTCAGGACAGCCTCTCAGGCCAGGGCCGGAACCGGTTCTCCGGCCGGCAGACGCGGAGCCAGGCGCACGACGCAGTCCGCTGACGGACAGGTCGGGCATCCTTCGTCACTGTTTCGGATATAGGATCCAAGTCCGATCAGGGCCGAGACACTGGCCAGCGGCACCATCACCATCGCCGCTTCGTCATAAACCAGGCCCAATCGATCAATGGGAAGGCACTTGAGGAGTGGCCCCTGCAGGGCCAGGGGAAGTCCGTCGTTGCCGGGCGAGAGCGGCCTTCCCACAATGCAATTCGGGAACCGTTCACCAAGAAGCGTCTCCGCCACCCGGAGGGCGCGACGCGCCAGGGCCGTCGATGCCACCCCCAACACATACTTGCGCATCGGGTCGGGCTCCTCCGTGATGAGGGCCTCCATCTCTCGACCGGCAGAACCCACCAGAACGGTCACGTGATCCGCTGTCGCCAGGTAGCGATTGAGCCGGATGGACGAAGGAAAAACCTCCCTGAAAGCATCGACCGATCCACTCCGCCAGAGCAAACCCGGTCGGGCTCGAGCGGCCACCACGGGGATGGTATCGGCAACATGGCGCAGAAGGCGGGGCTTCACCCCGTCCGGCTTGCCGATACCCATGCTCCGCAACATCTGCTCTTCCGTGAGGTCGGGCGGAAAGAATACGGTTTCAGCTGGATAAAGGGGCATGGGACGCAGGCGAAAGAGAGAGCCGCCACCATGCTAGCATTCACCGACAATGACGTCTTGGCCAAACCGGAAATCGGAATTGGACAATCCGGAAACGCCGAATCGTTCGATCGGGGGAAATCAACCGGAACCGGGACTCCAAGGCGCCGACGACTCAGAACGGCGCCTGGATATCCGCCACCGTTTGTCCACGGATCTTCGACAGATGCGCCTTCACCTCGTCGAGGACATCGGCGATTTCACGGCTGTCGTCCTCCAGCAGGTAATCCGTCCACTTCGAACCATACCGGACGTGGTTGATCTCGTCCGACCAATCCTGGTCCGCAAAGAGCTGGCTGCGGAAGTCGCCGTTGGCTTCATATTCCTTGAAGCGCTTCGGTTTTCGCGGCATGAAATACGCCTCAAGACCTCGGGTCAGGTAGGTCACCCGGTGAAGGATCGGCAGCGCTTCCGACTGCTCAAAAAGAACCGGATCGCATCGGTCGGGCTCCGTGCCCAGTTCCTTCAGGCGGATGGCACCGAATTCCGAATGCCGCGCTTCGTCCCAGAAGTGTCGGCTGAAATCCGCGAAAAACTCCCACGGGAGATCGTCGCCGGCGGCGTCGAACAGAACGCTGGCGAGCAGGGCCGCCGCATACATCTCGTTGAAGAAGACCTTGAACTGCTCGATGGTGGCCTCCCGCGGCGAATAACCGGACCGTTCATCGTAGGGAACCAGCCTTTCGTGCCGAATCCGATCGTCGAAGAGGATGGTCCCGGGCCGCCGGAAGATCCCGGCATGCGGCCTTGCGAGAGGATCGTCCCGTTCGGTCGCCTCTCCATGGATCCCCCCGATCGAAGTGAGAAGTGATCGGACATATTCCGCCCAGGGACAGGTCTGACCCTCCAATTCCAGGCGGTCAAACCAGTCCATTTCCCGCTGCAGATCAGCCACAATACGCTCCAGTATCCGGATCTCGTTGGCATTGGCTGAAGGATCCATCCGCTCCAGATCGTCGCGATACTGATTGAGCAATGCCCGCTTCAGGACCCCGAAGAACGCCCGCAGAAAAGCATTTCCGTCCGGGGCATGCAGCACCTCGTCGAGCAACCGGCGCAGATCCGGGCGGACCGACGCGTTGGCCTTTCCTCCCCGCATCTCCTCCAGCCGTGCGATCAGCCAGCTGGCGTGTTCCGAGTGGCCGTGGAGACTGTAGGCCAGTCGGTACTTCTGTTCATAGGGACGGATCTCGAGAAACCAGCCGGCATTGATCCGCACGCAGGCCTTTTCGACCGCGAGGTAATTGCGCAAGCGTTCCGCCGTGGCGTGGATGGCAAACCCGGGTGTCACATCTTTGCTGAAGAGCAGTGTCATGGTGGACACCAGTCTACCTCTCAGTCCGGATGGCGTCTTGGCGTAAGTGGAAAAAAACGAATCACAATCGGGAAACAGCGTGGACGGATTCCCCTCACTCGGCCGCCATTCTCCCGGTCAGCAGGGGAAAGCCTTCGTCCCCGAAGCCGACATTCTGCTCCATCGCGATCTCGATCGCATCTCCGTCGAACCGGAGGACCGCGGTATTGCGATAGGCGGTTTCAACCAGGTAACCCGTGATCACCCAGGTCTGCTCATCGAGCCAACCATAACTTGCCGCGGCCTGCGCGGGGCCACGTGGTGAAAAGGTCGAAATCGATTCGAGCCAGGATCCATGGCCGGCCGGAAAACGGTGCCGGCCCGAGGAGGTCTCCAGGACAAGCACCTGACTCTCACCCTCGTCGACCAGGCTCGCCCCGGTGATACCCATCGGGTTGTCTGCGATCCGGTAAATCCTGCCGCCAACCTGCTCCATCAGGGGAGACGTGGCCGCACCGGACTGCACCGGCAGTGTCAGGCCGGCAAGCCTGGATTTCAGTGCCTCATTCAACGCGCGGTCCTCCGCCAGAGGGACATCAGCTTCCATGGCCGGCAGGAGGGTGTCCCAGGCCGTGTTCATGACTGCGGCCATGTCCCCTGTTCCGCTGGTGATGGCCAGAACGGCATCCTGCTCGGGAAAGACGATGCAGAACTGGCCGAATGCCCCGTCTCCCCGGTACAACCCATGCCGGCACATCCAGAACTGGTAGCCGTAACCCTGATCCCAATCGCTTTCCGGCTCACATCCGTTGGAGGCCTGCTTCCGGGTCGCTTCCTCGACCCAGGTCCGCGACAGGAGTTGTCGTCCCTGCCAGGCGCCCCTCTGCAGGTAGAACTGCCCCAGAGCGGCAATATCGCGGGTCCGGGCAAAGAGACCCCAGCCACCCGCGTTGATGCCTTGGGGATTCTCCTCCCAGCGGGCACCTTCGATCCCCAGCGGTTCGAACAATCTCGGTGTCAGGTAGTCGAATACGGTCTGCCCCGTGACCTGCTGGACAATGGCTGAGAGCATGAAGGACGCGCTGGAGTTGTAGACCCAATGCGTTCCCGGTTTGTGAGGAAAATCAGACGCCAGAAACGCCGCGATCCAATCCTCACCGCCGTTGAAATCGACGCTCTCCTCCTGTCCCGTCGTCATGTTGAGCAGCTGCCGCACCCGGAGAGACAGGAGATGCTCGCCCGCGTCTTCCGGCGCCTTGTCCGGGAAGAAGCTGACCACGGTCCGGTCGAGATCGACCAGACCCTCGTCCACGGCGAACCCGATCGCGGTCGAGGTGAAACTCTTGCTCAGGGAATGCAGCTCATGCACCCGCTCGGGTCCGTAGGGGGCCCACCACCCTTCCGCCACCACATGTCCGTGCCGCAGCAACATGAAGCCATGGATCGCATCGACATCCGCTTCGGCCCGATCGATGAAGGACAGAATCGCGGCCGGGGAGATCCCCTGGGCTTCGGGAGAACTGCGTGGCAACGGATCGGTTTGGGCGAAATCGGACATCGGCAGCACGAACGGAAGGACAAAGGCCCATCGAACATCCATTTCTTCTCCCTAGCACCTCAAGGCAGCGGAGCCAAGAGCACAACTGCCCTTACGGAAGACTGAACTGGAAATAGCCGCCTGAGATCCCCGACGATCGTCACAAATGGACGTTTTCAGTTCCCTGACAAGGGGACGGCGCATTCAACAGGTGCGCAAAGATGAACAAATCCCGCATAGATGATTCGGGCATCTTCGGGCATCATGGGTCCGCATGAGAAGGCAGATGCTCCGCTTCCTTCAAAAAAGGAAATTCCGCCTTGTCACCCAGTGGAAACGCGCCCTGAAGGATCATATCGGGTTTCAGCTCCCTAACCACGGCGAGTTCCCTTTCCGATTGATTTTCCGGTGCCTCGACGAGGTGATATTCCTGCTCAAGCACGACGAGCTTGAGCCGGATCCCTATGCCCGTCCCACATTCGTCGATCAGCTCGACAAGGAGAATCCCCCGAACGCCGACCAGTACATGGAACTCTTCCTTTCCGGTCGGGAGGTCCTCGTCGATTTCATCTCCAGCGATCCGTCTTTCTGCAAATGGTTTCCGAAAGAGGAGCGGGATCGACTCTGCGCGGCGGTCGAGATCGCGATTAAGGCTCTCATTCACAGGGAGATGATATCTTACTCCCGTCGGTATCAGCACAGCTACTGAAGAGCTAGAATCAATCTTGCGGTCAGACTGTGGACTGCTACGTTCTGCAAATCTTGCAGAATGCTAATAAGATTTTGGTCGAGAAACTCTCTCGATCCCGGATTTTCCGCGATTACCAGAAGGCCTATCGCGGCGCAACCGGTCTTCCCCTGGCAATCACCCCGAGCCAGTCCTGGGGATTGCCTCTTCACGGCGACAAGAATGAGAATCCCTTCTGTGCCCTGATGGCCGGACGGAGCAAGACCTGCGCGGCCTGCCTTGAGATGCAGGAGTCCCTGACCAACCGCGAGCACAACGGGGAGCCGATCACCCTGAACTGCTTTGCCGGTCTCTGCGACACGGTGGTCCCGATCCGCCTTGGCGATCAACTGCTCGGGTTCCTCCGGACCGGACAGGTCTTCACCCGGGAGCCAACCGCCGAATCCTTCGACAACGCGACGCGCAAACTGATCGACTGGGGGGTCAAGGTGGATCTCAAGCAGCTCGAGGAAGCCTATTTCTCCAGCAAGATTCTCGGATCGGAGCAGTATGAGTCGATGGTGCGCCTGCTCAAGGTCTTCGCCGACCATCTCAGCATGGTCAGCAACCAGATCCTGGTCGAAGAGGACAATACCGAGTCCCCGCTCATCGCGCGGGCCCGCGATTTCATCGATCGCAACCAGGCGGAGGACCTTTCGCTCGAATCGGTCGCCAAGGCGGTCAACACGAGCACCTTCTACTTCTGCAAGATGTTCAAGCGGGCCACCGGCCTGACCTTCACCGAATACCTGAGCCGGATTCGGGTCGAAAAGGCCAAGAGCCTTCTGCTCAACCCCCATATCCGTATCAGTGAGGTCGCCTTCGAGGTCGGATTCCAGTCCCTTTCCCAGTTCAACCGGGTCTTCAAGAAAATCACCGGCCAGTCCCCGTCTCAGTTCCGGGTCAAGATGACCAGGGGCAAGAAGTAGGACCGGACGGACGCAGACCTGCCCGATTGGCGGACGGATCACGACGCCTGGCCTCGGAGGACCCCACCGATGGGAAGGCGGGCCTGCCCATCGGCTGCAAACAGGGCTGCCGCACCGGCCCGGTTCGTCCGCCTCACTCCACCGGCCTAGGGCACAAGGTATATCTCAACCAGCCCGGTCCCGGTCCCGTCGTCCGCGCCCGAAAGAACCACCGTGTAATTCCCAGGATCGAGTACGAGCAGGATGGCCGCATCCGCACTGCCTTCGTCCAGCGGAAAGGCACCAACCGAGTCCGAAACGGCCGCCAAAGCGGTCCCGAGACCGGCATCTCCCCAGTCATCGTTGGAACCGATGAGTTGGCCGTCTCTGTCCCGGACTTTGATCACCGGATCCGCCAGCACGCCGGTGACGCCAAATCCCGTCAGGGACGGACCAATGCCCCGGATCAGCAGATTGACCGGTCCTTCACCGTCGACCACAAACCCTCCTATCATGGCCTCCGCACCCAAGCCGACCTGCCCCCGGTTTGACAGATTGACCAGCGTGGAACCTCCCGGCACAGGATCATTCACCAGGTAGATCTCCCCGAGAACCACCCCGACTGTGCCATCCTCACTCAGGATATTCGCCGTATAAGCATTGCTCGCCAGCGCGGCGACCACCGCTCCGTCCTTGCTGCCGGTCTCGAGGGCAAAGGCACCCGCGGCGGTGCTCGCCGCGCTCAGGCCCTCCTGGTCAGGATTCAGTTCCCAATCGCTGTTCTCGGCCAAGATGTTCAGACGATCATTGAGCGGGCTCAGGCGGATCTTCGGATCCGGCACGAAATTCTCCACGCCAAAACCCGCCAATCCCGGACCCACCGCCCGGGCCAGGATCTGGATCGACCCGCTTCCCTCGGTGACGAATCCAGGGGTGGTCCGGGTTCCTCCCGCTTCCACCGAGGTGACCGAGCGCGTCGAGAGATTGGTCAGGTAACCAAAGTCCGCAGTGACCGTGAGAAAGGCTTGGCTGCTCGTGACCGATCCACGTTCATTGGAAACCAGCACCTCATAGACCCCCGCATCCGAAACCTTCACGTTGACGAGGTTCAGGGTGCTGCCCGTGGCTCCCGAGATGTTCTGACCGTTCTTCCTCCACTGGTAGGACAGCGCCGCATCACTTTCGGCCTCGACCGTGAAAGCCGTGGCCCCTCCGATACCCACCGCGCGGCCCAGCGGTTGGCCCGTGATGGAGGGCACAAGGGACCGAACGGTCACCAGAAAGGAGGTTGTCGCCCGGTTTCCGTCGCCATCGAGACCCCTCAACGTAATGGTGGCTTCCCCGGTCCCTGACTCGCCGAATGCAAGCCGGAGGTTGGCCTTTTCAATTGATGCCGAGACAAGGCTGGGGTTGCTGCTGTCCGCCGTGAAGGTCAGCGCCGAAAGCGGCTCGTTTTCGGTCGGGTAAAGCGGGATTCTCCGGATCGATCTCACAATCACGAAATCGTCTTCTTCCGGGGTTGATCCCGGATCGATCAGTGGAATCGAAAGGAAAGGTTCGAATCCGAAAGTATAGGGCTGAATGCTGCCGATGGCGTCGACCACGAGGATACTGCTACCGATAACCCGGCCAAAGACGGCGTAGGGGCTGAGAGGATTGTCGAGGTTGGGGTTGTCCTTGAGATTGAAATACCACTCGCTGGTCGCGCTGTTCAGCTCCGAGGTCCGGGCCATCGCCAGAGTGCCCCGGAGATTCGGCAAGCCCGCCTCATTCACAATCGGATCAAAGGCCGTGATCGGGGCGGGAAGGCTGGTGATCGGACTGGGAACCTTGTACCCGCCACCCTGCACGACAAAGTCCGGCTCCAGGCGGTGGATGATTGAATTGTCGTAACTTCTCTGGTCCACATATTTGAAGAAATTCGCCACTGAAAGCGGCGCATCGACGTCAAAGAGCTCAACGTTGATCTGACCGACGACCGTATCATACCGGACAATCGGTCCGTCGACCCCGTCGATGGTGAAGATGGTCCTCAGATCAATGACCGTGTCCGGAGCATCCGGAACCGTATCAAGATCAGCCGGTTCCATCGTGACCACCGGCTTGAGCGTCGCGGCGCCCAGGGAAATACCGCCCCAAAGGGCGAGGGTGAAAATGGAGAGTAATCGCATGAAGAGAGAAGAGCCGATAACAGGTTCAGGGGATCCGGGACGAGAAAAATACGACCAATGGTCAATTTCGAAGACGAACGGCGGCCGGGACGGTTACATCGACCCCCGAGGCGGCATCCGGTTCCCGGCACCCTTTCGGCATCGAACGCCTTCGAAGCGGCGGTCATCAATTCCCCAACTGGTGCAGCAGGACATAAAGCGCGAAGACCAGCACAATCAGGGCAGCCGACATCGGCTTTGCCAGCCGCCACCATCCTGATACAGCCGGACGAAGAACCCCTTCATCGCTTGTTTCCCCGGCCGGTATGAGCCGGCTCAGGAGGGCCATCAGCCCGCACATGAAGACGAAATTCAACCCCACCGAATGCAGCCAGTGGATCTCAAACCCACCGATCCGATTGCCCAGGACCCAGCTGAAGACCACGTAGAAGAGCATGCCGGAGAAGAGCCCGATCCGCGCCGCCCTGGCGTGGGTGCGACGGGTGCCCACACCCATGACGACAACCGCCAGAATCGGGATATTGATGACCGCACCGACTTTCTTCATCAGGGTGAATAGCCCCTCGGGCGCATGCACGATCAGGGGAGCCAGAGACATGGCCACCACCGCGAGGACACCACCGAACACCTTTCCGGCCCTGACCGTTTCCTCATCGGAAGCCTGCGGGCGAAATACCGTCTTGTAGACATCGAGTCCAAAGAGGGTCGAGGCACTGTGAAGGGCACTGTTGAAGGAACTGAGGATGGCCCCGAAGAGAACTGCCCCGAAGAATCCAGCCAGGTAGGCCGGAAGGACGGCTTCGACCAGGAGCGGGTAGGCCGTATCCGGCAGGGCCAGATCACTCCCGAACATTTCCAGGGCGATGATTCCGGGAAGCACGAGGTAGAGCGGTCCGAGCAGTTTCAGTACCGCCGCGATCAATACGCCCTTCTGGCCCTCGGCCAGGGATTTCGCGCCAAAGGTCCGTTGGACAATCTGCTGGTTGGTACACCAGTAATAGACGTTGGTCAGGATCATTCCGGTGAACAGCGTAGCGACCGGGATGTTCGAACCGGCGGCTCCGATCGGGTCCAGCATGCCTGATTGATTCTCAAGAATCCGTGCCCACCCGTCCACGGGATTGCCCCCACCCAGGGCCGCCAAACCCAGGACCGGAACCAGAAAGCCACCTATGAGCAGGCCGATGCCGTTGACCGTGTCGGAAATGGCAACGGCCCTCAATCCGCCGAAAACAGCGTAGATGCTCCCGATCGTGCCCACCGCCCAGACGGTCACCCAGACGGACGTTTCCTCGGACAGGCCGAGCCAACCCGGAACATCGAAGAGGCTGTTGATGACCAGGGCCCCGGAGTAAAGGACAAAGGGCAGGAACTGGATGGTGATGAAGAAGAGGAAGAGAACACTGAGGATCTGTCGCATCCCCCGGCCGAAGCGCCTCTCGATGAACTGGGGAACCGTCGTGATTCGACCCGCCCAGTATCGGGGAAGAAAATACAAGGCCATCACCACGAGCGCGATCGCCGCGATCACCTCCCAGGCCATGACCATGGCCCCGTTCAGATAGGCGCCGCCGTTCAATCCGACGATCTGCTCGGTCGACAGGTTGGTCAACATGAGCGAACCCGCCACCACCCAACCGGTCAGACTGTTCCCGGCCAGGAAATAACCCGCCCCGTGGGCATGATCATCCTTCCGGGTCTTCAGCCAGGAAACCAGGCCGACCAGGGCGGTGAAGAAGACGAACGAAATCAGGGAAAACACGGGGTCTGGGGGCGTCGAATTCCCACCAGATGACCGGAGGGCTCGACATCAGTCAATTCTCCGGTCCAATCCTCCGTCAAACCCCAATCACCGTGTTGCCGGTCAAGAACCCGAACCAACCGCAGCAACTGTCCCGCACTTGCCGAGTCGTTGTGCCGCCAGAGGTCGATCTCAGTTGTCGTATACTTCGATCAGGGCCACTCCCGTGCCGCCATCGATCCCCGTCACCTTGGCCGTGTAGGCACCGGGTTGCAGCCAGATGAGAAGCGCGGCGTCTTTGCTGCCTTCGAGCAGATCAAAAGCACCCGCTTCAGTCATCGCGGCACTCACCGCCGCCACATCGGGATTGTCACCCCAGTTGTCATTTGTCGCGACCAACTCCTTGTCGGAATTGGTCAGGTCAATCCGCGGATCTTCGAGCGCACCCGCCACCCCGAACTCGGTCAATTGAGGTCCGATCCCCCGAACGAGGACACGCTTCGGCACGTCGCCCGAGACGACGAAGCCCGCAATCAGCGCATCAGGACCGGTTCCCACCTCGCCCCGGGTGGCGATATTGACCACATCGGCGGTTGGCAACCGTTCGGTCGGATCGTCGGCGTCATAGACCTCGACCAGGCTCACCCCGGTCAAGGACCCATTGCCCCGGATCTTTGCCGTGTAGGCACCGGGTTCCAGCGAAACCGCCATGACCGAGTCTCGCCCGCCGACATTGAGCGGGAAAGCCCCGAGACGGATCGAGTCCTCGATGATACGATTCGTCTGCCCGTCATCACCCCAGTC
Source organism: Opitutaceae bacterium (assembly GCA_041395105.1). Taxonomy (NCBI): domain Bacteria; kingdom Pseudomonadati; phylum Verrucomicrobiota; class Opitutia; order Opitutales; family Opitutaceae; species Opitutaceae bacterium. Next base: position 1,571,516 of record JAWLBB010000001.1, on the reverse strand, counting down.
ATCGTTGGTTCGCATCGGGATCAGCTCACCCAGCCTCACCAGATTGATGACCGGATCCTGGAGAACGCCCTGCAATCCGAAGTCATTGAGCTTCGGACCGATGGCCCGGATGAGAAGATCCTTCGATCCGGTGCCCGTGATGACGAAACTCGCAATCATGATCTTGCCGCCGGTCAGGACCTTTCCACGAGTGGAGATATTCGCCAGAAGCTCGTCGCCCGGTGATCCTTCGCGGATGCCGAGGATGCTCGATGTCTCACCGCCCGGGGGCGTGTAGGTTCCCGCCACGATATCCGTCGTCGGATCCACCTGAAGGGCATAGTCGAATCCCTTCGAGGTCTGCAGGGCAATGTTGCCGAATGCGTCGATCGTGGTGATGTAGCCCTCGACGTAATCCCGATCCTGCGCAAAGAAGTAGGCCTGGCCGTCCGTCGCGACGATCAGATAGACCAGACCGGAGGTGGTTGCGGTCAGCGCATTCTGGTAGTAGCCATCGTAGGAGACCACTTCGCCGCCACCCGAGATCAGATTGGCGGTGAAGTTCAAACCCAGTCCCGATACAGAACCGGTAGCCACACCACCGCTGATCGTTCCGGTCACCGTGTAATTCGCATTCATGTCCTCCGGGTTCACCACCTCGAAGGAGAATTCTCCGAGATCGGAAAGCACGAAGGCAAAGTTCGACAGACCCTTGCCCGACTCCGGATGATAGCCGAGAAATACCGCGGTATTGTTGGGCCGGACAAAGAGTGAAACCGTCCCGGTGCTCGACTTGATCTCTCCGAGGTAGGTTCCCGCGAAGACACCCGCCTCCGGAGGCAGAATGACCAGATGGTCAAGCCAACCGCGATCCGCCCCTCCCGAACCCGACCCATCCTTCTCGTAGGCCCAACGCACGGTATGCAGGCCGGCCGGAACATCAATGCTCTGCTCGCGCCAGTTCTGCTCGCCGCTGATCCCGGCCACGGCCACCCCGTCGACCCTGACCCGGAAGAAATCCTTGCCCGCCTCCGAAGAAACCTTCCAGAAGAAGGACAGCTTGAGCGGGCCGGTGAAACTGGCCTGCAACGAACTGGCGACGCCGTCGCCGACCGCACCCGAGATCAGCGCGCTCTCACCATTCTGTACCTCCGCGATCTGGGCCACGAACGGAGCCGTGCCGTCCCTCTGCCAGGAAATCGATCCGATATCCAGGGCACGTCCTTCGGGATCCGTCAGATCAGGACCGACAGTCAGTTCATAGTCGCGGCTGGAGACCAGGCCTCCGGAGTCGGCAACCGTGACCCTGACGGTGAATGTGCCGATATTCGACCCCGTTGGCGTCCCGCTCAGGATCGCGCTGCCATTCCCCTGGTCAGTCAGTTCGAGCCAAGCCGGAAGGAAATTGGAACTGAAAGTGACACCAACCCCGTCCTCCGGGTCCGATCCGGCTATCCCGACTTCAAAAGGCTGGCCCTCGGTGGCACTGCCGAGCGACTCCGTCGCGATGACCGGCGGCCGGTTCCCGCTTGTGGTGATCAGGTTGAATGTCGTGGAGACGACGTTGGCCGCGCCGAAGGGGGTGCCCGGCACAGTGGTCTGGTCGCGGTCTGCAAGTCGAATGGCATCGAGGCTCACATCATAGGCCCGGCCCGGCTGAAGGGTCCCCGCCGGAATAGTGTAGGAGGTGGCCGTGCCGTCCATGCCGTCGGGGTCCAGCAAAATCAACGGCGTCTCAAGCACAGGGCCGTTCTCGTTTTCAACGTAGAGCTGGATGGCGTCCGCGTCGGTCATGCCCTCAATGGGCAGCCACTTGATCGTGAAAGGCTCCGATGCGAGGACCGATTGCGCCTCCGCCCAGTTGATGAACTGGGGAGCCGAGGGAAAGGACTGATCGAAATCCAGGGTGATCTCAACCTGGGCACCTCCGGATACCTGATACTTCAGGACGTAGTTTCCAGCCGGGAAATCCGCGAGCATGGCATCGAAACCGTCATTGGTTTTCTTCACGGAGAACTCACCTTCCTCAACATCATAAGCCATCACCCTCTCTTCACCGCCAGGCAGGGTGACCGAGGCCGAGCTGAGCAAATCAGCCGAATCTCCCCAGAGGACGGCCAGGGTTCCGAACTGGTCGGAGTTGTCGGTGCTCAACACCGGGCTCCCGGGTCCGGCCTGCCAGTAGTACAGCTCGCGAACAACCGCTCCGAGCTCAATCGGATCGACCACCACCGCACCGGTATTGATGGTGAAGCGGGTCTCCACCGCGTTGAAGGCGACAAAGACGGTGTCCGCCTGGGAACCCCGGTCGATGTCCGTGAACTGCAGACGGGAGATTGAGCCGCTGTAAACCTGGCCGGCCTCGAGGATTCCTGCCGGGACATCCACCAATGTATCCATTCCGTTTAGGCCAGCGTCCGAATTGAAATCCAGATCGGACTCCCAGAGGACATTGCCCCCGGAATCTTCGACCTTGACGAGGTAGGCGTCGCGGGCCTTCACACCCTCGGGCGCCATCCAGCGGATCGGCGTGGCCGTCGAGGCGTCGGCGGCCTGGAGCTCACTCCAATTGGCCAGTTGGACCGGCGGCAGGACACCCCCGGTCAGGTTCAGATTGGTGGAATGCGAACCTCCCGCGGCAAAGCTGTAGTTGAGTTCATGCTCGCCGTTGGAGAGCCAATTCTGCAGATCCAAGTCGTCACCGACCGCTTGAAAACTGGTCCAGCCCTCCTCTTCCTGCGTCAGCACAAAGCCGTTGACCGTCGCGGCCGTCAAGTCGGCGGGATTTTCCAGCCAGATGGCGGTATAGATATAGGCGGCTTCATCCCCCTCCAGGGGTTCAACCGTCGCCGGGCCAACCTGCTGGTGTGTCGTCCAGCGGCTCAGCATCCCCCAATTGATGACCGTGCTCGGATGACGCGCCACCGGACGGATAACGGTATTCGTCTCGACATAGTGGGTCGACCCGAAGAGGACACCCGGCACCGTGACCCCGTTGTCGACCGTCTCGACTTTGTCAAAACTGAGAAGCATCAAATATTCGACCCCCGCGGAAAGGGTCCCGGCCGGAATCGTCACGGAGCGCGCCGTCCCGTCGAGACCACCGGGCTCGAAATAATGAACGGGTGACTCGAAGACCGTGTCCCCATTCAGGAGACTGCTGATTCCGACCGTGATGATGTCGTCGGCCGCCCCGCCGCTCATGGCATTCCAGCGAACCGTCACGTCCTCGCCGACCGGGTAATGCTGAAGGTCAAACCAGTTTTCGATGAATGGAGTATCGGGAAAGGTCTGGGTCAGAGACAAGGTCTTCGATATATCCCCGGCCCCACCGGCAGGCGTGTACCAGATCAGGTAATTCCCGGCCGGAAACAAGCTGTCGAGCGCGGCCTTGCTCTCGACTCCCTGATACGCTTCGTAGGAATTCTCGTCGGCTGACCACTCCAGAGCGATGGGGGCCCCGCCGTCCGGCTGCACCCAGGCGCCCGATATGTCACTTTGATTATCCACAACAACACTCGCGTAGGCGGCGTAGGGGTAGTTGTCATAGTCAGGGTCCAGCACTTCGGCGGTCAGGTCCTCAGGATCGGGACCCAACTGGTTGAAATAGCTCTCCTTTCCGACGACGGCGATGGTCACCGCCGCCTGCGCGGCACCGGCGGCTCCCAGGGCAAGAATCGAAAGGGTCAGGATTCGAATCGATTTGGATGACAACATGACGGGGATGGGGGACAGGCGCAGGATCACCGGCCAGCTGTGATCGCGCGGAGGTCGGACGGCTTCCCGAACCAGACCGCCCGAAGTTCGAGAACGGACGGAATCGTGGTCGAAGGCTCTCGAGTCGACAGACTCAGGGAGGCCGAGGGGAGGATTGTGGGTTTGCCTATAGAACGGCAGGGTCCCCGCTCGACCAAGGAAACTTGACTCCGATCGGTCGGTTATAAGCTTCGACGATATCCTCGGGGCCCCACATAATCTCAGCTCATGACCCGAAATCGGCTGGAATTGGTCATGGGATTCCAAATCAGTGCCCTTCA